>NZ_JAHVHQ010000003.1:610764-916146 GCF_019802205.1 Roseovarius atlanticus
TCGTTCCAGCCCATGTGCGGAACCTTCATCGACGGATCCGACGGCGCGACCGGACCGACCGTGCCGGCAATCCAGTCAAACCCGTCCGTCTCGGTATATTCCAGCCCGCGCGTGGCCAGCATCTGCATCCCGATACAGATGCCCATGAAGGGGCGGCCCTTGTCGATGACCGCCTCCTTCATCGCCTCGAAGAGGCCGCGATGGTCGTAAAGCTCTTTCCGGCAGGCGGGGAAGGCGCCGTCGCCGGGCAGCACGATGCGTGTGGCCGTGCGTACGGTCTCGGGGTCCGAGGTCACGAGGACCGTGCCGGCACCGGCGTCGGACGCCATGCGCTGAAACGCCTTTTCGGCCGAATGCAGGTTGCCGGATTCGTAATCGACGATGACGGTTGTCATGGGCTCAGAGCGTGCCCTTGGTGGATGGGATCGCGTCCGATTTGCGCGGGTCGATTTCCAGCGCGTCGCGCAGGGCGCGGGCGACGGACTTGAACGCAGCCTCGGCGATGTGGTGGCTGTTGATGCCGTGCAGCGCATCGACATGCAGCGTGAGCCCGCCATGGGTGCTGAACGCTTGGAAGAACTCGCGCACCAGTTCGGTGTCGAATGTCTTGATCTGGGCGGTGGGCATGGCGACGTTCCACACCAGGTAGGGCCGGCCGGAAATATCCAGCGCGGCGCGCACCAGCGCGTCGTCCATGGGCAGCAGGCAGGAGCCGTAGCGGCGGATGCCTTTCTTGTCGCCCACGGCCTGCGTCAGGGCCTGGCCGAGCGCGATGCCCACGTCCTCAACCGTGTGGTGGTCGTCGATGTGCAGGTCGCCCTCGCAGCGGATCTCCATGTCGACCAGGGCGTGGCGGGCCAGTTGGTCCAGCATGTGGTCGAAGAACCCCACGCCGGTCCGGTTGTCGTAGGTGCCGGTGCCGTCGAGGTCGATCGTGACCGAGATATCGGTTTCCGCGGTCTTGCGGGTGATGCTGGCGCTGCGCATTGGGTGCGTCCCTGAGTGTTTGCCGCGCCGTTATAGGCGGGCTTGGCAGGCGCGCCAAGGGGGGTGGAACGGGTCGGGAGGAACGTGGTGCCGATTGGCACGAGAACCGGCATTCTGCCGGTTCTGTCGATCAACTTGGAGAGAAATTGGAGCGGGCGATGAGATTCGAACTCACGACCCTTACCTTGGCAAGGTAATGCTCTACCCCTGAGCTACGCCCGCGTCCGTTGGGTGAGGCGGAGATATAAAGTCTCGCGCGGGGCTGCAAGGGAAAATCGCAGCTTGGGCGGTTTTTTTTGCCGCGGCGGCCGTCAGTTGCCGTAACGCAGGATCAGCTCGACATAGACAAGGGTGGAGGCAAGCAGCAAAAATGCGAAAAACAGGGCACGACGCTTTTTCGTCGGGGGCGTCGGCACATCCGGGTCTTGATCATGCAATCCGGTCACGTCACGTCTCCTTCGGTAGAGACTGCGGCAAAGGCAGCAGGGTGCAACTGAGGGTAGTATCCTGACAGCCATCGGGCAAGAAAAACCGGGGGGCGGGGGCCAAGTGGCGGAAAAGCGCGCCTGCCCCTGAGGCGCCAACACGGACGCCGGCGCCGTGCCGGCAAGCCGCGAAACCGCAGGTCAGCCGCGTTGGGTGTCGTAACAGACGCGGTCTGCGGGCGGCAGAGTGAAGTCCTCGGTGTGCACCACGATCCCGTCCGGGCCAAGCAGCAGAAGGCCGTAGGCCCCCGGCTCGTCCACCGAAAGGCTGGGATCCTGAAAACCGAGCGCCATGGGCATCTGGTGACATGGGCTTTTGAAGATCGCCGTGGGAATGCGGTTGCCCGCGCCGGTGGCGAACCCGCCCTGGATGGTGCGGTGAATATGGCCGGCGACGATCTGGTGCACGTTGTCGTGCCCTTCCAGCCGCGCGGCCAGCTGGCGACGCGATTTCAGCCCGATCCAGTCCATGCCGCCGAACCCGGTGAGGATGGGCGGATGGTGCAGGAAAAGGATCACGCGGCGGCCCTGTGCGCCTGCGATGGCGGCTTCCATCCAGTCCAGCCGATCATTGCACAAAAACCCGCTATGGGTGTCGTCGGCGTCTTCGTTGAGGGTGTCGAGCAGGACCAGGCGGGTGTCGTCGAGGTCGATCGCATCCTAGACGAATCCCTCGGGCGTTTGCGGCGCATCGGTGAACACCGACCGGAAAGGCCCGCGGCGGTCGTGATTGCCCAGCATGAGCGACACCGGGATCTGCACATCCGCCAGCGCGGCTTGCAGGCGGCGGTACTCGGGGTCGGTACCGTGATGGGTGAGATCGCCGGTGATGACGATACGGGCCGCATCCGGGTGGTGTTTCTGCGCGTGGGCGAGGCCTTGGGCGAAGCGTGCGGCGGGATCGAGGCCGATGATCGTCTCGCCCTCGGGCACGAAATGGATGTCGGTGAAGACGACGATTTTCTGCATGACATCCCCCGGGCTTCAGACCGGCGCAGCTTTGTCGGATTCGCGGGTTTTGGAAAGGGGGCTGTTGGTCGGAGACGGGCGGGGCGCGTCGCGATGCGCGCCCCGCCCGGGATGGGTCACTCAAGTTCGACCAGCAGGTCCTTTGCGTCGATCTGGGCACCGGGCTGGACGTGGACGGCCTTGACGGTGGCGTCACGTTCGGCGTGCAGGCCGGTTTCCATCTTCATCGCCTCGATGGTCAGGAGCAGGTCGCCCGTCTTGATCTGCTGGCCTGCGCTGACCGCCACCGTGGCGACGGCGCCGGGCATGGGGGCACCGATATGGTCGGCATTGCCGGCCTCGGCCTTGGGGCGGGCCTGGACGGTTTCCTTGACGCGCCGGTCGGGCACGCGGATCGTGCGGGGCTGGCCGTTCAGCTCGAAGAACACCCGCGCCTCGCCGTCCTCGTGGGTTTCGCCCACGGCGACAAGCCGTATTTCCAAGGTCTTGCCGGGATCGATCTCGGCCGAGATTTCTTCCGCCGGTTCCATGCCGTAGAAGAACGTCTTGGTGGGCAGGGTGCGGACGGGGCCGTAGACCTGGTGGCGCTCCATGTAGGCATCAAAAACCTTGGGATACATCATCGCGCCCATCAGGTCCTCGGTGTCGATCTCCTCGTCCTCGAACTTGTCCTGCAGTTCCTTGCGGCGGGCGTCGAGGTCCTCTGGCTCCAGCAGGGTGCCGGGGCGGACGGTGATGGGTTTCTCGTCCTTCAGGACCTTGCGCACGATATCGTCGGGGAAGCCGCCGGGGGCCTGGCCCACATAGCCTTTCATCAGGGTCACGACGCTGTCGGGAAAGCTGACCTCGGTCTTGGGGTCGAGCACGTCCTCGCAGGTGAGGCCCTGGCTGACCATCATCAGCGCCAGGTCGCCCACGGTCTTGGCGATGGGGGTCACCTTGATCACGTCGCCGAACATCTGGTTCACGTCGGCATAGGTGCGGGCGATCTCGGGCCATTTTGCCTCGAGCCCAAGCGAGCGGGCCTGGGCGCGAAGGTTGGTGAACTGGCCGCCGGGCATCTCGTGCAGGTAGACCTCGGAGGTGGGCGACTGCATGGCGCTCTCGAAGGCGGCGTAATGTTCGCGCACGTTTTCCCAGTAGATCGAGATCTGGCGGATCGCGCCGATATCGAGTCCGGTGTCGCGGTCGGTGTGGCGCAGGGCCTCGACGACCGAGCCCATGGTGGCCTGTGACGTGTTGCCCGACAGCGCGTCCATGGCGCAGTCCACGGCATCGACGCCCGCATCGGCGGCGGCGAGGATCGTGGCCGAGGCCACGCCGGCGGTGTCGTGGGTGTGGAAGTGGATGGGCAGGCCGATCTCTTCCTTCAGCGCCTTGAAGAGCACCGTGGCGGAGGCCGGTTTCAGAAGGCCGCCCATGTCCTTGATGCAGAGGATATGGGTGCCGGCCTCTTTCAGCTCCTTGGCCATTTTGAGGTAGTACTTCAGGTCGTACTTGGCGCGGTTCGGGTCGAGGATGTCGCCGGTGTAGCAGATCGCCGCTTCCAGCACCTTGTCGGCGTCGCGCACGGCGTCCATCGAGACGCGCATGTTCTCGGTCCAGTTCAGCGGGTCGAAGACGCGGAAGATGTCGACGCCGCTCTCGGCCGCCTGTTTGACGAAGGCCTGCACGACGTTGTCGGGATAGTTGGTATAGCCCACGCCGTTGGAGCCGCGCAGCAGCATCTGCGTCAGCAGGTTGGGCATGCGTTCGCGCAGGTCGCGCAGGCGCTGCCACGGGCATTCGTCGAGAAAGCGGTAGGCCACGTCGAAGGTGGCGCCGCCCCAGCATTCGACCGAGAAAAGCTGTGGCAGATCATGGGCATAGTTCTCGGCGATCTGGATCATGTCGATCGAGCGCATGCGCGTGGCCAGCAGGGACTGGTGGCTGTCGCGCATGGTGGTGTCCGTGATCAGCACCTGTTTCTGGGCGGCCATCCAGTCGGCCACCGCCTGCGGGCCGTCCCGGTCGAGGATCTGCTTGGCGCCATCGGTGATCGTCTCGTTCTTCGGCTTGGGCGCGCGGGGCAGGGCGAGGTCCTCGCGCGGTTTCACGCGGCCCTGCACCTCGGGGTGGCCGTTGACGGTGATGTCGGCGATGTAGGTCAGCACCTTGGTGCCCCGGTCGCGGCGGGCGGCGAAGTCGAAAAGCTCGGGCGTCGTGTCGATGAACTTGGTGGTGTATTCGTTGCTGAGGAAAATGGGGTGTTTCAGCAGGTTCTCGACGAAGGCGATGTTTGTGCTGACGCCCCGGATGCGGAACTCGCGCAGGGCGCGGTCCATGCGGGCGATTGCGCCTTCGGGGGTCTGCGCATGGGCCGTGATCTTGACCAGCAGGCTGTCGTAGTAGCGGGTGATGACGCCGCCCGAATAGGCCGTGCCGCCGTCGAGGCGGATGCCCATGCCCGTGGCCTCGCGGAAGGCGGTGATGCGGCCATAGTCGGGGATGAAGTTGTTCTGCGGGTCCTCGGTGGTGATCCGGGTCTGGATCGCGTGGCCGTTGAGGGTGATCTCGTCCTGCGATTTCTTGCGAGTGGCTTCCTCCAGCGTCTTGCCCTCGGCGATCTTGATCTGGGCCTGGACGATGTCGATGCCGGTGACCTCCTCGGTCACGGTGTGCTCGACCTGGACGCGGGGGTTCACCTCAATGAAGTAGAACTGGTCGGTGTCCATATCCATCAGGAACTCGACGGTGCCGGCGCATTCGTAGTTGACGTGCTTGCAGATCTTGTAGCCCAGCTGGCAGATCTCGGCGCGCTGCGCGTCGGTCAGGTAGGGCGCGGGGGCGCGCTCGACGACCTTCTGGTTGCGGCGCTGGACCGAGCAGTCCCGCTCGAAGAGGTGGTACATGTTGCCGTGCTTGTCGCCCAGGATCTGGACCTCGACATGGCGGGCGCGGGTGATCATCTTTTCCAGATAGCCCTCGCCGTTGCCGAAGGCCGCCTCGGCCTCGCGCCGGCCTTCGCGGACCTTCTCGGCCAGCTCTTTTTCCGACTCGATGGGGCGCATCCCGCGTCCGCCGCCGCCCCAGGAGGCCTTGAGCATCATCGGGTAGCCGATCTCGGAGGCTTCCTTGCGAATCTGGTCCATGTCCTCGCCCAGCACCTCGGTGGCGGGGATGACGGGCACGCCGGCCTCTATGGCGACGCGCCGGGCGCTGGCCTTGTCGCCCAGGGCGCGCATGGTCTCGGCCTTGGGGCCGATGAAGGTGATGCCGTTGGCTTCGCAGGCGTCCACCAGGGCGGGGTTCTCGGACAGAAGGCCATAGCCCGGGTGGATCGCGTCGGCGCCGGATTTCCTGGCTACGCGGATGATCTCGTCGATCGAGAGATAGGCCTGCACGGGGCCCAGCCCCTCGCCGATCCGGTACGCCTCGTCCGCCTTGAAACGGTGCAGGCCCAGCTTGTCCTCTTCGGCGAAGACGGCCACGGTGCGTTTTCCCATCTCGTTGGCGGCGCGCATGATGCGGATGGCAATCTCGCCCCGGTTGGCGATGAGAATTTTCTTGAACTCGGCCATGGCCTGTCCTCCCGTCATGTCGTTCGCTGCGGTTGCTCCGCAGTGTTTGCGCCGCAGTGCAGCGTTGCGCCTGTTTTTAGGTTTTGCAAGAGGGTAGCGCAATCCGACAAAGTGGGTACATCCACCGCCGGGCGATTTTCTTGGCCGGGCGGGTAGTGAGGCTACCCGTTCGGGAGACCGGCGCCGCACACCGGGAGCGTGTCGGGGCCGGGTCGCCGCGAGACTGTACGGGTACGCAGGTTAACGCTTCGTGAAGGTCGGGCGCTATGGTCGCTCAGTCCGGGTCCGGCAGCAGGCGGCCGCGGGCATCCCGGGGGTGGCCAAGGCCCAACTGGCCCATGTTGGCCTCGAGATCGGTCTTGAGGATATGCACCAGATGGCCCGGGCCGTCCCGCCCGAGGGCGGCGAGCGCATAGTGCCAGGCCCGCCCCAGCATGACGAAATCCGCCCCCAGGGCCAGGGCACGCAGGATGTCCAGGCCGCTCTCGATACCGCCATCCAGGAGGATCGGCAGGTCGGTTTCGGCGCGGATGAGAGGCAGCGCCTCGATCGTGGCCGGGGCGGCGTCGAACTGGCGGCCGGCATGGTTGGAGATCCAGATCGCATCGACGCCTTCGGATTGCAGGCGCGCCACGTCGCGATGATCCTGAACGCCCTTGATGATCAGGGGGCCGTCCCAATGCTCGCGCAGCCAGGCAAGATAGGACCAGTCGGGGGAGGTGCGCAGCAGGTAGCCGGCATGCTTGTTCGAGGGTAACCCCTTGGTATCCGGCGCATAATCGTCGATGAAGCGCATCCGGGGCATGCCGCGACCGGACATGCCCATGGCCCAGGCGGGGCGGATCGCGATCTGCGCGAGGACGCGCGGCGTGATCCGGGGCGGGGTGGTCAGGCCTGACCGAACCTGGCGTTCGCGGCGCGAGGCGATGGGCACGTCCACGGTCAGGACCAGAGTGGAAAACCCGGCCTTCCTGATGCGTTGGATCATGTCCTTGCGGATTTCGGGATCGCGCGGCGGATAGAGCTGGAACCAGGCATTCGGGCCGAGTGAATCGGTCAGGTCCTCGGGCTTTTGCGTGGCCACGGTGGAGAGCGTGTAGGGGATGTTCGCCCGGGCCGCGGCGCGAGCCAAAAGCTGTTCCGCGCCGGGCCAGATCATGCCGGACATGCCCACGGGAGCGATGCCGAAGGGCAAGTCAAACTCTTGTCCCAAAAGGGAAGTTTTCAGATCCGGGGCGATCTCGCCATGCAGGATCGAGGGCATCAGGCGGACCGCGTCGATCTGCGCCTTGTTGCGCCGCGTCGTGGCCTCGGACCCGGTGCCGCTGTCGAGGTATTCCCAGACGAAATGCGGCAACCGGCGACGGGCGCGGGCGCGCAGGTCGGAAATGGCGGGAAAACGGGCATCGAGCGACATGGCAAAGCGATAGCAAGCCGGGATGGGCCCGGAAAGGGAAATCATCCGCGGGCAGGGTTAACGGTGCGGATCGATTCGAAATGTCACATCGGTATCGCGTCGGTATCCGGGTGGTATTGCGACGGTGGGCTTTTTCGCGTTTGCCGGGGTTGACGCGACGCACGGTGCGCGACGGGCCGGAGGCCGGGAATGTTGAGGAAAGGTTAACGCCCGGGCTGCCCCGCGGTGGTTTCCGGACATCGGGCGGGCAGGTCCCGGATCGGGTCCGGGACGGACGCGGACAAACCGACGCCGCCACCCCGGTACGGGATGGCGGCGTTCGGGCGTCGTTCAGCGGTGCGTCGCGGCGTCACGAATTGCGCGCTTCCTCGACGGCGTCCATGCAGGCTTTCTCGTCGCCGGCTTCGAGCGCTGCTTTCGCGGTTTCGATGGCATCCTTGGCCTCTTGCGACATCTCGGAGTCCGAACTGGCATCCGAGCTGGCCGTGGCGCTGTCGTCGCCCGAACCGTCCTGCTGCGCGGCGGCGTCCTGTCCGGAGGTGGCCACGGAGGATGTATCGGTCTCGAGCGGGGCGGTGTCGCCGTCCTTGACGACCTCGCCATCGCCTTCGGCGGCGTCCGAGTTCATGTCCTCGGCCTGTGCCGACAGGTCCGTGTCGGAGCTGCTGTCGGAGCCGCTGTCGGACGCGCCCGTGTCCGAGGTGCTGTCGGCGCCGTCCACGCTGCCCGAGGCGTCGGCGCTTGCGTCCGGGTCTTCGAGCGGCGCGAGGCTGCCGTCCTTGGAGATGCCGCCTTCGACTTCCATTCCGGGCTCGCCGGTGAGTTGTGCCAGTTCATCCTGGCAATCCGCCAGGGCGGGGCCGGAAAGACCGGCGATGGTGCATAGTGCGAGCACACTTGTCATCTTGCGTTTCATGGGGATCCTCCTCCTTTTTCCATTGCCTGTCTAACGGGGATGCCGCCGGTTCGTTCCAATGGGTGCCGCAGGGAAGGCGGGATCGCGCCGATCCGATCCGGGCAGCCGGTTCGCGCCATGAGTGAAAATTCGTACGAATTTTCGTGGGGGATATTCTTTGTGGGGCGGAAGTGGGGCGGTCGCGGGCGTTAATCTTGATTGAGAAACGTTATTGCGGGCGTGCCCGGTCGGTGGGAGTGAAATCGGGGGTATGGTTTGGCGGGCGCCCTGTTGACCTTTGTTAACGGGTTTCGGGCGCGAGAGGGTGTGTTGGATGGGCGAGGTTGAACTGGCCGCTTTGCTGTGCGCTTTCCTGGCGGGAAGTGCCGAGGAGCAGCGGCACTATTTCGACGTGGCGGGCATGAAGCGGTATGTGCGCGTGGATTGCGAGACCGAGGACCATGTGATCGAGCTGGGCCTCGACGGCAGCGCGAGCGCGCGGGATTCGCTGCACCAGGCGCTCTTTGCCCAGCATTTGACGGGCAAGACACCCGTGGTGATCCTGATCGACCGGGACGGGTATGAAGGCCGGTTCGAGTTCGAGATGCGCCATGTCACGCAAGCCGCGGGCGTGCTCTACCTGCGGTGTTCGGAAGGCGCGATCCAGCGCTGGGCGGCGACATCGGGGATGCGGCATGGTGCGGCGGGGGCGGATGACCTGCCGGGGCCGAGGGCCGTTGCCAGCCGTTGCGATTTGCAGGCGTTGCGGCGGGAGCGGGACGCGGGGTCGTAGGCGTGGGGCGTTACATTCACGCGTGAAAGGTGGGTTTTGACCCACCCTACGCGGCGTCAAGGGGAGTGAATAAGTGTTAACGGGTTGGAACACAGTGTGAACATTGGCTTTTCCTCGGGACGCGGCTTCGCTATTCTTCGGCCATGAGCAGTTTCGACGAATCCGATGCCTTCGAGAGCATTCCTCTTTCGCAAAGAGCACGCCCGCAAGCTAGAACTACGTATCTGGACGACCTGAATCCCGCGCAACTGCAAGCGGTGAAGGCGCTGGAAGGACCTGTGCTGATGCTGGCGGGCGCGGGCACGGGCAAGACCAAGGCGCTTATGGCGCGAATCGCTCATCTGCTGACGCTGGGAAGAGCGGAGCCACATCAGATTTTGGCTGTGACGTTTACGAATAAAGCCGCGCGTGAAATGAGCCTGCGGCTCGCTCGAACTCCTTTTGAAATTAAAGCGCCTGTTAGGTGGATGGGTACTTTCCACTCCCTTTCAGCTAAGCTGTTGCGGCGGCATGCGGAGCTGGTGGATCTGAAGTCGAACTTCACCATTCTCGACACCGACGATCAGCTGCGGCTGCTGAAGCAGCTGGTGGCGGCGGCGAATATCGACGACAAGCGCTGGCCCGCGCGGATGCTGGCCGGGATCATCGACCAGTGGAAGAACCGGGCGTGGACGCCCGAGCAGGTGCCGGCCGCCGAGGCCAGCGCCTATGACGGCAAGGGCGTGGCGCTGTACAGGCAATACCAGACCCGCCTGCGCGAGCTGAACGCGGTGGATTTCGGGGACCTCCTGCTGCACATGGTGACGATCTTTCAGACCCATGACGACGTGCTGGAGCAGTACCGGCGCTGGTTCCGCTATATCCTGGTGGACGAGTACCAGGATACCAACGTGGCGCAGTACCTGTGGCTGCGGCTGTTGGCGGGCGGGCACCGGAACATCTGTTGCGTGGGCGATGACGACCAGTCGATCTATGGCTGGCGGGGCGCCGAGGTGGGCAACATCCTGCGGTTCGAAAAGGATTTTCCGGGCGCCACTGTTGTTCGGCTGGAGCAGAATTATCGCTCGACGCCGCATATCCTGGCGGCAGCCTCCGGCGTGATTGCGGGCAACAGGGACCGGCTGGGCAAGGAATTGTGGACCGAAGCCGAGGAGGGCGAGAAGGTGCGCCTGATCGGCCACTGGGACGGTGACGAGGAGGCGCGCTGGGTCGGCGAGGAGATCGAGGCGATGCAGCGGGGCACGCGGGGGATGGCGCCGATGAGCCTCGATCACATGGCCATTCTCGTGCGGGCGTCGCACCAGATGCGGGCGTTCGAGGACAGGTTCCTGACGATCGGGATGCCGTACCGGGTGATCGGGGGGCCGCGGTTCTACGAGCGGATGGAGATCCGCGATGCCATGGCTTATTTCCGGCTGGTGGTCAGCCCGGCGGATGACCTGGCCTTCGAGCGGGTGGTGAACACGCCGAAGCGGGGCCTGGGCGACAAGGCGCAGCAGAAGATCCAGGTGACGGCGCGGGCGAACGGCGTGTCGCTGGTCGAAGGCGCTGCGATCCTGCTGGAGGAAAAGGGGCTGACCGGCAAGGGGGCTGCGGAGCTGGGCAAGCTGCTGGAGGGTCTGCGGCGCTGGGGGCGGATGGTGGGGGACAAGGACGTGTCCCATGTCGAGCTGGCCGAGATGGTGCTGGACGAGAGCGGCTATACCGAGATGTGGCAGATGGACAAGACGCCCGAGGCGCCGGGGCGGCTGGAGAACCTCAAGGAACTGGTGAAGGCGCTGGAAGGCTTCGAGAACCTGCAGGGGTTCCTGGAGCATGTCAGCCTGATCATGGACAACGAGAGCGAGGAGGCGGGCGAGAAGGTCAGCATCATGACGCTGCACGCCGCCAAGGGGCTGGAATTTCCGGCCGTGTTCCTGCCGGGGTGGGAGGATGGGTTGTTCCCCAGCCAGCGGAGCATGGATGAAAGCGGGTTGAAGGGGCTCGAGGAGGAGCGGCGGCTGGCCTATGTGGGGATCACGAGGGCCGAGGAGGTGTGCACGATTTCCTTTGCGGGGAACCGGCGGGTCTACGGGCAGTGGCAGAGCCAGATGCCCAGCCGGTTCATCGACGAGCTGCCGGAGGATCATGTCGAGGTGCTGACGCCGCCGGGGCTTTATGGCGGGGGCTATGGCGCGGCGGGCGGTGGCCTCGGGTCGATCGAAGCCCGGGTGGCGGAGGCCAATGTCTATAACTCACCCGGCTGGAAGCGGATGCAGGCGCGGAGCCAGCAGCGCCCGATGAGCCAGCCGCAGGAGGCGCGCGACATGGTGATCGACGCGCAGGCGGTGAGCGCGCACGAGATGGGCGAGCGGGTGTTTCACCAGAAGTTCGGCTATGGCGCGATCATCGGGATCGAGGGCGACAAGCTGGAGATCGATTTCGAGAAGGCCGGGGTCAAGAAGGTGGTGGCGCGGTTCGTGACCGGGGCGGACGATATCCCGTTCTGACGGGGTGGGCCGGCAGTGGTTCCGGTGATCCGAAGGGGCGCGCTGCGCGCGCAGGATGTCTCGACACCGCCAAGTGCGGCGTCTCGGGGCGCGGGTGGCGAGGTGACGCGTTCGGCCGACGAAAGGCGTTTGGCGGGCCGGGGCCTCCGGCGGGGATATTTTCGGCCAGAGGAAGGTGGCCGCGCCGGGAGGGGCGCGGGGCGTCAGGCGCGGTCGAGCCGGTCGCGCAGGGCGAGGATCTCGTCGCGCAGGCGGGCGAGGTCATCCATGTCCATGCCGGTTTCGCGGGTGATGCAGTCGGGGATATGCGCGGCGTCGGCCTGAAGGGCGCGGCCCGTGTCGGTGAGATGCACGCGGACCTGGCGTTCGTCCGCGGTGTCGCGTTCGCGGCGCAGGAGGCCGCGGGTTTCCAGGCGTTTGATCAACGGGGTCAGGGTGTTGGATTCAAGCTGCAACTCGCGGCCCAGGGCGCCGACCGTGCGGGCGTCGCCGAACCAGAGCGCGCTGAGCAACAGGTATTGCGGATAGGTCAGGCCCAGCGGGGCGAGGAGCGGCTTGTAGGTCTGCTGCATCCGGTGCGCGGTGGAATAGAGCGCGAAGCACAGCATGTCGGGTGGGGGCAGGGTGCTCATTGCCGAAAGATATGTCGTGCGCGATTTGATCGCAAGCGTTGACAGGTCGGGTTGCCGACATATGTATCGTGTACGATTTAATCTTGAGCGATGAAAGGGAACCTTCATGTCGACCGATATCAAGTACTGGACCGAAGCCCATGCCACGGGCGGTGGCCGCGAAGGGGTGGCGCGCCTGAAGAACGGCATGCTGACCTTTACCATGGACACGCCCGAGGCGCTGGGCGGGGCCGGCAAGGGGCACAACCCCGAGGAGCTGTTCGCGACGGGCTATGCCGCGTGCTACCTGGGCGCGATGCGCTTTGCCGCGCAGAGCGAGAAGCTGGGCGAGGTGCCCAAGGATGCATCGGTGGATGCCAAGGTGGGGATCGGGCCGCGCGACGATGGCGGGTTCGGCCTGAAGGTCGAACTGAAGGTGAAGATGCCGGGTGTCGACGAGGAGACCGCGAAAAAGATCATGGAACGCGGGCATTTCATCTGTCCGTATTCCAATGCGACGCAGGGCAATATCGAGGTGAAAACCGAGCTGGCCTGACGGCTGGCGATATTGCCGGCGTGGGGCCCGGGCGAGGCAAGACCGTGAATCGTGCTTCGTCCGGGTCTTTTCCTGCGTGGATCAGGGCGTTTCGGGGAAAAACCGGATCGCGTTTCGCGGCTTCTTCGAACGCCAGACGCGATGCATGTTTCGGACTGGCCCGGAAACGCTTTAGCCGAACACCCGGGGAAAAGTCTTTTGCAGGGCCACGTCCACGTCGCCCATGGTGACCGGCAGGCCGAGATCGACCAGCGAGGTGACGCCGTGGTCGGTGATGCCGCAGGGAACGATGCCGGTGAAATGATCGAGTTCCGGTTCGACGTTGATCGAGATGCCGTGGAAGCTGACCCATTTGCGCAGGCGGATGCCGATTGCGGCGATCTTGTCCTCGGGCTTTTGCCCCGTCGCGGTGAGCGGCTTGTCGTCGCGCACGACCCAGACGCCGACGCGGCCCTCGCGAATCTCGCCGGTGACGTTGAACTGGTCGAGGGTGGCGATGACCCAGGATTCCAGTTGCTGGACGAAGGCGCGGACGTCGCGGCCGCGCTGGCCCACGTTCAGCATGACGTAGACGACGCGCTGGCCGGGGCCGTGATAGGTATATTGCCCGCCGCGCTTGGTGGGATAGACCGGGAAGCGGTCGGGATCGGTGAGGTCGGCGGGTTTGGCGGAGGTGCCGGCGGTGTAGAGCGGCGGATGCTCCAAGAGCCAGATCGCCTCGTTGGCCGCGCCGCGCGCGATGGCCTCGGCGCGGGCCTCCATCTCGGCGCAGGCGGTCTCGTAGTCGACGAGGCCGGGGGAGGTGATCCAGTCTACCATCGGCGTGCTTTGGCAGGTGGCGCGGATTTTGTCAAAGCCGTGGTTTTTGGCCTTCACAAGCCGGGCGCGATTGCCTATACGGCGCTGCACCAAGGCGTTCGTTCAGAGCGTCTTTCGGTCACGGGCGGTCGTGGCGGAATTGGTAGACGCGCAGCGTTGAGGTCGCTGTGAGCTAACACTCGTGGGGGTTCGAGTCCCCCCGACCGCACCAGTCCCGAACACCCTTTCGCGTTGCGCGTTGATCGAGGGTGGAGGGCGGCATGGATGTTCATTCGAAAATCGGCGTTCGCGTGGTGGGGTGGAACCCCACCCTACGATTGTGGCGTTCCCGTCACCCAGACCTGCGCGATGGCGCGGTCGTCGGCCATCATGATCGTGGGGAAGACGGCCTGCCAGAGGTCCTCGGCGCTGGCGGCGCGCTGGGCAATCGCCGGGGTCGAGGCGAGGTCTATGGCGACAAGGTCGGCCTCCATTCCCGGGGCGATGGTGCCGATGCGGTCCGAGAGGTGCAGGGCGTCGGCGCTGCCCGCTGTCGCCAGCCACCACAGTTGCGCTGGGTGCAGGGCGGTGCCGGACAGCTGGCCGATCTCGTAGGCGGCGGCCATGGTGCGCAGCATGGAGAAGGACGAGCCGCCCCCGGTATCGGTGGCAAGGCCGATGCGGTGGCTGTCCTCGAGGCGCGCGGCCATGTCGAAGAGGCCGGAGCCGATGAAGGTGTTGGAGGTGGGGCAGTGGACGAGCGCCGCGCCGGTCTCGGCCAGGCGGGCGCGTTCGCGGGCGGTGAGGTGGATGGCGTGGCCGTAGAGGCCTCTTTGCCCCAGCAGCCCGTGCGCTTCGTAGGTGTCGAGATAGTCGCGGGCCGAGGGGAAGAGGGATTTGACCCAGGCGATTTCCTCGACCTGCTCGGAAAGATGCGTTTGCATCAGGCAGGTGGGGTGTTCGGCCCAGAGCGCGCCGAGGGCGGAGAGCTGATCGGGCGTGGAGGTGGGCGAGAAGCGCGGGGTGATGGCGTAGGTCAGCCGGCCGGTGCCGTGCCAGCGGGCGATGAGGGCGGCGCTGTCGTCATAGGCGGATTGCGCGGTGTCCAGGAGGGCGGCGGGGGCGTTGCGGTCCATGCAGGTCTTGCCGGCGACGGCGCGGAGGTTGCGGGTCTGCGCGGCCTCGAAGAAGGCGTCGGCGCTGTGGGCGTGGGAGGTGCAGAATGTCGCGACGGTGGTGGTGCCGTTGGCCAGCGTCAGGTCGAGGTAGCGATTGGCGATCCGGTGCGCGTAGGCGGGATCGGAAAGGCGCATTTCCTCGGGGAAGGTGTAGGTTTCCAGCCAGTCGCGCAGGCGCTTGCCCCAGCTGGCGATGATGCCGGTCTGGGGGTAATGCGCGTGGGCGTCGATGAAGCCGGGCGAGATGAGATGGTCGTCGTGGCGCTCGATCCGGGCGTCCGGGGCGGCGGTGCGCAGGTCCGCGAGGGGGCCGGTGCGGGCGACGTGGCCGTTCTCGATCAGGAGGGCCTCGTCGAGGCGGGCAGAGCCGGCGGGGTCGCCCTGGAACGGTGAGCGCGTGAAGCAGAGGACCTGTCCGGTCAGGATGCGCGGGGGGGTCATGCGGGGTGGTGTCCTCGGGGCCGGTCGGGGGCAGGATAGGTGCGCGGAAGACGGGCGTAAATCCCGCATATTACGTTGTGATTTCCCGCGGCTTTGTCCTACATGGTGCCGCAGAACCGGGGAGCGCGCGATGGCCGAGAAAAACCAGCAGGACGACGTGACCGAAGAGCGCGAACCCGCGCAGGTGCCCGAGCCCGAGCGGGAGCCCGAGCGCGAGGACAGCGCCTATGTTCTGGACCAGAAAGTCGTGGGCCGGATCATGTATGCCGTGGATATCGGCGACCAGGCGATGCTGTGGCAGGAGCTGGAGCCGTTTCACCCCGCCGACATCGCCGACCTTCTGGAACAGATCAATTCCTTCGACCGCCGCCGGCTGATCGAGCTTTACGGGCACGAGTTCGACGGCGACGTGCTGACGGAGCTGGACGAGACGATCCGCGAGGAGGTGATCTCGATCCTGGCGCCGGAGGTTCTGACCAACGCGGTGCGCGACCTGGAATCGGACGACGTGGTCGACTTGGTCGAGGACATGGAGGAAAGCCGGGCGGCCGAGATCCTGGGCGTGCTGGAGGACAGCGACCGGACACTGGTGCAGCAGTCGCTGAGTTACCCCGAGTATTCCGCCGGGCGCCTGATGCAGCGCGAGGTGGTGATGGCGCCCGAGCACTGGAACGTGGGCGAGGCGATCGATTACCTGCGTGACCAGGACGACCTGCCGGACCAGTTCTATCACATCGTGCTGGTGGACCCGCGGCTGAAACCCGTGGGCAACGTGACGCTGGGCAAGCTGATGGCCTCGAGGCGCGAGGTGATGCTGAGCTCGTTGGTGGAGGAGACGTTTCACGTCATTCCCGCCGAGCAGTACGAGGGCGACGTGGCCTATGCGTTCAACCAGTATCACCTGATTTCCGCGCCCGTGGTGGACGAGGACGAACGGCTGGTGGGCGTCATCACCATCGACGACGCCATGGCGGTGCTGGACGAGGAGCACGAGGAGGACATCCTGCGCCTGGCCGGCGTAAGCGAGGAAGGGTCCTTGAGCGACCGGGTGATCAGCACCACCAAGCGGCGGTTTCCGTGGCTGGCGGTGAACCTGGTGACGGCGATCATGGCCTCGCTGGTGATTGCGCAGTTCGAGGCGGCGATCGCGCAGATCGTGGCGCTGGCCGTTCTGATGCCGATCGTGGCGTCGATGGGCGGCAATGCGGGCACGCAGAGCCTGACTGTGGCGGTGCGGGCGATTGCGACGAAGGACCTTACGGGATCGAACGTGTGGCGGTTCATCCGGCGCGAGGTGCTGGTGGGGCTGGTCAACGGGGTGATCTTCGCCGTGGTGATGGGGATCGTCGGCGTGCTGTGGTTCGGCGGGCCGGAACTGGGCTATGTCATCGGGGCGGCGATGGTGATCAACCTGGTGATGGCGGGGTTGGCGGGCACGGTGATTCCGGTGGTGCTGGACCGGGTGGGCGTGGACCCGGCGCTGGCCTCGGGGGCGTTCGTGACCACGGTGACGGACGTGGTGGGCTTTTTCGCCTTCCTGGGGCTTGCTGCGGTGGTGCTGCTGTGAGCGATCTGGCGGATGTGAAGGCGGCGGCGCGCAAGGCGGCGTTCGCGCGGCGCAAGGCGGCGTTTGACGCGGCAGAGGGCGCGGGGGCGGGCCTCTTGTCCGGCGTGCTGGCCGGGTATCGCGGCGTGCCGTTGGCGGGGTACATGCCCATTCGCACCGAGATCGATCCGTTGCCGGCGATGGCCGAGGCGGCGGCGCATGGCCCGGTGGGCGTGCCGGTGATCGAAGGCGAGGGACTGCCGCTGAAGTTCTCGCGCTGGGAACCGGATGGTGAGTTGCGCGACGGGCCGTTTGGCGCACGGGTGCCGGAGGTGGATGACTTTTTCGAGCCGGAGATCCTGATTGTCCCGCTGGTGGCGTTCGACCGGAATGGCGGGCGGCTCGGCTATGGCGGGGGGTTCTATGACCGGACGCTGGAGCTGTTGAGGGGCAAGCGGGCGACGCTGGCCATCGGGTTCGCCTTTGCGGCGCAGGAGGCCGAGGGGCTGCCGCTGGAGCCCACGGACCAGCCGCTGGACATGGTGGTGACGGAGAAAGAGGTGATCGGGTTTTGACGGGGGCGGGTTTTTCCACCACGGCGGTCGATGTTGGATAGCGTGCGGAGTCAAGGCGCAGCTTGCTGCGCCGCCGCGCGATCGCCAGACCGCCCGGACGGGCTGGCGATTGGGGTACGCTGGCGATTTGATTTGAGGTCTTGCGGAAGTTGCAGAGATAAAGTGCCCTGACCGTCGGTCGGGTCGCCATCCCGCGGTCTGGCGTTCGCGCGGCACACCTGTCGCACCTGCAGGAAGGAGACGAACATGGACACCCACGACTACACCGCCAAGGTGGTCTGGACCGGCAACCGGGGCGAGGGCACCCGGAGTTACAAGGGGTATGACAGGACGTGGAACATCGAGACGCCGGGCAAGCCGGTGGTGGCGTGCTCGAACGATCCGGTGCTGGGCGGCGACCCGAAGCTGCACAATCCCGAGGACCTGTTGCTGGCGACGGTAAGTGCGTGCCACATGCTGTGGTACCTGCATTTCGCCAGTGACGCCGGGATCGCGGTGCAGGGCTATGTTGACGACCCTCTGGGCGAGGCGGAGGTGGAGCGGTCCGGCAAGGGGCGGTTCACGCGGGCCGTGTTGCGCCCGGTGATCACGGTGCCCGAGGGCACGGACCTGGAGGCGGCGGACGCGATCCACGGGCGCATTCACGAAGTCTGTTTCATCGCGCGGTCGGTGGCGTTTCCGATTGTCTATGAGGCGCGCTACGAGGTGGCGGCGGGCTGAACGGGGGCGGGGAGGTCCCGGGTCAGGCCCGGGCCGGGGCGGAGCATCGGTGGCTCTTGCCCTTTGGAGGCGGTGTCTCTACCAGTTTCGGCATGAGGATTTTGTATCTTGGAGACGTGATGGGCCGGGCCGGACGGCAGGCCGTCGCGGAGCGTTTGCCGGGCCTGCGCCAGGCGTGGAAGCTGGATTTCGTCGTGGTCAACGGCGAGAACGCCACCGGCGGGATGGGCCTGAGCGGGGCACATGCCAAGGGGCTGCTGGAGGCGGGCGCGGATTGCCTGACGCTGGGGGATCACGCCTTCGACCAGAAGGACATGCTGCAATTCATCGAGGGCGAGCCGCGGATCGTGCGGCCTTTGAACTTCGCCAAGGGCGCGCCGGGGCGCGGTGCGGCGGTCTTTTCCGATGCGCGGGGGCGCAAGGTGATGGTGGCGCAGGTGCTGGGGCAGGTGTTCATGAAACGCGCCTTCGACGACCCGTTCAGCGCCGTCGACACGGTGATGCGCGCCCATGTGCCGGGCGGCGCGGTGCAGGCCAGCCTGATCGACATCCATTGCGAGGCCACCAGCGAGAAGATGGGGATGGGGCATTACTGCGACGGGCGCGCGAGCATCGTCGTGGGCAGCCACACCCATGTGCCCACCGCCGACGCGCAGCTTCTGCCGGGGGGCACGGCGTTTCAGTCGGATGCGGGCATGTGCGGCGATTACCTGAGCGTGATCGGGATGGAGAAGACCGAGCCGATGCGGCGCTTCGTGACCGGCATGGGCAAGGAGCGGTTCACGCCGGCGCTGGGCGAGGTCACGCTGTGCGGCCTGTATGTCGAGACGGATGACGCCACCGGCAAAGCCAGGCGTGTCGAGATGGTCCGCGAGGGCGGGCGGCTGGCGCCGGGTGGTCCATGAGATCGAACTATTGGCTTTATGCCATTCTGATCGCGATGGGGTTGGGCTGGGGCCTGACGATCCCGCTGGCCAAGTTCGCCGTCAGCACCGGGCACCAGCCCGTTGGCCTGATTTTCTGGCAGCTGGTGGTGGTGGTGCTCTGCCTGGGCGCGGTGACGCTGGTGCGGGGGCGCAGGATTGTTTTCGGCCGGGCCTATCTGCGGCTCTTCGTGATGGTCGCGCTGTGCGGCGCGGTCCTGCCCGACGTTTTCTTCTATCTTGCCGCGGCGAAACTGCCGGGCGGCGTGATGTCGATCGTGATCGCGAGCGTGGCGATGTTCTCTCTGCCGATCGCGGTGGCGCTGGGCAATGAGCGGTTCGAGTGGCAGCGCCTGGTCGGGGTGGTGATCGGCCTTGCGGGGATCGTGATGCTGGTGGGGCCGGAGGCGAGCCTGCCGGGCGCGGCCTCGGCTGGGTTCGTCCTGCTGGCGCTGTGTGCGCCGGCGCTCTATGCGACCGAGGGCAACCTGGTGGCCTTGTGGGGCACGCAGGGCCTGGACCCGATGCAGGTGATCCTGGGCGCGTCGCTTGTCGGGCTGGTGATCTGCCTGCCGGCGGCGGTGCTGAGCGGGCAGTGGATCAATCCGCTGAACGGGGTCGGCGTGCCCGAGCTGGCGCTGGCGGCGGGGGCGGCGCTGCACGCGCTGGTCTATGCCACCTATGTCTGGATGGTCGGGCGGGCCGGGTCGGTGTTTACCGCGCAAACCTCTTACATGGTGACGGCGGCGGGGGTTCTGTGGTCGATGGCCCTGTTGCAGGAAAGCTATGCGATCTGGGTCTGGCTGGCGCTGGGTACGATGATGCTGGGGATGTTCCTGGTGCAGCCGCGGGCGGCGCGGGTTCTTGTGCCGGGGCGCGTGATAGATGACAATGCCGAAGCTGGCATGACATCGGACCGGGACGGGCAGAGCTGATGCACTTCATCGAACTTTCGCAGGGCGCCCAGCCGTTGGTCGCCCTGGGCGTGGTCGCGGTGATGTTCGTGCTGTTCATCCGCGAGATCTATCCCACCGAGGTGGTGGCGCTGAGCGGGGCCGCGGTGCTGCTGGCGCTGGGGGTGCTGCCCTATGACGCGGGGCTGGAGGTGCTGGCCAATCCCGCGCCCTGGACCATCGCGGGGATGTTCGTGGTGATGGGGGCGCTGGTGCGCACCGGGGCGCTGGACGCGTTCACCACCGTGGCGGACCGGCAGGCCAAGGTGAACCCCAAGCTGGCCATCGGGATGCTGATGGCCTTTGTCGTGTTCGGCTCGGCCTTCATGAACAACACGCCGGTGGTCGTGGTGATGATCCCGATCTTCGTGCAGCTGGCGCGGACGCTGGGGGTGACGGCCTCGAAGATGCTGATCCCGCTGAGTTACGCGGCGATCCTGGGCGGCACGTTGACGCTGATCGGGACCTCGACAAACCTGCTGGTCGACGGGGTGGCGCGGTCGCAGGGGATGGAGCCCTTCGGGATATTCGAGGTGACGCCGCTGGCGCTGTGCCTGGTGGCGTGGGGGGCGGTGTACCTCTATTTCATCGCGCCGCGCCTGTTGCCGGACCGCGAGAGCATGGCGGACATGCTGTCGGACCGCTCGAAGATGAAGTTCTTCACCGAGGCGGTGATCCCGCCCGACAGCAACCTGATCGGCCGCGAGGTGACCGGGGTGCAGCTGTTCAAGCGCGAGGGCGTGCGGCTGGTGGACGTGGTGCGGGGCGATATCTCGCTGCGGCGCAACCTGCAGGGGGTGGAGTTGCAGGTGGGCGACCGGGTGGTGCTGCGCACGCAAATGACCGAACTGCTGAGCCTGCAGCGCAACAAGGAGCTGAAGCGGGTCGACCAGGTGTCGGCGGTGGAGACGACGACGGTGGAAGTGCTGATCACGCCGGGCTGCAAGATGGTGGGGCGGTCGCTCGGCTCGCTGCGCTTGCGGCGGCGGTTCGGGGTCTATCCGCTGGCGGTGCACCGGCGGAACCAGAATATCGGGCGGCAGCTGGACGACCTGATTGTGCGGGTGGGCGACACGCTGCTGCTGGAAGGCGCGCCGGAGGACATCAAGCGGCTGGCGGGCGAGATGGACCTGGTGGACGTCAGCCAGCCCTCGGCCAAGGCGTTCCGGCGCGGGCATGCGCCCGTGGCGCTGGCGGCGCTGGCCGGGATCGTGATCCTGGCGGCCCTGGGGGTGGCGCCGATCCTGGCGCTGACGGTGATCGCGCTGGCGGTGGTGCTGCTGTCGCGCTGCATCGACGCGGACGAGGCATTTTCCTTTGTCGACGGGCGCCTGCTGGCGCTGATCTTCTCGATGCTGGCCATCGGGGCGGCGCTGGAGGCGTCGGGTGCGATACGGTTGATCGTCGACTACGTGGCGCCGGGGCTGTCGTCCCTGCCGCCCTTCCTGATCGTCTGGGCGATCTACCTTCTGACCTCGATCCTGACGGAATTGGTGAGCAACAACGCGGTGGCGGTGGTGGTGACACCCATCGCCATCGGGCTGGCGGATGCGATGGGGATCGACGCGCGGGCGCTGGTGGTGGCGGTGATGGTCGCGGCCTCGGCCAGTTTCGCCACGCCGATCGGGTACCAGACCAACACGCTGGTCTACGGGCCGGGGGGCTACAAGTTCACCGATTTCCTGAAGGTGGGCGTGCCGCTGAACCTGAGCGTGGGGCTGCTGGCCAGTGCGCTGATCCCGGTCATCTGGCCGTTGTGAGGCTGGCCCGGTGTCGGTGGCTCTGCGCTCGGACAGGGTGACGTTCCGCCACGCGCCAGCATGGCGAGGCTGAAAGGCCCCGCCCAGCCTGTTGCATTGCGATCGAAATATCAGCTGCCGCCACGCGCGCCTTGTGTCGCGGCCATTGCGACGCGGGTGATCGCATGGATCTTGGTGAGGCCATCCTCGCCCGCGGTGTCATAGTCGAACTGGAGCCGGTCGCCAGCGGCAAGGTCGACGGGCAGGGCGATGTCGCCGGGAATGTACCACACTGTCTTGTCAGAGAGCACGAGAACGTTGGTGGCGCGGTCGAATGAGACCACGTTGCCTTGGGTCTGGTCGGCGAATGCAGGAAGGGCCGCGAACGCGGCAAGGGCCGTTGCGATGATGATGCGCATGTCTGTATGTCCAGGGGAGGAAAGCACTCTTGGCGCGACCCCGCGCCTTGTAGCCGCCGGGTGGAGCCTCGCACCCGGATGCAGCGAAGATCGGTTGAGGCTGCCCCTGCGTCAAGATGCACGGTGTGAAATCTTGCGGGGCGCGCGCGGTTTCGGGCGGATTTTCGCGCGTCGGATGCCAAGAAGCTTGCCTGAAATGCCGGCTTGGGGAAGAAAACCCGAAACAACGAGGGATTCTCTGATGCGGCGTTTGATGGCCTTCATGCTGGTTTGCGTGGTTGCGGGATGCAGTGCGAAGGAGGCGCCGGAACCGCGTGCCGCGCACAGCCCGCCGCTTTATCCCAACGAGACGCCGCAGCTTCGGGCGCTGATCAACCAGTATGCCGACGATTACGAGGTGCCACGGTCGCTGGTGCACCGGGTGGTGCAGCGCGAGAGCGATTATCGGCCCGGGGCGCGCAACGGACCCTATTTCGGCATGATGCAGATCCTGCCCGCCACCGCACGGGGCATGGGGTTCCAGGGCGCGCCGAGCGACCTTCTGGATGCGGAAACCAACCTGAAATACGCGGTGAAGTACCTGCGTGGCGCATGGCTGGTGTCGGACGGCAGCGAGCCCGACGCGGTGATGTGGTACGCGCGGGGCTATTACTATGCCGCGCGCGACAAGTGCCTGCTGGTTCAGACCGGCTTGCGCGAGCGCGAGATCGCGCGGCACTGCCGCTGAGGCGGCACGGCCCGGGCGGGCCGGATCGCGCGACGTGATACGCCGGGCGCGGGGGCGGTCCGGGACAGGGCCGTGCGCCTGTCATCCTTCACGATATAGCCGCCGGTCTGGTCCGGCCCGGCGCGGCGGCGCGTGCGGGTGATTGGCGGGATTGCACAGGGGCCTGCGCCTGATTTATAGAGGCGTGAACTTTACGCATGTCATCGGAGGCACGTCATGGCCGGCCATTCCAAATGGGCCAATATCCAGCACCGCAAGGGCCGTCAGGATGCCCAGCGGGCGAAGCTCTTTTCGAAGTTGTCGAAAGAGATCACCATCGCCGCGAAGATGGGCGACCCGGACCCCGACAAGAACCCGCGCCTGCGGCTGGCGGTCAAGCAGGCCAAGTCGCAGTCGATGCCCAACGACAATATCGACCGGGCGATCAAGAAATCGGTCGCGGGCGAGGGCGAGGATTACGAGGAAATCCGCTACGAGGGCTATGGGCCCAACGGCGTGGCGGTGATCGTCGAGGCGATGACCGACAACCGCAACCGCACCGCCAGCACGGTGCGCTCGACCTTTACCAAGCATGGCGGGAACCTCGGTGAGACCGGCTCTGTCGGGTTCATGTTCGAGCGCAAGGGGCAGGTGACCTACCCTTCGGATGCGGGCGATGGCGACACGGTGATGATGGCCGCGATCGAGGCCGGGGCCGAGGACGTGGAATCGGGCGAGGACGGGCATGTGATCTGGTGTGCGGACACGGACCTGAACGATGTCTCGACCGCGCTGGAGGCGGAACTGGGCGAGAGCGAGGAGACCAAGCTGGCCTGGCGTCCGACGACCACCACGGAACTGGACCTGGAAGGCATGCAGAAGCTGATGAAGCTGATCGACGCGCTGGAAGACGATGACGACGTGCAGAACGTCACGACGAATTTCGAGGCCAGCGACGAGGTGATGGACCAGCTGGCGGCGGAGTGATCCGGCCCGCAATGATCTGAGGCGGCGTCCCGGCGGGGCGCCGTTTTGTGTTCGGGCCGGTGTCATGCCCGGAGCCTGCGATGTGCCGTGTTGTGGACCTTTTTGCGGCGCTGCGGCATGCTGCGCGCAGCCAGGGGAGAGTCGGCATGCAGATCGAACACGAAGACGGAGAGAGCAAGGGGCGCTATGTCACCCGGATCGACGATGGGCCGGAGGCGGAGCTGACCTATTCCAAACTGGGACGCACGGGCATGATCATCGACCATACCGGCGTGCCGGACGCGTATCGCGGCAAGGGCGTGGGGCTGGCGCTGGTGACCCGCGCGGTGGAGGATGCCCGCGCGGCGGGGCGCAAGATCACGCCGCTTTGCCCGTTTGCCGCGTCGCAGTTTCGCCGGCACCCGGAGTGGGCGGACGTTCTGGCCTGACTCATGGGCCTGACGCGAGTGTCGTCTCGCGGCGCTTCAAGGTCGCAATCGCGGGTTGCGTCAGGGGCCGCTTGGCGGCAAACTGAGAGTCCCGAAGGTGCCGCGCAGGTCGCGGAGAATTGGGAAGCCGGTGCAAGTCCGGCGCTGCCCCCGCAACGGTAAGGATGGGGGATACCGCAGATGGCCACTGGGGCGTCATGCCCCGGGAAGGCGCGCGTATCCGCACCCCCGCCAAGCCCGGAAACCAGCCTTTGGGACGACGTCGAACCGCGGGGGGCGGTGCGGGCGGTGAACCGGAAGAACGGTTCTCGCGCGGCCTTTCCTCGCCCCAGTCCGGCCCGGGGTGCGGCCGGAGGAAGAGCAGAAAGCATGAGCCTGACACCGATCATGAACGGGCTGGAGCGCAGTGGGGCCACCGGCGCCGAGGCCGAGGCCGTGGCGCGGCTGGGTTTCCTGGAATGGGTCTTTGGCTATCCCGGCGCCGTCACGGCGCGGGTCGTGCGCGACGCGCTGGCCGAACCCGCGGTCCGGAATGCCGACAGCGCGGCGGCCAGGGCGTTTGCCCGCGTGCTGGAAGAGGCGCGCCACGCCGCGCCGATGACACGGGGCCGGCGCGGGCGGGCCACAAGGGTGGTGCATTGATCCCACGGCCTTGATCCTGCCGCATGTCGGCGGGGTCCCTGGCTGTTTGCCGGCGCGGGGGCGGTGAGGCGCGGGCCTTGCGAAAGCTGTCGGGCGAAAAAGAAAAAACGGCGACGCCAGGGAGGAGGAGAGGCGCCGCCGTTCTTTACGTCGGGTCCCAGGGAGGAGGAAGGGACCGTTCGTCAGGTTTGGGCTCCAAAGGAACCCAGGTCTTGCCGGGACCGCACAAGGGAGGAGAGGCGGTATCCCGAACAGGTACCAAACGGGAGGAGAGGCACCTGATTGTTTTCGCGAGCGTTCGGCGCTGTGACCGTTTCCGTTCGCTGTTGAGTTAAAGATAGCGATATGCTGCGCATGCACAATAGGTTTTGCTGCAACGCAGCTATGCAGTTGGCGCATAGAAGATTGGATCATTTTTTACGTGTAAAATCACCGCTTTGCCAGTTTTTTGGGCGAGGTTGAAACGGGGGTTGCACCTGTTTTCAGAAGTGCCACTTTCAACGCCGAAGATGCATGGAGACCGGGCATGACGAAAATACTCGAAAATGTGCGCCGAGAGCTGGACCGGCTGGAATTGCCGGACGGCGGGACGGTGATTTCGCGCGACATGGTGCGCGCGATGCGACTCGAAGGCGGCGAGGTGCGATTCGTGCTGGAGGCGCCCAGCCCCGAGATGGCTCGCCAGATGGAACCCCTGCGGGCCGCCGCCGAGCGTGCGGCGCTGTCGGTCGAGGGGGTGACGTCGGCGCAGGTCGCGCTGACCGCTCAGGCGTCCGAGGCGCCCGCGCCGACGCTGAAGGTCGGGCGGCATCCCGAGGGCGGCAGCGCCTCGATCCGGCCGAGCGGGGTGAAATCGATTCTCGCGGTGGCGTCGGGCAAGGGCGGCGTGGGCAAGTCGACCGTGGCGTCGAACCTGGCGGTGGCGCTGGCGCGGGCGGGGCGGCGCGTCGGATTGCTCGATGCCGATATCCACGGGCCGAGCCAGCCGCGCATGATGGGCGTGACCGACCGCGCCCAGAGCCCGGACGGCAAGATCCTGACGCCGCTGGAGGCGCATGGCGTCAAGATGATGTCCATCGGGCTGATGATCGAGGAGGATCGCGCCGTGGTGTGGCGGGGGCCGATGCTGATGGGGGCGTTGCAGCAGATGATGGCCCAGGTCGACTGGGGCGAGCTGGACGCGCTGCTGGTCGACCTGCCGCCGGGCACGGGGGACGTGCAACTGACCCTGTGCCAGAGGGCGCAGCCCACGGGGGCGCTGGTGGTGTCGACACCGCAGGACGTGGCGCTGTTGGATGCGCGCAAGGCGATCGACATGTTCAACACGCTGAAGACGCCGGTGCTGGGGCTGATCGAGAACATGTCGATGTTTCACTGCCCGCAATGCGGGTACGAGGCGGCGATTTTCGGCCATGGCGGCGTGGCGGCCGAGGCCGAGAGGCTGGGTCTGCCGCTCTTGGGGGCGTTGCCCATCGACCTCGACACAAGGCTTGGCGGCGATGCCGGGCGGCCCGTGGCGCTGGAGGAGGGCGCGGTGTCGGACGCCTATGCGCGGCTGGCTGAAAGGTTGGTGCAGGGCGGGATGGCGTAGCCGGCGGGGTTTGCGGCGGACGTTTGGTGTGAGCCCTTCGCGGACACGTGTGATCTATTTCCCCGAGCGCCATCGCCGGGCCGTGGGGGCGGTCCGGCGATGGCGCGGGGCCTGCGGCCTGAGTCCGCGCCGGGGGGTGCAGATCAAACGTGTTTCATGTCCGGCATAACCGACGTGAAGAAAGACACGTGTCGCGCGGAATCAAGGCCGAAGGCCGCCGCGCGATCGCCAGACCGCCCCCCGGACTGGCGATTGGGGACGTTGGAGCTTCGATCCGAGGTTTTGCGGAGGTGGCGAGGATAAACTGCGCCGAACATCGGTCGGTCGCCAGCCCGCGGTCTGGCAATCACGCGGCTTGTGAAGCTGACGTCCGGTTTGGCCGCACTGCCGACATTCTTGCCGCCTGCAACGCATGTCGGGATCGAGCCCTTGCAAGACACTGGTATCGAGCACCCAGCCGGTTAACAGCCGCGAAGCGGCCCGGCCATCGTCAGCCCCTCCCTCGGGCTGGCGATTTGGCTGAGGCTGGGCGCAACGATCCTTCCGAGGATGTGTTTGGCGGGCATAAAGTGCTTCAGAATTGCCGTTGGATCGCCACCCCGGGGGCTGACGCTCGCCTCCATTGTGAAGGACAGCAAGGTCCGCACGGCTGCCGTTGCGTGCAGGAGCGTGCCCCCCACCGTCACGGTGGCCTGATCCCCCGTTAACCCCCCGTTGATACTTCCCGAAGCCCGGGTGCGGTCCGTGTCGCGCCTTTGCTGGCAATCACGTGACGCCTTGGGGGAAGGCCCCCGGGCGCGGAAAGGGAAATTCATGAACAAGGCAATCACCGATGGCATCACCTTCATGCCGCCGCCTTTTGCGAACGGGCTGGATGTCTGGTCGAGCGAGAACGGCACGCCGGGGTCGGACACCTATGATGGCGCCGCCAATGCCGCCTTCGTCCCCGCCGACCAGGATTTCGGCGGCGCGCTGGAGGTCCAGAAGGTCCAGGGCACGCAGAAGCTGCGCTACATGGGCGAGACGCCGATCCTGCCGGGCTGTTACCTGCAGATCACCGCGCGGGTGAAGGCGGTGTCCGGCAGCCTGCCCAACGTGCGGATCGCGGGGTGGGCCGGCGGTGCGGGCGGCACTCACGTGACCGGGCTGACCGAGACCGGCCCCAGCGTGACGCTGACCAATTACGGCGACGTGTTCGAGGTCACGGCCATCGTCGGCAGCGGCGACCGTGGCGGCGTGGACATGGTGTGGGGCACCGAGCCCCTGTACGGGCATTTCGGCATCGACCTGACAGGGCCGAACGGTGGCGTGGTGCGGATCGACGACCTTCGGATCGAGGATGTGACCGGCGTGTTCCTGCGCGACATCATCGGCCTGGTGGACGTGCGCGACTATGGTGCGAAGGGCGACGGCAGCACCGATGACCTGCCCGCCTTCGAGGCCGCCGACGCCGCCGCGAACGGCCGCACGGTCCTGGTGCCCGCCGGGACCTATTACCTGGCGGACAGCCTGACCATGCAGAGCAAGGTCAGTTTCGAAGGCGAGGTCACGATGCCGGTCGACAAGATCTTCGAGCTGGTCAACGATTTCGACTTTTCCAAGTACGTGGATGCATTCGGCGGCGATACGGAGATGGCCTTCATGAAGGCCTACCAGGCGCTGCTGAACAACCCCGGCCACGTGGAGCTGGACATGAAAGGCCGCAAGGTGGCGCTGCGCGAACCCGTGGACATGCAGGCCGCCGTGCCGAACCGGACCACCTACAAGACGCGGCACGTGATCAAGAACGCGCAGTTCTCGGTCTTTCCGGGGCCGAACTGGGACACCGATACCGTCACCTCGCAAGCCACCTACAACGCCAATGACAACAAGCGACTGACCAATGTCGCCAACGTGGCCAACATCCAGGTGGGGTCGCTGGTGACCGGCAACGGGGTGGGCCGCGAGGTTTACGTGCGGGCCAAGAATGTCGGCGCCCAGACGGTGACGCTGAGCCAGCCGCTCTATGACGCGGAAGGCACCCAGAACTACACGTTCAAGCGTTTCAAATATATGTGGGATTTCAGCGGCTTCGCCCAGGTTTCGAAATTCGCGGTCTCGAATATCGAGTTCCAGTGCGGCGGCGATTGCAGTGCCGTGCTGCTGCCGCCCGCGGGATCGGCGATCCATTTCCGGGATTGCTTTTTCACCCAGCCGCGCGACCGGGGCATCACCAGCCACGGCGAGGGCGACCAGGGCATGATGATCGACCGCTGCCAGTTCCTGTCGCGGGAAAGCCCGCTGCTGGTGCCGGATCGCACCACGATCGGCGTCAATTGCAACGGCAACGACATCAAGATCCGCAACTGCCGCTGCAATTTCTTCAAGCATTTCGCGATCCTGGCGGGGTCGTCCAGCATCATCATGGGCAACCACTGTTTCCAGGGCGACAGCGCCGATCCCGGCCCGCGCAGCGCGATCTTCGTGCTGGCGCGGACCAACAATCGCGGAACGATCACCGGGAACTATATTTGCGACGGGTCGGTCGAGTGGACCAACGAGTATGACGAGGCACCGGATTTCTCGAGCGAGTTCTCGTTCAGCGCGCTGTCGATCACCAGCAACGTGTTCCTCAGCCAGAGCACCGCGCCGTCGTTCAACTTTCTGATCGTGAAGCCCTACGGGCCGGGGCATTTCATCAACGGGCTGACGGTGACGGGCAACACGGTGCGGCTGATCGACGGGCCGATCGACCGCTTCGAGGGGATCGACACCAGCTTCGCCACGCTGAATTTCGAGCGATTCCGCAACATCCGCTTCGAGGACAACGCCTATTTCAACGTCAACATCCAGGTGGAAAACCCGCTGGTCCTGCAACATACCGAGGCCAGCGCGCAGAAGACCTGGGTCGTGGCGCCGCATCCCAAGCTGCCCTTCGAGGCCTGGGCGCAGACGGTCGAGGCGATCGTGCCGGAAGGGCCGATCCGCGAGGCCAATGGCGACGCCTATTTCGGCATCCCGTATTATGACGGCAAGGAAGGCCCGAACAAGGACCAGGTCAACCTGCGCTGGGAAAAGGCGGTCAGCGGGACGGTCACGATGCGGGTCAGGATCGACGACCTGATCTGACGCGCGGAGCGTTCGCGACCCCTGTCAGAACTGGTGCCAGAAGCCGATTTTCAGCTTGAAATCATCGGCTTCTGCCACGCCGGCGACCACGCCGATCTCGGCATGATATCCCGGGGCGATCCGGTGGACGTAGGAGGGCGCCAACTTGGCGTACGGGGCGCTGTCGGTCGGAATGCCCGTCTGCAGTTGCAAGATCACCTTGGCGTCGGGGCCAGGGCTGAGGCCGAAGGTGATGTCGGTTTCCAGCACGCCGTCGAAACTGTCGAGGATCACCGCCCGGCTGTCGACGCTGATCCAGCCGGGCGTGTCCCCGAGCGCGACCCCGCGCCCCAGGCTGAGGCCGGGGCGCAGGGCGAAGGTCTCCCGCGCCATCCCGAGGCCGAATTCGGCGGCGAGGCGCAGCGGGCGGTCGGTGGCGCCGACGGGCCAGCGCAGAAAGGCGATGGCCTTGGACATGTCGTCCTCGCGGCCGCCCGCGTCGAGGCCGAGCGTCAGCCGGTCGGTCAGCCCGTGTTCGGCATAAAGCGAGCCGTAGAAGCCGCCGCCGTCGGAGAGGCCGCCCTCGGCGTCGATCTCGACCGAATAGCTGAGAAACGTCTGGTCGTCGGCGCGCAGCCACGGGCCGGCCAGCGCCGGGACGGGGGCGGCGAGCAACAGGACCGGAATGACGACGCGCTTGAGCGGCATGGCACCTCACGCGGTCACCTTGGTCGGATTTGGTAAATGCCAGGTTAACGCGGCCCGGTCAGCCGGGCCTGTCGCGGGGCACCGCGATCAGGCCGAGCTGGCGCGCCCCGGCCACGGACAGGATATCGGAATCGAACCCCTGCGGCTTTTGAAAGCTTCGGATCGCGGCGCGGGTGCGTCGGTCCATCTCGCCGTTGATCGGCCCGCGATAAAGCCCGCGGGCCTTGAGCGCGCGCTGCACCGAGGCGTTGAATTCAGGCGTCAGCTCGGCCCGGCAGGGGACCTGGAACCGGGTCACGCGGCGTTCCTGCACGATCTTCTGCGCGGTCTCGGTGCGATAGCTGGCGGGGCGCGTGACGGTGCCGTCGCCGGCGACCTCGGCGGGGCTGACGAGGATCTGTTCGGTCACGGTCTCCACCACGGCGGGCGACGTATCCTGGGCCCAGCAGGTGCCGGGGGCCGCGCCGGGGGGCGGGGTGTCCAGCCGTTGCACCGCGTCGGGCTCGGCGGCGGTGCGGGGCACCTCGCCACAGGCGGCCAGCGCAAGCAATGCGCAAGGGGCAATCAGGGTCGGTCGGATCATCTGCTCGTGCCTTTTTAGGCGTGTTTTGCAGCATCTTACCCGGTTTCACCCGCTTGGGGAAGCGTGCAGTCATCCGCGCTCTTCAGCAGGCGGTCGAGCAGGGGCGAGATATCCTCGACCTTCTCGGCGATGACATGCACCACGCCCGATTGCCGCTGGATCCGGCCGGTGATGCGCAACAGCCGCCCGGCGATGACGGCCCGGCGGTATTGTTCGTAAAGCGCGCGCCAGACCACGATGTTGACCACGCCGGTCTCGTCCTCCAGCGTCAGAAAGATCACGCCCTTGGCGGTGCCGGGCCGCTGGCGCAGGATCACGAGGCCCGCCACCGTCACGCGCGCGCCTTCGGGCGGATCGGCCAGGCGCGCGGCCACCAGCGCGGCCGGCGGGCGGGGCCAGTCATGGGGGGGTGCGGCGGTGAGAACTCTCATGTGAACAAAGATAGAACATGCGGGGTTTTAGGCAACTCTTTTCCCGGCGATGTCGCAAATGGGACTGGCATCGCCTACATGCCGCGGCTAGGAACCCTTGAAAAACGCAAGCGACGGGAGCCCGATTTCATGGCCAAGATCACCTATATCGAACATAACGGCACCAAGCACGAGGTGGAGGTCGCCAACGGCCTGACCGTGATGGAAGGCGCGCGCGACAACAACATCCCCGGCATCGAGGCCGATTGCGGCGGCGCCTGCGCCTGTTCGACCTGCCATGTCTATGTCGACCCGGCCTGGGTCGAGAAGCTGCCGGCGAAGGATGACATGGAAGAGGACATGCTCGATTTCGCGTTCGAGCCCGATCCCGAACGCTCGCGCCTGACCTGCCAGCTCAAGGTCAGCGACGCGCTGGACGGCCTTGTCGTGCAAATGCCCGAGAAACAGATCTGACCCGCCCCTTCCTCTGGCCTTAAATATCCCGGGGGCGCGGGGGCTGGCCCCCGCTTAACAACGCGTGCGGGGGCTGGCCCCCGCATCGGTCGGACCGTGCGCAGCGCGGTCCGAGCTTCAGTCCAGCGCCCGCCATCCGATATCGCGGCGGCAGAACCCTTCGGGCCAGTCGATCCTGTCGATCATGCCATAGGCCCGGTCGGCGGCCTCGCGCAGGGTGGCGCCGCGGGCGGTGACGTTCAGGACCCGGCCGCCGGTGGCGGTGATCTTTCCGTCCGCCTCGCCGGTGCCGGCGTGGAAGACCATGTGAAAGCTGTCTTCCGGGCAGTCGTCCAGCCCGGAGATGACGCTGCCCTTCTCATAGGCGCCGGGATAGCCCCTTGCCGCCATCACCACGGTCAGGGCGTGGTCGTCGGCCCAGCTGGCCTCGACCTGGTGCAGGCGCCCCTCGGCGGCGGCCTGCATCAGGTCCAGCGCCTGTGCCCCGAGGCGCAGCATCAGGACCTGGCATTCGGGGTCGCCGAACCGCACGTTGTACTCCACCAGCCGGGGCTGGCCGTCCTTGATCATCAGCCCGGCGTAGAGCACGCCCTGGTAGGGCATGTCGCGCTCGGCCATGACGCGCAAGGTGGGGCGGATGATCTCCTCCAGCGCCTTTTCGGCCACCGCGTCGGTCAGCACGGGGGCGGGAGAATAGGCGCCCATGCCGCCGGTGTTGGGGCCTGTGTCGCCGTCGCCCACGCGCTTGTGATCCTGCGCGGTGCCCATGGGCAGGGCGGTCTGGCCGTCACACAGCACGAAGAACGACGCCTCTTCGCCGTCCATGAATTCCTCGATCACCACTTCGGCGCCGGCGCTGCCGAAGCTGCCGCCGAACATGTCATCGATGGCGGCGTGCGCCTCGTCCACGGTCCGGGCGATGATCACGCCCTTGCCGGCGGCCAGCCCGTCGGCCTTGACGACGATGGGCGCGCCCTGCGCCGTCACGTAGTCCTTCGCCGCCCCGGCGTCGGTGAAATGGCCATAGGCGGCGGTGGGCGCGTTGGCGGCGTCGCAGATCTCCTTGGTGAAGCTCTTGGAGGCTTCGAGCTGGGCGGCCGCCTGGGACGGGCCGAATACCAGAAAGCCCGCGTCGCGCAGCCGGTCGCCCACGCCCGCGGCGAGCGGCGCCTCGGGGCCGATGATGACGAACTCGATGGCGTTGGCTTCGCAGAAATTGACCACGGCGGCCCCGTTCTCGATGTCCAGGCTGGCGCATTCGGCGATCTGCGCGATCCCGGCATTGCCCGGCGCCACGATCAGCTTGTCGCATTTGGGGTTCTGCATCACCGCCCAGGCCAGGGCATGTTCGCGCCCGCCGCCGCCGAGAATGAGGATATTCATCTGTACCAAGACTCCGGTTTTGGGGGTTCTCTAATCGGTCGTCCTCGGGGTGGCAAGGACGACGCCCGAGGGACGCCGTGATCCCGGGCCGAGGCTGCCAGGGGCGCGCCGCACGGACGCGCGAGCGGACAGGTGCGACCCTCTGTCGAGGGAACGGATCGGGTGCAGGCGGCGTTTTCGGGTCACAATGTAGATGTTATCCAGGAGTAATGAGATGCCCAAACTGCAGAACCGGCGAATCGCCATACTCGCCACCGATGGCTATGAACAATCCGAGCTGGAAAAGCCCCGCGATGCGCTGCTGAGTGAGGGGGCCGAGGTGCATATCGTCTCGACCCATTCCGGCCAGATCCGTGGCTGGAATGAAAACGACTGGGGCGACTCGGTGAACGTCGACAAGACGCTCGACGACGCCAGCCCCGCCGACTACGACGCGCTGGTGTTGCCCGGCGGCCAGATCAACCCCGACATGCTGCGCAACGACAAGAGCGCCGTGGGTTTCATCAAGGCGATCTTCGAGGCCAAGAAGCCCATTGCCGCCATCTGCCACGCGCCGTGGCTGCTGGTCGAGGCGGGTATCGCCAAGGGGCGCAAGCTGACCTCGTTCCATTCGATTCGCACCGACCTGGAGAATGCCGGCGCGATATGGGAAGACAGCCCGGTCGTTGTCGACCAGGGCGTGGTGACCAGCCGCAATCCCGATGACCTGCCGAACTTTTGCGGCAAGATGATCGAGGAAATCTGCGAAGGCCGTCACGACGCCCGTGCCGCCTGACCTTTTCAACCGGGGCGGGATGCGTCAAAGATGCGGTCATGTCCGACCTGATTGACGATCTCGACCCCGGCGCAAACGCCCCCGAATTCTCGGTCTCCGACCTGTCGGGGGTGATCAAGCGCATGATCGAGGGAGAGTTCTCCCACGTGCGCGTGAAAGGCGAGGTGGGGCGCGTGAGCCGGCCTCGCTCCGGTCATGTCTACATGGATCTCAAGGACGATCGCTCGGTTCTGGCCGGGGTGATCTGGAAGGGTGTCGCCAGCAAGCTGGCGGTGCAGCCCGAAGAGGGGATGGAAGTCGTGGCCACGGGCCGGCTGACCACGTTCCCCGGACAGTCCCGTTATCAGATCGTCATCGAAGACCTGAAGCCTGCGGGCATGGGCGCGTTGATGGCCATGCTGGAGGCGCGGCGCAAGGCGCTGGCGGGCGAGGGCCTGTTCGCGCCCGAGCGCAAGAAGCGGCTGCCCTACCTGCCGGAAGTCATCGGCGTGGTGACCTCGCCCTCGGGTGCGGTGATCCGCGATATCCTGCACCGGCTGCGCGACCGTTTTCCCCGCAAGGTGCTGATCTGGCCTGTCGCCGTGCAGGGTGAGAAATGCGCGCCCGAGGTGACGCGGGCCATCCAGGGATTCAATGCGCTGACGCCGGGCGGTGCGCTGCCACGGCCCGACCTGCTGATCGTGGCGCGCGGCGGGGGCAGTATCGAGGACCTTTGGGGCTTTAACGAGGAATCGGTGGTGCGCGCCGCAGCTGCCTCGGAAATTCCGCTGATTTCCGCCGTCGGGCACGAGACGGATACGACGTTGATCGACTTTGCCTCGGACAAGCGCGCGCCGACGCCCACGGCGGCGGCGGAACTGGCGGTGCCGGTGCGGCTGGACCTGCTGGCCTGGCTGGACGGGCAGGAAGGCCGGCTGTTGCAGGCGCTGAAGGGCCAGGTGACGGCCCGGCAGCAGCGGCTGCGCGACCTGAGCCGGGCGCTGCCGCGGGGCGAGGCGCTGCTGGACGGGCCGCGCCAGAGGCTGGACGGGATGTCGGACAAGTTGCCCGGGGCGTTGCGCGCGTCGATCCAGGTGCGGCAGGTCAAGCTGTCGGAAAAGGCCGGGGCGCTGCGGCCCGGTATGCTGCGCGAGCGCGTGCGGAACCGCCGCGAGGGGTTTGCATCGCTGGCCGCGCGGGTGAACACGCGGGCCTTGCAGCGCGACATCAACCAGAAACGCACGGAGTTCGACCGCATCACGAAGCGATTGGCGGACGTGGGCGCACGGCAGATCACCACCTGGCGCGACCGGCTGGCCGCGCAGGATCGCTTGCGCGAAACGCTGGGCTACAAGGCGACGCTGGAGCGGGGCTATGCCGTGGTGCGCGGCGACGGGGCGCTGGTGACGACGAAGGACGCGGCACAGGCGGCCGGCGCGCTGGAGATCGAGTTTGCCGACGGGCGGCTGGCGGTCGGCGGGGGCGATGCGGCCGCGAGCCCGTCCCGGGCCGCCGAACGGGAGCCTGCGGCGAAGCCCGCGCCGAAGGCCAAGAAGACACCGCCCGAGCAGGGCAGCCTGTTCTAGCGCGGTCTCACACGCCGATCTCGGGGCCGAGGCAGTGGAGCGGCTCGCCGGTCTGTTCCGTCTCGTAAAGCTGGGTCCGGTCCGGGTCGTTCTCGAACTGCGCAACGAGGCCCGAGCCGGAGCGCCGGAAGCTCCAGCATTGGGGGTCGGGCTTGCCCTCGTAGACGAAACAGATCAGCCCGTCATCCTCGTACCACTCGCCGTCCTGGCATTTCCCGTCGAGGAAGGACCAGCGCACGCGGCGGTTGTCGAGATATTCCTCGCCGCCATAGGGCGCGCCCTGGGCGCCGTAATAAAAGGTCTTGCCGCGGGTATAGGCGTCGAACTCGTCGGCGGACATGAGGTCCTGGGCGAGGGCGACAAGGGGTGTGGCGGCAAGGACGCAGGCGAGCAAGAGGCGCATGGCATGATCCTGACAGATGCGGACGGGGGAGACCACGGGTTATTCGCCCGGCACGGGCCTGGCCGCGGTCACGCGCGCGCGATCCTGCCATTTGGTGCAGCGGCGGTCCATGATGCGGCGCCACAGCGTGGGAAAGAGCGCGATGGTGGCCATCAGCGGCAGGGGCAGGGGCAGTATCGGCATGGTCGCGGGGTCGAGTTGCAGCGCGGGATAGCCGCGCGTAGGGGTGACATGGTGATCCGAGTGGCGCGGGGCGTTCAGCATCAGCGCCGAGGAGAACCAGTGCGGCGTGTTCCACGAATGCTGCGGGCCGACGGGTTCCAGCCGGCCATCGGGCAGGGTGACGCGGCGCAGGCCGTAATGCTGAACGTAATCCGACAGGAGGATCTGCATCTGCGCATAGAGCGAGAGGGCCAGAAGCGCCGCCAGCGCCGGGACGCCGCCGATCAGCGTCGCGGCCAGTATCAGCGCCGCGGCGCCGCCGATGTAGAGCGCGTAAGGATGGCTCCAGAGCGGCTTGCGGCCGGCCCGCAGGCGGGTCTCGGCCCTGAGGCCCGCGCGGAACGATCCCGCGCTGGCCCGCAGGGCGTAGCGGTAGAACCCTTCGCCGGGCCGGGCGCTGTTGGGGTCGCCGTCGCTGCCCACATGGACATGGTGCACCCGCAGGTGGGCACTGGCGTGGTGGCCGACCAGCAGCGAGGTGTAGATCAGCCGGCCCAAGAGGCGCAGGGACCGGGCTTTGCGGTGGATGAGTTCGTGCGCGACGGGGTGCGAGATCTGGCCGAAGAAGAGCCCGGTGGCGAAGCCGGTGAGAAACCGTTCCACCCCCGAGAGGCCGGACGGCCCCGCAATGGCCCAGAGCGCGGCGGCATAAAGGCCGAAATGCGCGAGGCCGAGCGCGGCCAACAGCGTGTCGGCGGCGGGAAACTCGGCCTCGGGGTCGGTATTGGCGGCCTCGACCGCGATCAGGCGGTCCAGAAGGAAGGTCAGCACCGTGAGATACCCCAGCGCCAGCCACGCCCAGGCACCGCCCCACGCCGCACCCAGCCCGATCAGCAGGACGGGCAGGCATGTCGCGATGGTGAAAAGACGCAGGTCTTTCATGGGGCCTCTGGGATATTGCTTCGCCGGAACCCTTAACATGGGGGCGATTACGATTCGCTCAATCTTCGATGTGGGGTTGGCCGGATAAACCTGCGGCGGCGTGACGAGGGAGCAAGGGTTATCATCCTGTGGGTGATTTCGAAGATATGTGTTCTGCTTGTGATTGAAGGGTGGGAGCCTTGGCCATGGGCCGGGCGTGATCCGGTCAGTCGTTGCGGTAGACGGCGCAGATGCAGCCCGCCTTCTTGAATTTCGCGCAGTCGCGCCAGGCCGTATCGCGGCTGTCGCGGCCGAGGCGGGCCATGAAATAGCCGCCCTTGGGGCTGGCGCGGCTTTTCTGGAACAGCAGGTCGGGGTCTTCCTTGCCGATGAGGCCGGCGCAGGCGCGGGTCTGGGCCCTGAACTTCTCCAGGGACGCTTTCTTGGTCATGCCGAAGGCCATCTGAATGCCCCAGGGTTTGACCTTGGGCAGGTAGGATTTGAGCGCGGTCATGCGGCGGTTGCGGGCCAGTTCGAAACACGCCTTGTCGAAGGGCAGATCGTGCGAGAGGCGCAGGTCGGGGGTGGGCCGGGGTTCTTCCGTCCAGTTCTGGTGCGGCACGCCGGTGATGATGCGGACATAGTCGACGGTTTCCTGCGCCAGCCCGCCGGTGCCGGCGATCAGCCCTTCGGCGCGGCGCTCGCCGCCGTTATAGCCGATGGCGGCGAGGCCCGGATTGCCGTAGCGCCGGGCCATTTCGGCCAAGTAATGCGCGGAATGCTCCAGCGCTTCGGCGGGGTTGTAGGGGTCCGAGAGGCCGCGCAGCTTGGCCGTCGACGGGATGAACTGGGCGATGCCGCGGGCGTTGGCCGGGCTGAGCGCGTTGGGATCGAAGCGGCTTTCCTGCCAGATCAGGCGGGCGAAGAAATGCGGGTCGAGCCCGTGCCGGGTGGCGAAGGTTTCGATGGCGTTGCAAGTGTCATAGACGAAATGCGCCTTGCGGATGCACAGGGGCGGGCCCCACTTGTCGGTGGAACAGATCGTGTCGGGTGGCGTCGCCAGCGCGGGGCCGGGAACCAGCATCGAGACGAGAAGGATGAGGCGAAGAAGCATGTCGGCATGGTTGCCTGCGGGCCGCGCTTGTCAATGGTGGGTTTTCATCGGGGGCGGGGCGGTTTAACTGGAGAGGTCAGAAAGCAGGGGTGTCTCAATGGCGTTTTTCCGCAAGCTGAAGGATCGGTTGTTCAAGTCTTCCTCGAAGCTGGAGGAAGGGCTGGACGCGATTGTCGAGGACGGGGGCGAGGCCGAGGAGCTGACCGAGGCGGCGGAACCGGACCCAAAGCCGGAGCCTGCGCCGGAAACTGAGCCGGAGCCTGCGCCGACGCCTGAGCCGGAACCCGAGCCGGAACCGACGCCGGAGCCAGAACCCGAACCGGAACCGACGCCGGAGCCGGAACCAGAACCTCAGCCGAGGCCTGACCCGAAACCAGAACCCGACCCGGAGCCAGAACCAAAGCCCGAGCCTGAGCCGGATCCTGAGCCTGAACCCGACCCGGAGCCCGCGCCGGAACCGGACCCCGAGCCACGGCCCGAGCCGCGTCCGACGCCTCCGCCGGAGCCGCGCCCCGACCCGTCGCCGCCGGAAGTGCCTGCGCCGCCGAGCGAGGTGCCGCCAGCCGCGCCGCAGGAGGTGCCGCAGACTCCGCCTCTGGAAGACCCGGTGCGTGCGCCCGATCCGCAGCCCATGCCGACGCCGATCGAGATCCCGCCCGATACGCCGAAGAGCGAGGCCGCGCCTGCCGCGAAGACTGGCCTGTTCGGGCGTCTTCTGGGTCGGGGCGAGGCCAAAACGGTGGTGCGCCGGGTGCTCGACGACGACATGCTGGAACAGCTCGAAGAGCTGCTGATCACCGCCGATATGGGGGTCGACACGGCCCTGCGCGTCACCGCGAACATGGCCGAGGGGCGGATGGGGCGGAAACTGTCGAGCCAGGAGATCAAGGAGCTTCTGGCGCGCGAGATCACACGGATCATGGAGCCGGTGGCCAAGCCGATGCCGCTTTACCCCAAGCGTCCGCAGGTGGTGCTGGTGGTGGGGGTCAACGGCTCCGGCAAGACCACGACCATCGGCAAGCTGGCGAGCCAGTTCAAGGCGGCGGGCAAGTCGGTGGTGATCGCCGCGGGCGACACGTTTCGCGCCGCCGCCGTGGAGCAATTGCAGGTCTGGGGCGACCGCGCGGGCGTGCCGGTGCTGACCGCGCCCGAGGGCAGTGACCCCGCCAGCCTGGCGTTTGATGCGATGGACAAGGCCGAGAAGGACGGTGCGGACCTTCTTATGATCGACACGGCGGGGCGGTTGCAGAACCGCGCCGACCTGATGGAGGAACTGGCCAAGATCGTGCGCGTCATCCGCAAGAAGGACCCGGATGCGCCGCACAACACGCTGCTGGTGCTGGACGCCACCACGGGGCAGAACGCGCTGAGCCAGGTCAAGACCTTCCAGGAGCTGGCCGATGTGTCCGGTCTGGTGATGACCAAGCTGGACGGCACCGCGAAGGGCGGTGTGCTGGTGGCGCTGGCCGACAAGTTCGGTCTACCGATCCACGCCATCGGGGTGGGCGAGCAGATCGACGATCTGGCGCCGTTCGACCCGGAGGATTTCGCCAACGCCCTGACGGGGCTGGAGGCATGATGCGGCGGGTCGTGATGACCCTGGGCCTTGTGCTGCCGGTCGCCGTGCAGGCCCAGCCGGTGATGGACCGGGAGACCTGTCGGACGGGCTGGCAGGCGGTCAACGTGGCGATGGGGCAGGCGGCAAGGTTCCAGACCATCGAGCCCAAGGTCACCGATGACGGCTGGTGCCGGATCGACCGCAACGTGGCGGATCTGCGCGACGACGACTTTTCGGAGCTGGTCTGGCGCGCGACCGGGGTGACCGGGGCGATCGAGGAAAGCGGTTTCCCGGAAAGCCTGGAGGCCCGCTTTGCCGGCATCGACCTGGTCGAGGCGTTCAAGATGGACCTTCCGCCGGAGCGGACCGGCGCGATGGCCGGCCTGAACGTGATGGCGGAGCGTGACCCCGAAACGCTGGATTTCGCGATCCGGGCGATGGACTTTGATTTCGGCGAGCTTGGCGCGGCGACGTTCAGCCTTGTCGGCGGGGGGATCGACCTGTCGGGGCTGAAGCGGATGCAGATCACCATCGGGGGGCTGCGGATCCGCGAGGCGACGCTGTCGCTGGACACGACGCCGGACCTGTCGCGGGCGCTGAGCGCCGGCCTTGCGGGGCAAGAACAGCTGGCGCTGATGCGCGAGGTGGTCCGCGTGTTGCCAGACGACACCGTGTCGGACGAGAGCCGCGCGGCCTTGGTCGCCTTTCTGGAGGCCGCACCGGCGCAGGACGGCACTCTGGAGTTGCGCGCCACGTCGGAGGCGGGGCTGGGCATGATCCAGTTGGCCGGGGGTGGAGTGCGGCTTGGGGAAAGTGTCAGCGACGAGGATGTGAAGGATGCGGCCGCGCTGCTGTTGAGCGGGGTGCGGATCGAGGCGACCTGGATCCCCCGGGACTGAAACGCAGACCCGACGCGGGGGGAGGCACGGTCAGTGCGTGCCCATCAACTTCTCGATCTGGCCCAGCACGAAGAGCACGATCACGACGATGGCAGCGGCCATGGCGGCCAGCGGGATCTGGCCCGCGCCGCATCCGAGGCCCACGGCGCCCGCCAGCCAGAGCGAGGCGCCGGTGGTGACGTTGCGCACCTTGTCGCCGGCGGTAAAGATCAGACCCGCGGCCAGGAAGGCGACCCCGGCTGTCACCGCCTCGATCATGCGGATGGGGTCGTTGCGCTGCTCGCTGTTGCCGCCGCTGAAGTCGAGCGCGGCCAGTTCGCGGCCGATGATCACGAAAAGGGAGGCGGCGACGGCCACGAGGATGTGGGTGCGCAGGCCCGCGGGCTTGTCGCGCAGCTCGCGTTCGAATCCGATGACGGCGCCGAGCACGACGGCGACGCTGAGGCGCGCGAAGGCGACCGAGGCCGGCACCACTGAAAACGTGCCCTGCACCTCGTTCACGATCTGGTCCATGAATGCCGCGAGCATGGGTTGCATGGGGGATCAACCGTGTGGTGCTGCATGGGTTCCGTCGCACTGCGGATTGTTCGGCTGTCGGTCGCGGGGCCCGAGGGTTGGGTTTCCGGGGTCCGTAACTAGGTACTCTGGATCCCGGTGCCCCTGACGGCGGCATTCAACCACTACAAAGGAGTTTTCCCATGCCCGACGCCCTGTCATCCGCCGCCGCGTTTCCCGTGACCGAGATCGACCGCCTGGACGGCGGGACGATCCGCCTTGGCAAGCCCGAGGCACTGCCGTGGCACCTGATCTTCGTCTATCGCGGTATCCACTGCCCGATCTGTCGCCAGTACCTGCAGGACCTGGAGCCGAAGCTGCAGGAGTTCGCGGATATGGGCATCGAGGTGGTGGCCGTCTCGGCCGATACGGAGGCCAAGGCGCGGAAAATGCGGGCGGACCTTTCCCTTTCGGTACCGCTGGGGTACGGGATGGACGTGGCGCAGATGCAGGCGCTGGGGCTCTATGTCTCGGACCCGCGCTCGCCCGAGGAAACCGACCGGCCCTTCGCGGAACCCGGCCTGTTCCTGGTCAACCCGGAGGGCGATTTGCACATGGTGGATATCTCGAACGCGCCGTTCCTGCGCCCGGAGCTGGAGAAGTTGCCGTCGCGGATCAGGTACGTGCTGGAAAACGATTATCCGATACGCGGCACGCATGCAGGCTGAAGCGCGGAGGGGACCGCGCCGGGGGTGTGACACCGGCGCATGAGCGAATGGATCGTCTCGCTTGAGGGGACCGAGGCCGGTCACCAGCTTGCCCTCGGGCTGGCCTTGCTGGCCGCGGTCCTGCACGCGCTTTTCGGGGCGTTGCAGAAGGGGCGGCACGATCCGTGGCTGACGCGGGGGGCGATCGACGGGGCCTATGCGCTGATGGCGGCGCCGTTCGCCCTGTTCGTGGTGCCGTGGCCCGAGCCGCATATGTGGCCGATATTCGCCACGGCGTGGGTGATCCACACGCTTTACAAGACATTGCAGGCGATGGCCTACACGCGCGGGGCCTACACGGTGGTCTATCCGGTGGTGCGGGGCACGGGGCCGCTTTTTACCGTGATCGGGGCCTACCTGCTGTTCGGCGAGACGTTCAACGCGGTGCAATGGACCGGCGTGGGTGTGCTGCTGGCCGGGATCTATGGCCTGGCGATCTATAACCTGCGCACGATCAAGCTGGACCGTGAGACGATGCCCGCGGCGCTGGGGCTGGCGGTGCTGACCGGGCTTTTCGTGGCGCTTTACACCACCTACGACGCCTATGGCATCCGGGCCACCGCGGACCCGTTCACGTTCCTGGCGTGGTTCTTCATGATCGACGGGCTGACCTTTCCGGTCATTGCCTATCGCCGCTGGCGCGGGATGGAGACCCCGCCCGAGCCCGGTCCGCTGCTGCTGCGCGGGTTTGCCGGCGGGGTCATCGCGTTCTTTTCCTTCGGGTCGATCATGATGGCCACGCGGCTGGACAAGGTGGGCGAGGCGGCGGTGCTGCGCGAGACCTCGACGGTGTTCGCCGCCCTGATCGGGTGGCTGATCCTGAAGGAAACGGTGGGGCCGCGGCGGATCGCGCTGATGGCATTGATTGCAGCCGGCGCGGTCATAGTTGAAAGTGGCGGCTGAAACGGAAAGGCGAGGCGATGGACGACAAGAACGCGAATGGCAAACTGAAGGCGGTGCTGGAATTCGGCCCGGTGCTGGGCTTCTTCGTGGCCTACCTGATGCTGAAGGACCGCGTGTTCACCATCGGCGGGACCGAATACGAGGGTTTCATCGTCATCACAGCGGTGTTCATCCCGGTGCTGCTGGCCTCGACCGCGCTGATGTGGAAGCTGACGGGGCACCTGTCGAAGATGCAGATCCTGACGGCGGTTCTGGTGGTGGTCTTCGGCGGGCTGACCGTGTGGCTGAACGATCCGAAGTTCTTTCAGATGAAACCTACGATCATCTACCTGTTCTTCGGCACGGTTCTGGGCATCGGCCTGCTGCGGGGACGGTCCTATCTGCAATACGTGATGGACGGGCTGATGCCGCTGACCGACCGGGGGTGGATGATCCTGACGAAGCGGATCACGATCTTCTTTTTCGCCATGGCGGCGCTGAACGAGCTGGTCTGGCGCACGCAGAGCGAGGAAACCTGGGTCTATTTCAAGACCTTCGGCCTGATGGCGGCGATGTTCGTGTTCTTCATGATGCAGGGCAAGCTGATCGCCGAGCATGGCACGGATGACGGCGGCAAGTCCTGATCGGTTCGGGGGGCGTTTCGTCTAGTCGGGTCCTTGAAACCCTGCGGGTCAAGCTGTCGCCCCATTGATCCGGCACGCAGGGCGGCATGACATGCGCCGCGATGGATGTCGGCGACGATGATCGCGGCGTTCGCGGTCCACGCGGCCTATTGGTTCACCGTATTGCTGGTGATGCCGCCCGACGACAGCCCCGCCTGAGACGCCCGGGACAGGAACGGCCAGGCCGGCAGCGCGGGTCTGGGCCAGGGCAGCACCCGCGACCAGCGTGGATCGGGCATGTCGGGCAGTTGCGCGCGAAGCCGCGACAGCGTGACATGCCGAGGCTCGCGCAGCAGGGCGCGGTAGAAATCGAACAGCCCGTCGCGCAGGTAGGTCGACCAGTGACAGTAGAATCGCGCCCGCCCGGGCGCCACGCGGAACCCCGCGCGTTCCAGCGAGGGCAGGGTGTCGGGATGGTCAAGCTGCACGGTCAGGGTGTTGGGGCGTTGCGGCAGGGCCTGGGCAAGGCTGCGGTCGCCGTGTTCGGGGGCCGAGATCAGGCGCTCCATCAGGAAATCGAAGAGGTCGTTCTCGCGCGTGGTGACGCTGATGATCTCGGCGGCGCGACCGGCGTCGCTTTCGATGGCGGCCCGGGCGGCGGTGCCGTATTCGGCGCCGTTGAGCAGCAGGACGCGACCGATCGCGCCGGCGCGCAGGTGCGGCAGCGCCCTGAGCGCCACGCGCGCGCCCATCGAATGCGCCATCAGGTGCACGGGGCGGTCCGGCGCCACTCGGCGGATCATCGTCACGAGGTCCGCCAGGCACAACCCGGCCCGTTCGGCCTGTCGGTAGGCATTCCAGATGGTGCCGCGGGCGGACCAGCCAAAGCCGATCGCCAGCCCTTCGTCGGGCCTGTCCGCCCCGAACCCCAGCCCGCGCGGCCAGCTTTTCGCCTTCCACGTGCGGATGTCGGGATCGAGCGCGAGGATGTGCTTGTGCGGGCAGGCGGCGGGATGGCCGGGGGCGTATTTGAAGCCGTGCGTCATGACGATGATCGGGCCGGGGCGGACCAGGGCGCGGCGAAGGCTGGGCAGCGGCGCCTCTTCGCTGCCGTGCAGGCACGGACCAAGAGGCGTGGCGTCGATCTGCAAGAGAGGCATCTTCGACCCTTTCTACTACATCTTGTGGGCAGCAGTTACTCCAGCCATATGACGGTTGATTGAAGCTTGGGTTACATCACCGTGACGGTGCCACCCGGCCACAGCGGCGGGGCGCAGCTATCGGTTGACGGGCCGCGCTTGGGGGCGTAGAGCAGGCACGTGGCGATTTGTTACCGGATTGCGGGCCACGTTAAACATCTCCGCTAAAAGGTCAGGATGAAAGCTCCCTTTCGCTTGACCGGCTTGGGAGCTTTATTTTTGGGCGGATCGCCCGGAGGTCGATGATGAAAAACGAATGGAACAGACGCACCAAGCTGGTGCATGGCGGAACGCGACGCAGCCAGTACGGCGAGGTGAGCGAGGCGATATTCCTGACGCAGGGATTCGTCTATGACAGCGCCGAGGCCGCCGCGGCGCGGTTCGTGCAGGCGGGCGAGGACGAGTTCATCTATGCCCGCTATGGCAACCCGACGGTGGCCATGTTCGAGGACCGAATCGCCGCCCTCGAAGGGGCAGAGGCCGCGTTCGCCACGGCGAGCGGCATGGCGGCGGTCAGCGGCGCGCTGATATCTATGCTGAAGGCCGGCGATCACGTGGTGTCGGCGCGGGCACTTTTCGGGTCCTGCCTTTACGTGCTGGAGGAAATCCTGACGCGCTATGGCGTGGAGGTGACCTTTGTCGACGGCACCGACATCGAGGCGTGGCGCGCGGCGGTGCGGGACGACACCAAGGTCGTCTTTTTCGAGACCATCGCCAACCCGACGCTGGAGGTCGTGGACGTGGAAGCGGTGGCCGGAATTGCCCATGCCGTGGGGGCCAAGGTGGTGGTCGACAACGTCTTTGCCACGCCGGTCTTTTCCCGCGCCGTGGCGCAGGGGGCCGACGTGGTCGTCTATTCCGCGACCAAGCACATCGACGGGCAGGGCCGCGCGCTGGGCGGTGTGATCCTGGGCACCGAGGAGTATATCCGCAAGACGATCGAGCCTTACATGAAGCATACGGGCGGTTCGATGTCGCCTTTCACCGCGTGGGTGATGCTGAAAGGGCTGGAGACGATCGACCTGCGGGTGCGGGCGCAGGCCGACAATGCGCTGGCCCTTGCCGATGCGCTGCAGGGGCATCCGGCGCTGGAGCGGGTGATCTTCCCCGGGCACGCCAGCCACGGGCAGCACGGTCTGGTCAAGCGCCAGATGGGCAAGGGCGGCACGGTCATCGCGCTGGACATCAAGGGCGGGCAGGCGGCGGCGTTCCGGTTCCTGAACGCGCTGGAGATCGTGGTGATCTCGAACAACCTCGGCGACGCGAAATCCATCGCGACCCATCCGGCGACGACGACGCATCAGCGGCTGTCGGACGAACAGAAGGACGCGCTGGGCATCACGCCGGGCCTCATACGGCTGAGCGTGGGGATCGAGGATGCCGAGGACCTGGTGGCGGATGTGAGCCAGGCGCTGGAAGCGGTCTAGGAAGGGCGGTTTCGAAGCTCGGCATTGCGTCGGCCTCACGTCGGTATTGCGCCGGTGGCCGGCCCGTGGGCCGGCCTCGCGGCGGCAAGCCGGGCGATCAGGTTTCGGGGCAGTCGAGCTGTTCCTGGGTGGGCCAGTCGTCCTCGCGCAGCACCTCGCCGGTTTCCAGGATCGACTTGAGGTTCGACAGAACCGCCGGCCAGCCCTCGCGCACGCTCTGGTCCATCGGCGAGCCGGGTTCGAGTTCGGCATGGCGGACGGTGAGCTTGGTGTCGGGGCCGAGCGCCACCAGTTCGTAGGTGACGCGGGAGCGTTTCTCGGGGGTGTCGGCCTCTTTGCCGAAGGCCCAGCTCCAGACCATGCGGGTGGGCGGGTCGATCTCGATCACCCGGCCGCGAATGTCGACCGTGCCCTCGGCGTCGGTGCGGACATGTTCCCACGGCGCGCCCTGCTTCCACGTGGAGCGATTGTCATGGCCCCAGTAGCGGCGTGTGAGTTCGCCGTCGATCAGGCCGTTCCAGACGGTGTCGATATCGGCGCGGATGAAGACGGCGTAGACGAAATCCGATGCCGTGGGTTTGCCGGTGGAGGCGCGGGTTTCGTGTGCGAGGGAGAGCGTGTCAGCCATGGCGTTTGGTGTCCTTCTTGTCCATGTCGGTCGGGTCTTCAAGGCGGCTCTTGAATTCGGCCAGCGCATCGAGGCGGGCATCTTCGAACTTGCCGACCCAGCGATGAACGATGCCGGTCAGCGGTACGGGGTTGAGAAAGTGTCGCTTGTTGCGCCCCTCCCACTCGGCGGTGACCAGGTTCGCGGCCTCCAGGATCGCGATGTGCTTGGCCACGCCTTGCCGTGTCATCGGGGCGCCTTCTGCAAGTTCGGAAAGGGTGAGGCCGCCCTTGAGAAAGAGCCGGTCGAGCAGGTCGCGCCGGGTCGGATCGGCGAGGGCGTGAAATACGTCGGTCATGACGGCATAGATATGCAACTGAATGGTTGCATGTCAAGAGCGGGCCTCCCCGGCGGATGATTTGCCGATGCCATGCGCAGGTGATTCGGGCTGTCGCGTTTGACGTAAATCCATTCGAGTCTGGGATTTCGCGCACGGGCGCGTTATGTGATAGACGGCAGGTGACAAGGGGGTGGCCGCTGATGAACATCCAACGGACCAAGCCAGACGAAGTGCTGGACCGCGACGACGCCGCGCAGGCGCTGTCGGTGCTGCGGGCGTGGGCGGCGAGTGCCAGCCCCGAGGAGGTGGCCGACCTGGACCCCGCAATTGCCCGGCTTCTGCCGCGCGGGGAAGTGTCGAACTACCCCACGCTGAGCCGCGACTACCCGGAGGGGTTCAAGCCCGACGCGGCCTACAAGGCCAGCATGCCCGATCTGCAGAACGGCCCGTCGTCGCTGATCAAGGGGGCGCGGCAGCAGTTGCAGCATGTCGGGATTTCGAATTTCCGACTGCCGATCAACTTTCACACCCGCGAGAACGGCGACCTGACGCTTGAAACCTCGGTCACCGGCTCGGTCAGCCTGGAGGCCGAGAAGAAGGGCATCAACATGTCCCGCATCATGCGCAGCTTTTACAAGCACGCCGAGCGGACCTTCAGCTTCGAGGTGATCGAGGCGGCGCTGGACGATTATATCTCGGACCTGGACAGCATAGATGCGCGCATCCAGATGCGGTTTTCCTTCCCGATGAAGATCACCTCGCTGCGGTCCGGGCTGGAGGGGTACCAGTATTACGACATCGCGATGGAGCTGGTCGAGCATGACGGCGTGCGGCGCAAGTTCATGCATTTCGACTATGTCTATTCTTCGACCTGCCCCTGTTCGCTGGAACTGAGCGAACATGCGCGGCAGGCGCGGGGGCAACTGGCGACGCCGCATTCGCAGCGTTCGGTGGCGCGGATCTCGGTCGAGGTCGTGGGCGAGGAGTGCCTGTGGTTCGAGGACCTGATCGGACTGGCCCGCACGGCGGTGGCGACCGAGACCCAGGTCATGGTCAAGCGCGAGGACGAGCAGGCCTTTGCCGAGCTGAACGCGGCCAACCCGATCTTCGTCGAGGATGCGGCGCGGCTGTTTTCCGAGCAATTGCTGAACGACGCGCGGATCGGCGATTTCCGCGTGATCGCGAGCCACCAAGAAAGCCTGCACAGCCATGACGCGGTCAGCATCACGACGAAAGGCCCGACCTTTGCGTCCGAAAGCCTGGATCCGAAGCTGTTCACGACGCTGTTTCACGTCGGATAGGCCGCGTGGGGCTGCTTGGGCGCGTTTTGTGCTGAATCCTTTGGCATAAGCCCGCCGGAATTGGCCGCAACGTTAGCTGCGACGCGGCATAACCTTTTCTGCACGTGCAAAGCTGGTATAACTCCCGTGCAATCTTGCCCGCAGGGGCGATTCAAAACGGGATAGAGCAATGGATATGTATTCGGCACCGCTGAGGGCGTCCTTGATGGGCCTGCAGCTGAGCGGCATGATCGTGGAAAAGCAGCTGAGAGTGATGCAGGTGCTTGGACGCGCCACCTATGAATCCCAGCTTCAGTTCATGGGTCTGGCCTTTGACCTGCCGGCCCTGGCCCCGGTGCGGGCGCAACCGGCCGCCAGGTCGCGGCCCGCGGCGAAACCCGCGGCAAGGCCGGCCCCCAAGAAGGCCGCATCGAAGCCGGCGGCAAGGACGACGGCCAAACCCGCGCCCAAGGCGGAGGCCGAACCGGCCGCGAAGACCGCGGCGAAAACGACCGCGAAACCCGCAGCCAAGCCGGCAGAGAAACCGGCCGCGAAGCCGGCGACCAAGCCCGCTGCCAAGGCGGCGGCGACACCGGCGGTGGCCAAGTCGCCCGCGAAACCGGCAAGCAAACCGGCCCCGGCAAAGGCGGCAGACACGCCGGCAAAACCTGAGCCGACGCCGGCCGCGACACCGGCCCCGCAGCCAGCCAGCCAGGCCGCGGCAAAACCCGAGACGAGCAACGTGACAGCCTTTCCCAAGCCCGAGGCGGGCACGGAAGCTGACAGCGGCGCCAAGCGCCCGCGCCAGCCCTCGGCCCCGCCGGCGATGCCCGATCGGTTCGCCGATCCCGACAAGGCCGCGGATTCGTAACACGCGGCGTCAGCCGGATCGGATGACGCGAAGACTGAAATGGCGCGGCCCCTGCTGAAGCGGTGGCCGCGCTTTCCTGTTCCGGTGAGGTCGTAGCCGCCGGAAACCGCCCAGACCTTCGAGCCTTGCACAGAATGCAAATCGGGGCTTCCACTTTGAAAGTGGTCGTCCGTGGTCTGCAGGTATACCTGTCGACCAGGGAGGAAACTGAAAGATCAACACACGAGGTTTCCAAGATGGCTACCAGCACAACTAACCTGAACTATGACCACGGTCTCACTCGCCTGTTCCGCAAAATTCCCGAGGCACTGCGGAAACTGACCCAGGCCATGACCCGCAAGACCCAGATCGAGTGGGCGGCCTGAGCGCCGGAGGCTGCCGGACCGGGATGTCTGGCCGGCACCTGCCAGCGCCTTGCAAGGCGCAGTGACCCATCGCGACCGAAAGGGCCGTTGACCGGCCCGACGACGAAGCCGCCCTTTGGGACGCCTGCAAAGGCACCTGGTCCCGAGGGCGGTTTGAGTCGTGACCGGGCTCTGCGGTAGCGGGGCAACAGGGGCATCGCGGCGAGGGCGTCGAGGTGGCTCGAACGTGCCGTCTGCCGTCCGGCGAGACGTTGCTTTGGCGAAATTCCCACATGACAGTAAGGACTTGCGTTTCGCCCGTACGCTCCGAGGCAGCCGATGCGGTCCTGCCGGTCGGGGCGCACCCTGCGGGGTTGCACCAGTTGCAAGTCTGGGTTTCGGGTATGGCAGTGGTACTGACCGATCGTTTGGCTTACGTTGGTGTCAGGGAGGAAACCGAAGCAACATTCTTGAGGTTTCCAAATGGCGACTAGCACAACCAATCTTGATCAAGGCGGCTTTTTCACCCGCTTGTTTCACGGCATCGTGGACCGTTTCGACCAGCACGCGCACATCATGTCGCGTCGCAGCCTGATCGAAGAACTCACCGCGAAGAGCGACGAAGAACTGGCAGAGATGGGCATCAAGCGCGAAGACATCGTGCGCCACGTCTTCCAGGACCTGTTCTACGCCTGATTGCCTTTCCCGTTCCCTGGGGGTTCCGGCCATGCCGAGCCCCCGCGGAGCGGCTTGACATAGCTCAGAACCGGGGCCAAGGCTTTGCTCCATGGTGGATTTTCGCCCGGTTGGATATGTGATTGGCCTGACGGTCATGGCGCTGGGCCTGGCGATGGTCCTGCCGATGATGGTGGATATCGCGGAAGGGCGCGGCCACTGGCAGGTTTTCGCAGAAAGCGCGATCCTGACGGTCCTGGTCGGTGGCCTTGTCGCTCTGTCGTGCAGGAACGGCGTGCGCGAAGGCCTGACCATTCAGCAGACATTCCTTCTGACGACCGGGGTCTGGGTGATCCTGCCGATCTTCGGCGCGATGCCGTTCATGTTCGGGGCCACCAATTCGAGCCTGGTGGATGCCTTCTTCGAGGCGATGTCGGGTCTCACGACTACCGGCTCGACGGTTCTGTCGGGGCTGGACACGCTGCCGAAGGGGCTGAACCTGTGGCGCGGTATCCTGCAATGGCTGGGCGGGATCGGGATCGTCATCGTGGCGATGGTGTTCCTGCCCGAATTGCGGGTCGGCGGGATGCAGATCTTCCGCTCGGAAGCGTTCGACACGATGGGAAAGATCCTGCCGCGCGCGACCGAGATCGCGTCGCGCATCTCGGTGATCTATCTCGGGCTGACGCTGGCCTGTACGGCCTGCTACATGATGACGGGGATGAACGCGTTCGACGCCACCATGCACGCGCTGACGACGGTGTCGACGGGCGGCTTTTCATCCTATGACGCGTCCTTCGGCACCTTCCAGGGGCCGGCGGAATGGGTGGCGACGGCGTTCATGATCCTCGCGGCGCTGCCGTTCGTGCGTTACGTGCAATTGCTGGGCGGCAGCAACGTGCTGTTGAAGGACAGCCAGGTCCGGGCCTTCCTGATGACCATCGGTGTCCTGATCGCGGGCACGGCCGTCATCCTGATGTCGATCTTTCCGCACCATCCCGAACAGGCGCTGCGCGAGGCGGCGTTCAACATCACCTCGATCATCAGCGGCACGGGCTATGCCAGCGTGGATTACATGGAATGGGGGACCTTCCTGATCGCGGTGTTCTTTTTCCTTGGCCTGATCGGGGGCTGCGCCGGGTCGACCAGCTGTTCGATCAAGATCTTCCGCTACCAGTTGCTGTTCGCCTCGGTCAGGGCGCAGTTGCAGCGGATCTATTCGCCGCATGGCGTGTTCACGCCGCGCTATGACGGTCGGCCGATTTCCGATGACGTTCTGACGTCGGTCATGTCCTTCTTCGTGTTCTTCGTGGTCACGCTGGGGCTGGTGGCTGTGGCGCTTGGCATGACGGGGCTGGATTTCACCACCTCGGTGTCGGGGGCCGCGACGGCGGTGGCCAATATCGGCCCGGGGCTGGGGGAGGTGATCGGGCCTTCGGGGAACTTCCAGCCGCTCAACGACACGGCCAAGTGGATCCTGATCGCCGCGATGCTGATCGGGCGGCTGGAGATGCTGGCCGTCTACGCCATTTTCACACTGTCATTCTGGAGAGCCTGATGACCCAACGACCGCTCGGTGCGCAGATATCCCACATGTTGAAGGCCCGCGGGGTCGACGTGATCTTCGGTATTCCCGGCGTGCATAACGTGGAGATGTATCGCGGCATTGAGGAGGCGGGCATCCGCCACGTGCTGGCGCGGCACGAGCAGGGGGCGGGGTTCATGGCCGACGGCTATGCCCGGGCGTCGGGCAAGCCGGGGGTGGCCTATGTCATCACCGGGCCGGGGCTGACCAACGTGATGACGCCGATGGGGCAGGCCTATTCTGACAGCGTGCCGATGCTGGTGATCTCGAGCTGCCTTGACGAGACGGCGGCGCGGCGCGGGCAGTTGCACCAGATGATCGACCAAGAAGGTGCGGCGCGTTGCATCTGCGACTGGAGCTTTGAGGTGAAATCGGCCGGGGCGACCTATGGCCTGATCGAAAGGGCGTTCAACGAGTTTTCCACCGCGCGGCCGCGCACCAAGCATCTGCAGGTGCCGATCGCCCTGGGCGGCAGCCTGGCCGACGCGGCGCCGGCCCCGGTGGAGACGCGGGCGAAACGGCCCATTGCGCGCCCCGAGGACGTGGCGGCTGTGGCGGACGCGCTGGGCCGGGCGAAAACGCCGATGATCCTGTTCGGTGGCGGCAGCGTCGGGGCAGGGGCGGCAGCCCGGGCGGTGGTCGAGCGCAGCGGAGCCGCGACGATGACCACCTATGCCGGGCGCGGCGTGGTCGGCGCGGACCTGGCCCTGGATTTCGGGGCCTATCTCGCCCGGCCGGACAGCGCCGACGTCCTGGCACGGGCGGACCTGGTGCTGGTGGTGGGGTCGGAACTGTCGGAGATCGACCTGTGGCGGGACGAGCTGGGCCACAAGGGCCGCATGATCCGGGTGGATATCGACCCTGTGGAGCTGGAGCACCCCAGGGCCGAGCTGTGCATCCTTTCGGACGCAGGCGCCTTCCTTGGGGCGCTGGCGGACAGCCTGCCCGAGCGGGCCGAGCCGAAATGGAACGCGGCGGAGGTGACGGCCACCAAGGCCCGCTGGCGGATCGAGGTGGAGGCCGAGCGGCCCGGTATCGTTCCGGTGGTCGACGCGCTGCGCGATGCCTGTCCGGCGGACACGATGATCTATTCCGACATGACGCAGTTCGCCTATGCCGCCAAGGAGGTCTGGCCGATGGACCGGCCGGGTCACTGGCATCACCCGTTCGGCTATGGCACCTTGGGCTACGGGATGCCTGCCGCCATCGGCGGGGCGATCGCGCGGGAGGGCAAGCCGACCCTGGCGATCTGTGGCGACAGCGGGTTTCAATACACCTTGCAGGAGCTGGGCACGGCGGTCGAACACGGCCTGCCACTGCCGATCATCCTGTGGGACAACGGCAAATTGAAAGAGATCGAGGACGCGATGATCCGGTCCCAGATAGCGCCCAACGCGGTGGTCGCGCGCAACCCGGATTTCTGTGCCCTGGCGCAGGCCTATGGCGCCCATGCCGTGCAGCCCGGCAGCCTGGAAGACATGGGGCGGGCGGTGCGCGGGGCGTTCGACGCGGACCGCCCGACGCTGATTCACGTGAAGGCCGGGATCGGGGGCTGACGGCGGGCGACGCGTATGTCCGGGCCGGTGAACGCGCGGCGCATCCCGAGGTTCCATCGGTTCTAGAAGATCCAGGTCGCGGGGCCTGCCACGCTCAATAGACGTCGTTATAGGGGCTGTAGCTGACGATATAGACCGGGCAGCCGGGGCGGGCGGTGTTGATGATCAGGTACCAGACAACCTCGCCGCCTCGGCCCGCGCGGGAATATTCGCAGCCCTTGGGGTGGGTCCACCATTGCCCCTCGTGGTTCAGCGCGGGAGCGGCGCCGCCATCGCGGGCGAGGTGCAGGGAGGCCGCGACATCCGCCGTCAGGTCGGCCTGGGCTGTCGTGGCGGTCGTGGTGAAACAAAAGCCGAGCGCGAGCGCGCCGAGAACGGTTGATTTGAACATGTCGATCCACTCCGGTTGACGGGCCGCATCGTGCGACCGTGGCCCCACACCACCTGACGCGGGGTATCGGGGCCGCCGGTGGCCCGCCTTTGGCCGGAATGTGGCGTCAAGGCGGGCTTCGTGATCGGTTTTAAGCGGTTTTTCGTTATTCCCAGCAGCTGACCAGAACGGTCATGCCGGAAACGCGTTCCGACAGGCTCTCGGGCGGCATCTGGCCGTCGCCGTTGGTGGCCGAGGGGGTGACGCCGGCCTGCTCCAGCACCCGGCGTATCGTTTCGGCATTGGCGGCAAAGCTGACGCCTTCGGGCAGTTGCCGCGTGCCGCTGTCGTGGGGCAGCAACATGCCGACCACGGCGCCGCCCGTATCGACGACGGGGCCGCCGGCGTCGCCGTCCAGCGCGTTGAGCGCCAGGCGCTTCATCTCGCGCTCGCCGTTGAGACCCTGCACATCGGCCAGCTGGCCGAACGTGACCGAGGGCGCACCCAGCACGCCGCCGTAGGAATAGCCCGCCACGGCCACGTCCGATTGCAGGCGCGGCGCGTTTTGCTGAAACGCGGCCACGGCCAGCGGTGCCAGCGGCGTGCGCGGGCGCAGCACGGCGATGCCGGTGTCGTCGTTGGCGGTCTGGATCTCGGCCTCGATGGTTTCGTCCAGCGTGATGCGGCCGCAGGACGCGACGACCTCGGAGGTGGTCACGACGGTGCCGGACCGATCGACGTAGAAGCCCGAGCGCGAGAGCTTGGGCGTGCGGATTTCAAGTCCGGCGACCAGGTTGATGCTCTGGACCTCATTGCTGCCCGCGGCGGGGTCGAGCACGGTGTCGAGGCGCGAAAAGCTTTCCTGCATCTCGCCCAGCATCCGGGTGCGGCGTTCCTCGTCGCCGGCCGGCCAGACCAGCGTGAACCCCTTGATCTGACCGTCGCGCAGCCATGCCTGGGTGTGCGAGATGGTATAGGCGCTCTCGCCGATCAGGGTGAAGGCGTCGCCGTCGAGATTGCGCGGGCCGGTCTGAGGCACGATCTCAAGCGTCTGCATGATGTCGTAGAGGCCCGCCAGCGTGGCGCGGTCGCCTTCCTGGCTGATCAGCAGCACCTTGGCGTCGATGTCGCCGGTGGCGTCGTAATGGGCGAAAGGCGGCTCGTACTTGGCGAATTCCACCACGCCGGTGGGCAGTTTCATGGCGATACCGGCCCCGGTGTCGCGCACGACCCGCAGGTCCAGCCCTTCGAGCACGGCGTTGTACTGGCGGAACAGCTCGGCGCGTTGACGGGTCGTCAGAACGCCGGTCGCCTCGAAATTGTTGGCCTCCTGCCAGCGGGCCATGGACCCGCGCGTGCCGCGTCCGAAAGCCGCGTCGATCGCGCCGCCGTAGAAGCCGGCCCATTTCAGCGCTTCCTGCAATGCGGCGCGTTCCTCGCGGGTCAGCAGCGCCTCGCCGGCACGGGCCTCGCGGACGGTTTCATCCGACGCTTCGGGCTGCGGCTGTGGCTGTGGCTGTGGTTGGGGCTGTGGCTGGGGATCGGCCTGGACCGTGTCCTGGTCGCCGGTGCCGATCGTGGCATCCTCGGTGTCTTCGGCGACCTGCCGGGTGGGGCGGTTCAGCACGTTCGCGCCCACCGGCCAGAACTGACGCTGGTATTCGCTTTCTTCGGCAATGTAGCTGTCGCGGGGGATGAGCCGGGCCGAGCGCAGGTTGCGCAGGATCGTGTTGGCATCCGCCTCGCTGTAGGGGCCGAGGGCGATGCCGTACCAGCCGCCGCCCAGGGCAAAGCCGTTCACGTCCTGCATCCGTCCGGCGTATCGGCGCAGGCTGGCCTCGGCCTGGGCAAGGCTGGGTTGCGCCTCGATCTGGATGAAGACCTGGGCCTTGGCGGCGACCGGCGCCACAAGGGCGACGGCCAGGAATACGAAGGTTAGAAAGATGCGCGACATGTACGTCCCTTGCCGAGTTCGGTGTTGTTTCTGCTCTTCCCCGCTTTTTAGCAAATCTGAGGGCGCGTGCATCCTAAATATGGCCTTTCAGGGCAATTGACCCTTGGCTGAGAGCGCCGTAGGGAAGGGCCGAGCATCACGAGGGGCGACCCGGAGGACATTCCATGAGCGACAGCACCGGCAAACCGCGGTCATTCCAGGACATCATCCTGCGTTTGCAGGCCTACTGGGCCGCGCAGGGCTGCGCGGTGATGCAGCCCTACGACATGGAAGTGGGGGCGGGCACGTTCCACCCGGCGACGACCTTGCGTTCGCTGGGGGCGCGGCCGTGGTCGGCGGCCTACGTGCAACCGTCGCGCCGTCCCACCGACGGGCGTTACGGCGACAGTCCGAACCGCTGGCAGCACTATTACCAGTACCAGGTCATCATCAAGCCGAGCCCCGCGAACCTGCAACAGATCTACCTGGGGTCGCTGGAGGCGATCGGCATCGACATGGACCTGCACGACATCCGCTTTGTCGAGGACGACTGGGAGAGCCCGACGCTGGGCGCCTGGGGCCTGGGATGGGAAGTGTGGTGCGACGGGATGGAGGTGAGCCAGTTCACCTATTTCCAGCAGGTGGGCGGGCATGATTGCGCGCCGGTGTCGGGTGAGCTGACCTACGGGCTGGAACGGCTGGCGATGTACGTGCTGGGCTATGACGACGGCAACGAGATGCCGTTCAACGACCCCGGCGCACCGATCCCGCTGACCTATGGCGACGTCTTCCGCGAGGCCGAGGCGCAATATGCGCGCTGGAACTTCGATGTGGCCGACACCGACATGCTGTTGCAGCATTTCATCGACGCGGAGCAGGAATGCGAGCGCATCCTGGACCAGCCCGAGACCGACCCCAAGACCGGCCGCCGGATCGTGATGGCGCTGCCAGCCTATGACCAGTGCATCAAGGCGAGCCACATCTTCAACCTCCTGGACGCGCGCGGCGTGATCAGCGTGACCGAGCGGCAGGCCTATATCGGGCGGGTGCGGGCGCTGGCGAAGAAATGCGCCGATGCCTACGTTCTGACCGCCGATGCAGGGTATGCCGCGTGACGCCGCGCGGAAGGGGCGACTGATGGGCAAGGTTATCGGGATCGGGATCGTCATGATCGCACTTCTGGCCGGGGCGGCCATGTATTACCTGCAGGTCTACCATTTCTACGAGCCGGTGGAGGCGACCGGCACCGATGACGTGCGCATGGTGAACCTGGCCACCGGCGCGCCCGAGCCGGTGCTTTACGAGGATTTCCAGGCCATCGACGCCGCCAGCAGCCCGATCCGCTATCGCGCCTGTTTCACTACCGAGATGAGCCAGGCGATGCTGACCGAGACCTACGAGATGTACGAGGGCGCCGAGCCGCTGACCGCACCCGGCTGGTTCGACTGTTTCGATGCCGAGGCGATTGCCGGGGAGCTGCAGTCCGGCACCGCGCTGGCCTTCCTGGGCGAGAAGAACATCCATTACGGGATCGACCGCATCGTCGTCGTCGCCGAGGACGGGCGCGGCTATGCCTGGCACGAGCTGAACGAATGCGGCGACAAGGCCTATGACGGCACCGTGGTGGGCGAGGAATGCCCGCCGCGTGAAGATAATCCAGAAGATTAAGGAACTTTAGACCGGCTTCGCACGCTGTCCCACCAATGCCCACACGCAGCGGAGGACGCGCCATGGCCGATCAGAGAGCACCCGACTGGGTCATTCCGATGATGCGGGCGGGGTATTCCGCAAGAGGGCTGGTTTACCTTATCCTCGGCGGGCTGACGATGTCCGCCGCCCTGTGGGGTGGCGATGCCGAAGGGACCAAGGGTGCGTTGCAGACGCTGCGCGACGCGCCGTTCGGGCAGATCCTGCTGTGGCTCGTGGCGCTGGGGTTCGTGTGCTACGGCATCTGGCGCTTCATCGCCGCCTATTTCGACCTTGAAAATCGCGGCGACGAGGAAAAGGGCCTGTTTCAGCGGCTTGCGCTGGTGGTGACCGGGCTGATCCACGTGGGCCTCGGGTTCGCGATGGCGTCAGTGGCGTTGGGGGTCGGCGGCAGTTCCGGCGGTGGCGGCGCGTCCGACTGGACGGCGAAGGTCCTGCAAATGCCCGGCGGTAAATGGATCGTGGGCGCTGCGGCCCTCGGCATTCTGGGCGCGGGCGTCCACTACGTGATCAAGGGCTGGAAGAAGAAGTACAAGCGGTACATCCAGAACAATGAGAAGACGCAAAAGCTGGAGCCGCTCCTGCGCTGGGGCTTCGTCAGCTACGGGATCGTTCTGGCCATCGTCGGCCTGTTCCTTGGCCTTGCGGCGATGAATTCCGATCCGTCCTCGGCCATGGGGATCGGCGGTGCGCTGGACTACATCCGCGGCATGACCGGCGGGCGGGTCCTGCTGGGCGTGATCGCGCTGGGCATCATCGGCTTCGGCATCGAGAATTTCGTCGAGGCGCGCTATCGCATCGTGCCGGGCGTGGGCCACAGCAACGACATTCAAAGCATGGCGCAGGCCGCCAAGGCGAAGGCCAAGTCCACGGCGCGGACCGCTGCCGCCAGCTAATTGCCGTCAATCGGCTTGCCGCGCCGCGGCAGGCCCGTTAAGCACCGGGACGTTGACCCAAGACGTTCCGGTGACATCATGCCCGACCTTCTGATCGAACTCTTCTCCGAGGAAATCCCGGCCCGGATGCAGGCGCGGGCCTGCGAGGACCTGAAAAAGCGGATGACCGACGGGCTGGTCGAGGCCGGCCTGACCTATGCGGGGGCCGCGGCCTTTGCCACGCCCCGGCGGCTGACGCTGGCGCTGGAAGGGCTGTTGTCCGAGAGCCCGACCTTGCGCGAAGAGCGCAAGGGGCCGCGCGTCGATGCTCCGGAAAAGGCGATCGAGGGCTTCCTGCGCGGTGCGGGCGTGACGCGCGACGCGCTTGAAGTGCGCGATGAAAAGAAGGGCCAGGTCTATTTCGCGACCATCACCAGGCCGGGCCGTCCGGCGGCGGAGATCGTCGCCGAGGTGCTGGACGACACGATCCGCAACTTCCCGTGGCCCAAGTCGATGCGCTGGGGCGCGGGCAGCCTGCGCTGGGTGCGGCCCTTGCATTCCATCCTGTGCATCCTGACGGACGACGCGGGCGAGGCGCAGGTCGTGCCGCTGGACGTGGACGGCATCAAGGCGGGCGACAGCACCGAAGGGCACAGGTTCATGGCGCCGGGGCGGTTTTCCGTCACGTCCTTCGAGGATTACGCGGCGAAGCTGAAGCGCGCCAAGGTCGAGCTGAACCCCGAGGAACGCGCCGGTCATATCTGGCAGGAGGCCACGAACCTGGCCTTTGCCCGTGGGCTCGAGGTGGTCGAGGACAAGGGGCTGTTGCAGGAGGTCGCGGGGCTGGTGGAATCGCCCGTGCCGCTGATGGGCGAGATCGGGGCCGAGTTCCTGGACCTGCCGCCCGAGGTGCTGCAATCGTCGATGAAGGAGCACCAGAAGTTCTTTTCGGTGCGCAATCCCAAGACGGGCCGGATCGAGCAGTTCGTGACGGTGGCGAACCGCGAAACCGCCGACGAGGGCGCGACGATCCTGGCGGGCAACCAGAAGGTGCTGGCCGCGCGGCTGGCGGATGCCAAGTTCTTCTGGGAGAACGATCTGCGCATCGCCAATGAGGGCATGGGGCCGTGGCTGGACAGCCTGAAGAACGTGACCTTCCACAACAAGCTGGGCAGCCAGGCCGAGCGGATCGCGCGGATTGCCGCGCTGGCGCGGGAGATCGCGTCGGTGGTGGGGGCCGATCCTGATCTGGCGGAACAGGCGGCGAAGGTGGCGAAGGCCGATCTGAGTTCGGAAATGGTCTATGAATTCCCGGAATTGCAGGGGGTCATGGGGCGGTATTACGCCGCCGAGGCGGGCTTGCCCGAGGATGTGGCGGCGGCCTGCGAGGAGCATTACGCGCCGCTCGGGCCGTCTGATGCGGTGCCGACGCGTCTTGTCTCGGTCACCGTGGCGCTGGCGGACAAGCTGGATACGCTGGCAGGTTTTTGGGCGATTGATGAAAAGCCGACGGGGTCGAAGGACCCTTTTGCGCTGCGGCGGGGGGCGTTGGGGGTGATCCGGTTGGTCTTGGAGAATGATCTGACCTTACCTTTGAGGAACTCGTTCTCGATGCGGGTCGATGATGCGTCGGAGTGCGAGGAAAAGTCTGCCGACCTCCTTTCCTTCTTCCATGACCGCCTGAAGGTCTATCTGCGGGACCAGGGCATCCGCCATGACGTGATCGACGCCTGTATCGCGATGGAGGGCAATGACGATCTGGCTCTGCTGGTCAAGCGGGCGCGGGCCTTACAGGATGTGCTGCAGACCGAGGATGGCGAGAACCTGGTGCAGGGGTTCAAGCGGGCGAACAACATCCTGACACAGGCCGAGGAGAAGGACGGGGTCGAGTATTCCTTTGGCGCCGATCCCAAGTTTGCCGAGGACGCGACCGAAAAGGCGCTTTTCGCGGCCTTGCAGGATGCGGAGAAAACCATCGCCGCCGCCGCGAAGGACGAGGATTTCGCCCGCGCCATGGGCGCCATGGCCGCGCTGCGCGCGCCGATCGACGCGTTCTTCGAGGCGGTGCAGATCAATTCCGAGAATGCGATCCTGCGGCGCAACCGTTTGAACATGCTGCATTCCATCCGCCAGATCTGTCTGCAGGCGGCGGATTTGCGGCGGTTGGAAGGATAGTGGGGCAAACCGCAGCGGTGGACCCGACAGGCCTTGCCTAAAAATTCGGCTTGCGTATTCTGCGGGCCAGAAAAGGAATTGCCGCAGTGCAGCAGGGCCCTGAACATATCACGCCGATCACTCCCGACGCGCCCATCGCGATCCCGACGCATGGCGGGCGGGCCAAGTGCCTGCAACGCCTCGTGCGGCTGGACTTGCCGGTCCCGCGCACGGTCGCGCTGTCCTTCGACGCGGTGAGGGGCATCGCGGACGGCGAGGTGCCGGACATGGCATCCCTGCTGGACCCGTTCGGCGAATTGCCGGTGCTGTGCGTGCGCCCGTCCTCCGAGGACCCCGACTGGGGCGGGCCGGGGGCTGTTCTGAACATCGGGATGAACGATGCGCGGTTCGTCGACCTGTCGGACCGGATCGGCAAGCCGGCGGCGGCGACGCTCTACCTGCGGTTCGTGCAGGCCTACGCGGTGCACGTGGCCCGCGCCGACCCGGACATGTTCGACGACCTGGACGATGATCCGGTCAAGGCGGTGGGCCAGGCGCTGGTCGCATACGAAGAGGAAGTCGAGGAAGAGTTCCCGCAGGATGCGAAAGTGCAGTTGTTGGGCGTGCTGCGATCCATGGCGCGGGCGTGGCAAGGCACCACGGCACGGCTCTTGCGGCAGGCCAAGGGCGCGCCGGCCGATGCGGGCCTTGGCCTTGTGGTGCAGGAAATGGCGCTTGGCCTGGGCGAGGGCGAATGCGGCTCGGGCGTGATGCAGCTGGTCGATAGCGTGACGGGCGACCGGCGCTGCACCGGGCGCTACCTGAGCCAGAGCCAGGGGCGCGAGGCGCTGAAGGCCAGCAAGGAGGCGCTCTTCCTGCAGAAGGATCCGCGCGGCCCGTCGCTGGAGGAACTGGCGCCGGAGGCGTTCGCGCGGCTGAAGCAATGCACCAAGCTGATGCGCGAGAAGCTGCGCGAGGAAATGCAGGCCGAATTCACCATCGAGAACGGCGAGGTCTACCTGCTGGACGGGGTGCGCGTGTCGCGCAACGCCCGCGCTGCCGTGGCCATCGCCGTGGCGCTGGCCGAGGAGGGGATCATCACACGCGAGGAGGCGCTGATGCGGATCGAGCCGCGGGCGCTGAATGAACTTCTGCACCGGCAGATCGACCCCGAGGTCAAGCGCGACGTCCTGGCGCGCGGCATCGCCGCCAGCCCCGGCGCGGCCGCGGGAAAGATCGTCTTCAGCGCCGAGGACGCCCAGGCGGCGGAGTCGCGCGGCGAAGCGGCGATCCTGGTGCGGCGAGAAACCAGCCCCGAGGATATTCGCGGGATGCACGCCGCCGCCGGTGTGTTGACCGAGCGGGGCGGGATCACCAGTCATGCCGCCGTGATCGGGCGGGGCATCGGCAAGCCCTGTGTCGTGGGCGCCTCCGCGATCACCTTTCAGATCAAGCGCAAGCGGCTGGTCTTTCCCGACGGCCGCAGCCTGATGGCCGGGGATCAGATCACCATCGACGGCACCAGCGGCGAGGTTCTGGCCGGCGAGCCGCGCCTGCTGGAGGCCGCGCGGGACGAGACGTTCAAGACGCTGATGAGCTGGGCCGACGAGGTGCGCGACATCGAGGTGCGCGCCAATGCCGACACCCAGGCCGATGCCGAACTGGCGCTGACCTTCAAGGCGCAGGGGATCGGGCTGTGCCGGACCGAGCACATGTTCGTGGAACCCAGCCGCCTGGTGGCGATGCGCGAGATGATCTTTGCCGATACCAGCGAGGACCGGGCCTCGGCGCTGGAGGTGCTGTTGCCGATGCAGCGGGCGGATTTCATCGACCTTTTCCGGATCATGTCGGGGATGCCCGTCTGTATCCGGCTGTTCGACCCGCCTTTGCACGAATACCTGCCCGCCGACCGCGAGGGCATTCGCGAGCTGGCCGACGCGCTGGACCTGCCGGTGGCGGATGTGACCGAGCGGGTGGAATCGCTGGGAGAATACAACCCCATGCTGGGGATGCGCGGTGTGCGGCTGGGCATCGCGGTGCCGGAGATCTACGAGATGCAGGCGCGGGCGATCTTCGAGGCGACGGTCGCCGCCAGCAAGGAGGGCGATCCGGTCGTACCCGAGATCATGATCCCGCTGGTCTCGGCGATGCGCGAGGTCGAACTGGTGCGCGAGAATGTCGACAACGTGGCCGATGCCGTGCGCCGCGAGACGGGCCGCGACTTCACCTATCGGCTGGGCGTGATGGTCGAGACCCCGCGCGCCGCGTTGCGCGCCGCCGAGATTGCGCCGCACGTGGCGTTCCTGAGTTTCGGCACCAACGACCTGACGCAGATGACCTATGGCCTCAGCCGCGATGACGCCGGGCGGTTCATGTCGCATTACGTCAAGCAGGGTGTGTTCCCCGAGGACCCGTTCCACGTGCTGGACGTCGACGGGGTGGGCGAATTGCTGGAGATCGGGGCGCGGCGCGGCCGCGAGGTGGCCCCTGACCTGACCCTGTCGATCTGTGGCGAACACGGCGGCAACCCCGAATCGATTGCCTTTTGCCGGACGGCGGGATTCGACTATGTGTCCTGTTCTCCGTTCCGGGTTCCGGTGGCGCGACTAGCTGCCGCACAATTGGCCGTGAAGGACAAGATCGGGTAGATTCCGGGCGGGTTCTCGCCATATCTGCCATAATTCCGCCGATCTTCGCTCTTGCAATCCCGCTGCATACCGCCCTTGCAGCGCCGCAGGCTGGACTCGCATACCCCTTTTATGTACCTCGTCGCGACTTGACGGGCCCGTAGGGTCTTATTTTGAAGGAGGCGAGCCTTGAGAACACTCGCGACGATCTTGATGATGTGCCTTGGAACCGCGGCCGCGGCAGAGCAGGACATCAACCGTTTATATGCGCACGAGAACCGCGTGCTGAGTTCGATTCCCGAAGATATGGTGGCGCGCTACATGGAGCGTCCGGGCGTGGACGTGACGTATTCGCGCGCCTGGCTGGCCGCGCAGTCGGCCCAGACGGGCGGCGAGCAGTGGCGTTGCCTGGCCGAAGCGCTGTACCACGAGGCGCGCGGCGAAAGCGTCAAGGGTCAGTTCGCGGTGGCCGAGGTCATCATGAACCGGGTCGACAGCGCCCGCTTCCCCGACACGATCTGCGGTGTTGTGCACCAGGGCACGGGCCGCAAGTACCAATGCCAGTTCACCTACACCTGTGACGGCGCCAGCGACCGGATCAGCGAGAAACGTGCCTTCGAACGGGCCGGCAAGGTGGCGTACCTGATGGTCAAGGGCGCCAGGCGCGACCTGACGGCCGGAGCGACGCATTACCACACCAAGGCCGTGCGCCCGAAATGGTCGCGCAATTTCGCCCGGACCACCACGATCGGGGTGCATCATTTCTACCGGATGCCGACGCGCGTCAGCTCGAACTGAGCGGGGCGGAGAATCCGGTTGACATGCAGGCCCGCGCGTTTAAAAGGCGGGCTTCATGACGAATTTCGCGGGGTGGCTGACATCCCGCCGCAGGAGAGATACCCATGGCGAAGCCGACCACAATCAAGATCCGCCTGAACTCGACCGCCGGCACGGGCCACTTCTACGTGACGAAGAAGAACGCCCGCACCATGACCGAGAAGATGTCGGTGCGCAAATACGACCCCGTCGCGCGCAAGCACGTCGAGTACAAGGAAGGCAAGATCAAGTAGGATCTTCCCTCCGAATGAGCGTTTTCAAGGGCCGTGCCGATGGGTGCGGCCTTTTGCTTTGGGACGTTCAAAAGCTGCGCGCCGGGACGCGGCGACCGCCGGCGACCCGATCCGGGGTCTTTTGCTACGGGAGGTCCCGGGGCAGGCCCGGGACGGGTGTTCCCGACGCCGGCGGGCCCCACGAAAAAGGGCCGGTCTGACGACCGGCCCGTTGTTCGTTTCAGCCTGGTGCGCTGTCGTTATTCGCGCTGGCCCAGCAGGTTCAACAGCATCATGAACATGTTGATGAAGTCGAGATAGAGCCGCAGGGCGCCCATGATGGCCGCCTTGCCCAGCCACTCGCTGTCGCCGTGGTGGGCGTGGGCCAGGTACTCGTTCTTGATCGACTGCGTGTCATAGGCGGTCAGGCCGGCGAAGATCAGCACGCCGATGGCCGAGATCGCGAACATGATTTCGCTGGAGCCGATGAAGATGTTGACGATCGACGCCACGATCAGGCCGATCACACCCATGATCAGGAAGCTGCCCCAGCCGGAGATGTCCTTCTTGGTGGTGTAGCCCCACAGCGAAAGACCTGCGAAGGCCGCCGCCGTGGCCAAGAAGACCTGGGCGATCGAGAAATCGGTGAACACCACGAAGATGTACGAGATCGACACACCCATCACCGCGGCGAAGGCGTAGAAGAAGAGTTGTGCCGCAGCCGCCGACAGCTTGTTGATCACCGCGCCGAAGGCGAAGACCATGATCAGCGGGGCGAACATCACGATATAGCGTGTGAAGCCGGTGAACAGCGTTTCCATCATCGCGGCGTTGTTGCCCACGGCCCAAGCGGCCGCAAAGGTCAGCAACATGCCGATCGACATCGTGCCGTAGACCTTGTTCATGTGGGCGCGCAAGCCTTCGTCGATCGCGGCGGTACGCGCACCAGTTCCCGACCGGATCGTTTCGAATTGAGCCATTCAAGCCTCCGAATAAGTGTCCCATTCAAACCTCGAGCGAGGTTTGCAGACAATATCGTGTGCCCGACGTCTCTTTTCAAGAAAATCCGCACCGAAATCGTGCGGAAACAGTCGGTTCGCGTGTCAGCGACGCGTGATGTCCCAGATCGGACGGCGGGCCTCGGCCATCGCTTCCTGGCGGGTGATGCCGATATCCTGAAGCGCGTGATCGTCGAGACGCGCCAGGGCACGGCGCTGGCGATACATCTCGAGCGCATCAAGCAGGCGGGCGCGGCGAGGGGCCCGGTAGGGCGCATGGCGACGGAATGACAAAGTGAGCATGAGTGCGTCCTTTCAATTTCAGTGATGGCGCAGCGCGCTTCATTATTACTGTTGATATAAATGGCATGTCGGGTCATATATGAAAAATGAATGTTTGGCTTGGATTGCATCAAGGAACATGATGAATGCGGAATCTCGACATGACGACCTTGCGGTCCTTTCTGGAAGTCGCCGAGCAGGGCGGCGTCACCCGCGCCGCGCAGGTGCTGAACCTGACGCAGTCGGCGGTGTCGATGCAGCTCAAGCGTTTGGAAGACCTGCTTGGGATCGACCTGCTGGATCGCAGCAACCGGCGCATCGCGCTGACCGCCTCGGGCGAGCAGCTCTTGACCTATGCGCGGCGCATCGTCGATTTGAATGACGAGGCCGTGGGGCGGCTTTCGGACGAGGTTTACGAGGGCACGCTGACCCTGGGCGTGCCGCATGACATCATCTATCCCGTCGTGCCGCGGGTTCTGAAGACGTTCAACAGCGTTTTCCCGAGGGTGAATGTCGTCTTGAAATCCTCCAGCACCGTCCGGCTGCACGACGCGTTGAAGAAAGGCGAGATCGACCTGATCCTGACGACCGAGAAAGCGTTGACGCCGGGCGGAGAGACCTTGACGAAAATCCCGCTGAAATGGGTCGGTGCCCTGGGCGGCCAGGCCTGGCGAAAACGGCCCTTGCGGCTGGGATTCTGCAATTTCTGCATCTTCCGGGCGCCGGTGCTGCGCATCCTGGACGCGGCGGGGATCGACTGGGAACTGGCGATAGAGTCGGACGAGGACCGCTCGGTCGAGGCGCTGATCAGCGCGGACCTTGCGGTCGGGGCGCTGCTGGAGACCAGCATCCCGCCGCATCAGGAGGCGATCAACACGCAAGGAGCGCTGCCGGAGCTGGGCTATCAGCAGATCAACATGTACGGGTCGGCCAATCGTGACGAGATCACGCGCGAAATGGCCGATCTGCTGCGGCAGGGATACCGGGCCGCGACGCCGACCCTGTTGCGGCAGGCCTGAGCGCGCGGTTTCAGCCGGTCGTGATGACGACCTTGCCGGTGGATTTGCGCGTGCGCATCAGGTCGAGCCCCTCCTGCGCCTTCTCGAGCGGCAGGATGTGGCTGACATGCGGTTTCAGCCGGCCGTCGGCATACCAGGCGAAGAGCTGCGCCAGGCTGTCGGTGACGACCTGCGGCCGGAAGGCAAGGTAGCCGCCCCAGTAGAGCCCCAGGACCGAGATATTCTTGACCAGCAAGTGGTTGGCCGGAATTTTCGGCACCTCACCGCTGGCAAAGCCGATGGTCAGGATGCGGGCCTCGGGACGGCAGGCGCGCATGGCGGATTTGAACTGGTCCCCGCCGACGGGATCGTAGACGACATCGACGCCCCCCAGGGCACGGCACGCCTCCCGGATATCGTCGGTTTCGGCGTCGATCAGGTGATCGGCCCCGGCCTTGCGGGCAACCTCCAGTTTGTCGGCACCGCGGGCGCAGGCGATGACGGTGGCGCCCATCAGCTTGCCGATCTCGACCGCGGTCAGACCGACGCCGCCCGCCGCGCCGAGAACCAGCAGGGTCTCGCCCGGTTGCAGACGGGCCTTGTGATCGAGGCCGACATGGCTGGTGCCATAGGCGATCTGAAACGCCGCCGCGTCGGTAAAGCTCATCTGATCGGGCAGGATCACCGCGCGGTCGGCGGGAAAGCAACCCCGCTCTGCCAGGCCTCCCTGGCCGCCGAAAACGGCAACGCGGCTGCCGATGGCGGGTCCTTCGACCCCGTCCCCCAGCGCCTCTACCGTGCCTGCCACTTCCATGCCGAGGGTGAACGGCGTGTCGGGCGTGTCCTGATACTCGCCTTTCAGCATCAGCAGATCGGCGAAATTCAGCCCGCAGGCATGGATTTGCAGTCCGATCTCCCCGGCGGCGGGCCGGGGCGCCTCGACGTCCTGGAGGGTTGCGGTTGTATCGTGCGAATCGATCCGGAACGCGCGCATCTAGAGGCTCCTCATGAATAATTGTCGGATCGGACCGGCGTCTTGCCCGGATAATCGAAGTCCCGAAACGATGTCAAACGCGTGCTCTGGTTGTGGGCAACCTATACAAAAGAAGTATATGCCCGTTTAGATTGTAGGTATAAGGGACCGATCCCTTATTCGGGGTGCAATATTTCTTGCTATACAGAATCTCAGCACTTATTTTCTCGTCAGTGTCGCTGGGATGCGCGGCCTATTATTTTTTTTAACGCCCGCCCGGGAAATTATGACTTCAAACCGGGTTGGCACCTGAGGAAAGGACTGCCCATGCCGCACCCCGTAGACGTGCATGTCGGAAAACGTATTCGCCATCGCCGCTGGCTGGTTGGAATGACCCAACAACAGCTGGCTGAAAGCGTCGGCATCAAATTCCAGCAAATTCAGAAATATGAAACCGGCGCGAACCGCGTCAGCGCCTCTCGCCTTTGGGACATCGCGGATGCCCTCGACGTGGAAGTCAGCTTTTTCTTTGACGGTATCGACCACGATGGCGACGCGAGAAACGAGAGCGACATGATCCCGGCGGATTTGCTGGGCGACAAGGAAGCGCTTGATCTGATCCGGTCCTATTACGCGATCCCGGAAAATCAGCGCCGTCGCCTGTTCGATCTGGCACGGGTTCTCAGCGACGTCGCTTGAGCCGGTCCTAGAAGCCGTTTATCCCCGCCATGCAGTTACAAGGTGGGGATAGAATGACCCGGAACGACTCTGAAATTGTTAACACGGCGCACGCGCTTGCTGATGCGGCGCGCGACGCCATCCTGCCGTGGTTTCGCGCCGGGGCGATTGACGTGGAAAACAAGGCGTCGGCGGGATTCGATCCGGTCACCGCCGCCGACAGGGCCGCGGAAGCCGCAATGCGCGAGGTGCTGGCCGAGCGCCGCCCAGACGACGCGATCCTTGGCGAGGAAATGGGCGAAAGCCCGGGCACGAGCGGCCTGACCTGGGTTCTGGACCCGATCGACGGCACGCGCGCCTTCGTGGCCGGGGCGCCGACATGGGGTGTTCTGATCGCCGTCGCCGATCAGGGCGGCCCGGTCTATGGCCTGATCGACCAGCCCTATATCGGTGAACGGTTCGAGGGCGGCTTCGGCCGCGCCGGGATGCGCGGACCGCACGGCGCGCGGGCGCTGAAGACAAGGGGCGAGGCGCCGCTGTCGCAATCGACCGTCTTCACCACCTTTCCCGAGGTCGGCACCGAGGCCGAGGGCGCGGCCTTTCGGGACGTGGCACGCCAGGCGCAGCTGACCCGCTACGGGCTCGATTGCTATGCCTATGCGCTTGTCGCCTGCGGGCAGGTGGACCTGGTGATCGAGGCCGGGCTCAACGCGTACGACATCCAGGCGCCGATCGCGGTGATCAAGGCCGCTGGCGGCATCGTCACGGACTGGAGCGGCGGGCCGGCACACGGGGGCGGGCGGGCCATCGCGGCCGCGGGACGCCAGCAGCACGAGGCCGCGCTGGAGATCCTTTCGCGCTATCTCTGAGGGCTGGCGGCTGGCGCGATCCGGCTGCAGCGGATAGGGTCGGCTCATGCCTGTCCGGATTTGCCTTCTTGCCATCATCGCCGCCATGACATGCCAACTGGCCGTGGCCCAGGAGGCGACCGATCGGAGCGCCGCCGCGCGGGACTGGGTCAACAGCTTTCGCGCCGCGCGCGGGCTTTCCCCCGTGAGCCTTTCCGACAGGCTGACCCGCGTGGCCTCGATCCATGCGGCGGACATGGCCCGAAAGGGGTATTTCAGCCATACCGGATCGGATAGGAGCAGCGTGGGCGACAGGGCGCGGCGCGTGGGCTACGGCTATTGTTTCATTGCCGAGAACATCGCCAAGGGACAGCGTGGGCTGGACGCGGTTCTGAACGGTTGGGCCGGATCGTCCGGGCATCGCAGGAACATGCTGGCCCCGCAGGCCCGGGAAATGGCGGTGGTCGAGGCGCCGGGACGGATCTGGGTGATGGTGCTGGGGCGTGACGGCTGCTGAGACAAGGGGCGTCACGACCGCCCTGAAAACACAACGGGGCACAGCGGGCGGCCGATCGGCCTGGCACGAGGGATACCGCCGGATTGTGTCGCTTTTGCGGGGATTTGACGGTGGGCACTGGACCCTGCGATGGCAACATGCGATCACCAGAGCCTGGCCAGGCCACGACCGGGAGGGTGCCTCATGAACTTCGAAATCCGACCGCATGTCGCGGAGCTGCTGGACCGGGTGCGGGCGATGGTGCGCGATGACATCATGCCGATGGAGGCCCCGTACCACGCGGAGGTCGAGAAGGGCGACCGCTGGAGCTATACCGAGCGGCAGGCCGAGATCCTGGAAGGGCTGAAGGCGCAGGCCAAGGCGGCGGGCCTGTGGAATTTCTGGCTGACCGATGGTGAGGGCGGTGTGGGGCTGAGCACGGTCGAGTACGCTTATTTCGCAGAAGAAATCGGCAAGACGCCGATGGCGGCGGAGGTGTTCAACTGCAACGCCCCGGACACCGGCAACATGGAAGTGTTCCAGAAATACGGCACCGACGAGATGAAGGCGCGGTGGCTGGCCCCGCTCCTGGAAGGACACATCCGCTCGGCCTACCTGATGACCGAGCCGGATGTGGCCAGTTCGGACGCCACGAACATCTCGCTGAGTTGTGTGCGGGAGGGGGACGCCTATGTCCTGAACGGCGAAAAGTGGTGGGCCACGGGGGCCGGGGACCCGCGCTGCGCGGTCTATATCGTGATGGTCAAGACCGGCAATGACGACCTGCCCAAGCATCAGCGCCATTCGATGATCGTGGTGCCGTCCGACACGCAGGGTGTTGAGAAGGTCAGGCCGATGAAGGTCTTCGGCGCCGATGACGCGCCGCATGGGCACATGCATATCCGGTTCAGCGATGTGCGGGTGCCGGCCGAGAACATGCTGCTGGGCGAGGGGCGCGGGTTCGAGATCGCGCAGGGGCGGCTGGGGCCGGGGCGCATTCACCATTGCATGCGGGCCATCGGCATGGCCGAGGCGGCGCTGGAGCTGATGTGCCGCAGGTCCCTGCAGCGCGAGGCTTTCGGCAAGCCGCTGGCGCAGCTGGGGGCGAATTTCGACTATATCGCCGAGGCCCGGATGGAGATCGAGCAGGCGCGGCTGTTGTGCCTGAAGGCCGCGTGGATGATGGACCAGGGCGATGCACGGGCGGCGGCGCCCTGGATCAGCCAGATCAAGGTGGTCGCGCCCAAGGTGGCGCTGAAGGTGGTGGACGAGGCCGTCCAGATGTTCGGCGCGCAGGGCATCAGCCAGGATACGCCGCTGGCGGCGATGTGGACGCATCTGCGCACCCTGCGGCTGGCCGACGGGCCGGACGCGGTGCATCGGCGGCAGGTGGCGCGGGCGGAGCTGCGCAAATACACGCAACAGAAGATCTGAGCGCCTGACGCGCCGCCGGGCGCAAAATTTTTTTTCGAAAAAATTTTGCCACCGCGACAAGGCGTGCCTTGGCGCCATCCTGGCAGGCGGAGGTTAACGGGGTCTGAAAATTCCGTACTTTTGCGCTCGACATCCCGGCGCGCCGCGGGCTTTATGCCGTCATGAGTTCAGAGTTGAATGCGCGGCCCGGCTGGGGTGTTTTCTGGATGGTCGTGACCGGGGTGCTGTTTGTCGGTGTGACCGCCATGGTGAAGCTTCTGGGCACGCGGATCCCTGCCACGGAGGCGGCGTTTCTTCGGTACGTGCTGGGGCTTATCTTTCTTTTGCCGATGCTGGGCACGCTGAGCCGCCTGCGGCTGGACCGCGGCACCTGGGGCCTGTTCGCCGCGAGAGGGCTCGCGCATTCCGCCGGGGTGGGCCTGTGGTTCTTTGCCATGGCGCGGATCCCGCTCGCGGACGTGACGGCGATGAACTATCTCTCGCCCATCTATGTCACGCTGGGCGCGGCGCTTTTTCTGGGGGAAAGACTGGCCATGCGACGGGTCATGGCCATCGTCGTGGCCCTGATCGGCGCGTTCATCATCCTGCGCCCGGGGTTCCGCGAGCTGGGGCCCGGGCATTTCGCGATGTTGTTCACGGCGGTGGCCTTCGGCGGGTCGTACCTGCTGGCCAAGATGCTGTCCGACCGCTGTGCGCCCGGGCTGGTGGTGGCGATGCTGTCGATCACCGTGACGATCGGGCTGGCGCCCGTGGCGCTGAGCAACTGGGTGCCGCCAACCCTTTGGGAACTGGCGATATTGATGGGGGTCGCGGCCTTTGCCACGGGCGGGCATTACACCATGACGCTGGCGTTTCGCGCCGCTCCCTTGGCGGTGACGCAGCCGGTGACGTTCCTGCAGCTTGTGTGGGCGGTGCTGTTGGGCGTGACCTTTTTCGCCGAACCCTTTGATCCGTGGGTGATTTTGGGCGGGCTGGTGATCGTCGGATCGGTCAGTTTCATCAGCTGGCGGGAGGCTGTGCTGAAGCGCCGCGCGGTGACCCCGGCGGCGCATCAGACCAAGTTCTGAATCACTTGGTTAATCTCGGCCCGAACGCCGAAAACGCCACGTCGGTATCACGTCGGTATCCGGGTGGTATCGCGTCGGTGCGACTTTTCGCGGGGGGCGGGCTTGCCGCACCGGGCGGCGCGGCAAGGGGCGATCCATCATTGCGTGTCAGGCCGTGAGCAACGTGTAGAGTTCGTCCTTCAGCCGGGCGCGTTGCTTGCGCATGTCCGTCTCGGCGGCGGGCGAGACCGGGGTCACGTTGGTTTCCGCCGCGTGGATCTGCCGGTTGACCGCGTGATAGTCGTCCATCAGCCGGGCGAAATGCGCGTCCGAGCTTTTCAGCGCCGTTATGCGGTCGGCCATGTCGGGGAAGTCTTCGTGCAGCTCGTGCGGGGTGTGTGACATCGGGGGGTCCTCCTTGGTGTTCGCGTGTCGGAGGAGAGGTTAGGCGCGCGCCGGGGCGCGCACCTTGATGCGGATCAAACCGGAGCGGCCGTCAGCGTTGCGCGGTCTGCCAGTCGGGGTGAATCCAGGCCTGGGCGTTGTCCGCCGGAAGCGCGCGGTCGAGGACGTGATCGGCCATCTTCTCGCCCACCATGATCGAGGGGGCGTTGAGGTTGCCGTTGGGGATGCGCGGGAAGACCGAGCTGTCGGCGACGCGCAGGCCCGAGACGCCGATCACGCGGCCCTGCGGGTCGACCACGCTGCGCGGGTCGTCCACCCGGCCCATGCGGCAGGTGCCGCAGGGGTGATAGGCGCTTTCGGCGTGTTCGCGGATGAAATCGTCGAGCTGGTCGTCGGACTGCATGTCCGCGCCGGGCTGGATCTCGTGCTTGGAGAACGGCGCGAAGGCGTCCTGGGCGAAGACCTCGCGCGTGAGCCGGATGGCGCGGCGGAAGTCGCGCCAGTCGCTGTCGCAGCTCATGTAGTTGAAGAAGATCTTCGGCGGCGCGGCGGGATCGGCAGAGTTGAGCGTGACCGCCCCGCGGCTCTCGGAGCGCATGGGGCCGACATGGGCCTGGTAGCCGTGGCCCTCGGCCGCCGCCTGGCCATCGTAGCGCACGGCGATGGGCAGGAAATGGAATTGCAGGTCGGGATAGTCGACGCCCGCCGCGGAGCGGATGAAGCCGCAGGATTCGAACTGGTTCGAGGCACCCGGGCCGGTGCGCCCCAGAAGCCAGGTGAGGCCGACGAGGGCCTTGCCGGGCAGGTTCCAGTACTTGTAGAGGCTGACCGGCTGGGAGGCGGCCATCTGGACGTAGACTTCGAGGTGGTCCTGCAGGTTCGCGCCGACGCCGGGGCGGTCGGCGATCACGTCGATGCCGTGGTCGGAGAGATGCGCGCCGGGGCCGATGCCCGACAGCATCAGGAGCTTGGGCGAGTTGAAGGCGGAGGCGGAGAGGATCACCTCGGCATTCGCGCGGATGATTTCCTGACGGCCCTTGCGGGTGACCTCGACGCCGATGGCGCGGCCGTCTTCGAAGACCACACGGCCCGCGAGGCCGCGGATGACGTCGCATTTTCCGGTCTTGAGCGCGGGCTTGAGGTAGGCGTTGGCGGCAGACCAGCGCTGGCCCTTGTGGACGGTCATCTCGAAGGGCGCGAAGCCTTCCTGCTGTTCGCCGTTATAGTCGGGCGTCACCGGGTAACCCGCCTGTCGACCCGCCTCGATGAAGGCGCGGGTGAGGGGGTTGGCCATCTGGCCGCGCGTCACGTGCAGGGGGCCATCGTGTCCGCGCCAGTCGGGGTCGCCGCCGTGGCCGGCATCGGTCCAGTTTTCCAGGCGCTTGTAATAGGGCAGGACGTCGGCATAGCCCCAGCCGGTGGCGCCCTCGTCGCGCCAGTGGTCGAAATCGCGGGCATGGCCGCGCACGTAGACCATGCCGTTGATCGAGGAGGAGCCGCCGATGACCTTGCCGCGCGGGGCGGCGAGGCGGCGATTGCCCAGGTGTGGCTCGGGCTCGGTGCGGTAGCCCCAGTCGTACATCTTCATGTTCATCGGGTAGCTGAGCGCGCCGGGCATCTGGATGAAGGGGCCGGCATCGGTGCCGCCATGTTCGATGACCAGAACGGAATGGCCCGCCTCGGAGAGGCGGTAGGCCATGGCGCAGCCGGCGCTGCCGGCACCGACGATGACGTAATCGGCTTGCATCAGGGACCTCGCTTGGATGGTGGGCGGAGGAGGGGGGCGCTGCCCGCTGCGAAGAAGAGGGGGGCGCTGCCCGCTGGGGAAAGGAGGGGGGCGCTGCCCCCCACGTCGAAACGGTGTTTCGACGCTCCCCCCGGGATATTTATGGCCAGAGGAAAAGGCATCAGGCGCCCTCGGCCCGCAGGGTGTCGTAGGGGACCATGACGTGGGTCCGGTAGGCGGGGCGCCGGGTGAGGCGGTCGTAATAGGCCTCGACCGTCGGGTTGGCGGCGCGGGGGACGTCGATGGTGAACCAGCGGTAGAGCAGGTGGCCCGCGACGATGTCGGCGGCGGTGAAGTGGTCGCCGCAGATGTAATCGTGGTCGGAGAGTTGCTCGGCGAGGCGCGCGAGGTGTCCGTCGAAGGCGGTTATGGCGGCCTCGAGCGCGGCCTGGTCGCGCTCGGCGGCGGGGGTGCGGACGCGGGGCCAGAAGATGGGATGGGTGAAGCCCGCGGCCAGCGTCGTCTTGGCCCATTCGGCCCACATGTCGACGGGGGCGCGGGCGGCGGGATCGGCGGGCCAGAAGGCGCCGCCGTCACCGTAGCGGGATGCCAGGTAGCGCAGGATGGCGGTGCTTTCCCAGACCACGAGGTCGCCGTCGCGCAGGACCGGGACCTTGCGGTGCGGGTTCATGGCGCCGAATTCAGGCGTGTCGAGGCCGCCATGGGCGTGGCCGTAGTCGAGCCGCTCGCAGTCGAGGCCGAGCTCGGCGAGGGTCCACATGACCAGTTGCACGTTGGAGGAGGTGGCGCGGCCATAGACGGTAAGCATCATTCGCCCCTCGGGTAGCGGGCGTTGTCCTCGACCACGTTGAGGTCCATGTGGTTGCGCATGTAGCGCTCGGAGGCCTTTTGCAGGGGCTGGTAGTCCCACGGGTAGTAGCCGCCCTGGCGCAGCGCCTCGTAGACGACCCAGCGGCGGGCCTGGCTTTCGCGGACCTGGGCGTCGAACGCCTCGAGATCCCAGCGGGCGGCGGCCTCGACGCGGAAGCGCTCCAGTGTGGATTTGTGGGCGGGGTCCTCGGCCAGGTTGGTGAGTTCCAGCGGGTCGGCGTCGAGGTCGAAGAGCTGTTCGGGGTCGAGGGCGCAGTTGGTGTATTTCCAGTGCTCGTGGCGCAGGCAGACCAGCGGCGAATAGGACGCCTCGGCGGCGTATTCCATGGCGACGGGGCTTTTGCGGGTCGCGCCCTGGCCCGAGGGCACGAGGCTTTCTCCGGCGACCCAGGGCATGACCTCGGACATGTCCACCCCGGCGAGGTCGCAGAGCGTGGGGCAGACGTCGATATTGCTGACCGGCTCGGTGACGAGGCCGGGTTTCATATCAGGTGCCGAGATCATCAGGGGCACGCGGGAGGAGCCCTCGAAGAAGGACATCTTGAACCACAGGCCGCGCTCGCCCAGCATGTCGCCGTGGTCGGAGACGAAGAGGATGATGGTGTCGTCTTCCTGGCGGGTGCCGCGCAGGGCCTCCATCACCTCACCGATCTTGTCGTCGAGATAGGAGATGTTGGCGAAATAGGCACGGCGGGAGCGGCGGATGTCCTCTTCGGTGATGGTGAAGCTGCGCCAGTCGTTGGCATCGAAAATGCGCTGCGAATGGGGGTCGTGGTCGCCGTAGTCCATCGCGGGGACTTCGGGCAGCAGGTGTTCGCAGCCCTCGTAGAGGTCCCAGTATTTCTTGCGGGCGACGTAAGGGTCGTGCGGGTGGGTGAAACTGACGGTGAGGCACCACGGGCGGTCGTCCTTGCCGCGCCCGTAGTCGTAGACCTTGCGGGTGGCGTGGTAGGCGACCTCATCGTCGTATTCCATCTGGTTGGAAATCTCGGCCACGCCGGAGCCGGTGACCGAGCCCATGTTGTGATACCACCAGTCGATGCGTTCGCCCGGTTTGCGGTAATCGGGCGTCCAGCCGAAATCGGCGGGGTAGATGTCGGTCGTGAGGCGTTCCTCGAAGCCGTGGAGCTGGTCGGGGCCGACGAAATGCATCTTGCCCGAGAGGCAGGTCTGGTAGCCGGCGCGGCGCAGGTGATGCGCATAGGTGGGGATGTCGGCGGAGAACTCGGCGGCGTTGTCGTAGACGCGGGAGCGCGAGGGCAGGAGGCCGGACATGTAGCTGGCGCGGCCGGGCGCGCAGAGCGGCGAGGCGGTGTAGGCGTTTTGAAAGCGGGTAGACCGTTCGGCCAGCGCCTTGAGGTTGGGCGCGTGGAGCCAGTCGGCGGGGCCGTCGGGGAAGAGCTTTCCGTTCAGCTGGTCGACCATGAAGATGAGGATATTGGGACGTGTCATGTGGGGGCGCCTTCCGGGAGTGAGGTGTCGATGTAGTGCAACAGCACACCGATGGCGGTTTCGCCCGAGAGCGGTGCGCTGTGCAGCGCCTGCCGGATATAAAGGCCGTCGATCATCGCGGCCAGACCGCGTGTGAGGATGCGGGCCTCGTCCGCCGGGGCAAGCCGGCGGAAGGCATGAAAGAGGTTGGAGCGCAGGCGGCGCTGGTAGACATGCAGAAGGCGCCGCGCCGCGTCGGATTTCTGGGCCTGGACGTAGAAGTTGAGCCAGGCGGCGATCATCTCGTCGCGGAACTGGCCGGGCGCGAAGCTGGCGCGGACGATCGCCTCGAGCCGCTGGCGGGGCGTTTTGGCCATGATGAGCGCGCCGCGCACCTCGGCCCCGTAGAGGGTGAGGATATGGCGCATGGCGGCGGCGAAGATCTGTTCCTTGGAGCCGAAATAGTGATGCGCCAGCGCCGAGGACACGCCGGCGCGGCGGGCGATCTGGCTGACGGTCACGTCGAGCGAGCCGCGCGCGCCGATCTCGTGGATCGTGGCCTCGACCAACGCCGAGCGGCGAATCGGTTCCATTCCGATCTTGGGCAATTGGTCCTCCGTGACTGACGACCCCATGCGGTATTGAGTTTTAATTGACTCGTCAATCAATAAACGTATTGTTTGCGTCAACAGGGGATGGGGACCGAGGATGAGACGTTGGGAGCTTTCGCGTTGCACGTGGCCGCACGTGGCGTCTAAGGTCGACGTAATGTCGTTTCGGGGCCATGCGGGGGGACCGCAGCGCAGCCCCGAGGACGGTGCCGCCAGCGCGAGACCGCGCGGCCCGGGACATACGCGCGTCATGCGCAGGACTTACTGCAGTATCGTGTCAACAAGGGAGAACATGACATGTCATTGATCAAGGGCGGACTTCTGGACCGCCGCGGATTCCTGAAAACCACTGTCGCGGCGGGTGTCGCGGCGAGCCTGCCGGGGGCGTCCTTTGCCCAGAGCACGCCGAAGCGCGGCGGCGACCTGCGCGTCGCGAAAGGCCACGGCCAGACGACGGACACGCTGGACCCGGGCCAGTGGGAGAACGGCTATATGCTGGCGCTGGGCTTCGGCATTCACGGGCGTCTGACCGAGGTGGCCACCGACGGGTCGCTGGTGCCGGAACTGGCCGAAAGCTGGGAAGCGTCCGAGGATGCCAGCGAATGGCGCTTCAAGATCCGCCAGGGCGTGACGTTCCATGACGGCAAGCCGGTGACCGTCGAGGACGTGGTGGCGTCGATCAATCACCACCGGGGCGAGGATTCGACCTCCGCCGCGGGGCCGATCGTGGCGCCGATCACCGACGTCAAGGCCGAGGGCGAGGACACGGTGGTGTTCACGCTGGATGGCGGCAATGCCGACTTTCCGTTCATTCTGTCGGACTATCACCTGGTGGTCTGCCCCGCGACGGAGGACGGCATCGACTGGCAGTCGGGCAATGGCTGCGGCAGCTATGTCCTGAAGAACTTCAATGCCGGGGTCAGCAGCCAGTTCGAGCGCAACCCGAACCACTGGCGCGACGACGTGGCGTGGTTCGACACGGTCGAGATGCTGTGCGTGGTGGACCAGAACGCGCGCACGACCGCGCTGGTGTCGGGCGACGTGCAGGCGATCGACCGGGTCGACCTGAAGGCCGCGAACCTGCTGGGCCGCAACCCCGGTGTGACCATCGAATCGGTGGCGGGGACGCAGCACTATACCTTCGCGATGTCGACGAATACCGATCCCTATACCGACAACAACATCCGGCAGGCCCTGAAATGGGGCATCAACCGCGAGGAAATGGTCGAGAAGATCCTGTTCGGCTACGGCACGGTCGGCAACGACCATCCGATCGGCGAGGGGCAGCGCTTCTACAACTCCGAGCTGGAGCAGAAGACCTATGATCCCGACAAGGCGAAATTCCACCTGAAGGAAGCCGGGATGGACAGCATCGACATCAACCTGTCGGCGTCGGATGCGGCGTTCGGCGGCGCGGTGGATGCGGCGATCCTCTACCAGGCGTCGGCCAAGGAGGCGGGCATCAACATCAACGTGGTGCGCGAGCCGAAGGATGGCTACTGGTCGGACGTGTGGATGAAGAAGCCCTTCACCGCCGTCTACTGGGGCGGTCGTCCGGTCGAGGACCAGATGTTCGCCACCGCCTACCAGTGCGGGGCGGCATGGAACGACAGCTTCTGGTGCAATGACCGCTTCGAGGAGCTGTTGGTCAAGGCCCGCGCCGAGCTGGACGAGGACAAGCGCCGGGAGATGTATTACGAGATGCAGGACCTGGTGGCCAACCAGGGCGGCGTCGTGATCCCGATGTTCGCCAACTACGTCTTCGCGGTGGGCGAGAAGGTTGCCCATGGCGAGATGGCGTCGAACTGGGAGATGGACGGCGAGCGCTGGATGGAGCGCTGGTGGATGGCCTGATTTCCGGGTTTATTCGTGAGACTTGGAGGACCCCCGGTTTGGCCGGGGGTTTTTCTTTTGTTCGGGGGGAGGTGGAGGTGGGTTGGAAACCCACCCTACGGGGCCGCGCGATTGCCAGACCGCGGGGTGGCGACCTGACGCGTGTTCAGGGCACTTTATGGCAACCACAGCCGCGAGACTTCCAATCGAAGCGCTCACGCCAGCCAATCCCAGCCCGTCGCACCAGAGGTGCGCCGTTGATAGTCGGCACGCCTGCGGCGTGACGGGCGGTCCCCCTTTCGGCGATTGCAGGCAATCGCCTTTCGGTCAGCGGGCGCTCGCGCGGCGATGTCGGACGTCATCCTCGGGCTTGACCCGGGGATCTCTGCGACCAGGAGATCCCGGATCAAGTCCGGGATGACGTGGCGCAAGGACGTCGCGCCTCACCCCACCTTGTAGGGCAGGACGCCGCGTTCGTCGGGCGTGACTTGCAACCGGCGTTCCAGCGGCGGGACCGAGCGCTGGTGGCACTGGGTGCGCTCGCAGATGCGGCAGGAGATGCCGATGGGCTCGAAGGCCTGCGAGAGCGTCAGGTCGAGGTCGTCGGCATAGACCAGGGCGTCGGCGTGCTTCACCTCGCAGCCGAGCGCGATGGCGAAGCGGCGGACGGGCGCGCCGAAATGCCCGCCGCGTTTGGAGACGTCGCGGGCCAGCGAGATGTAGCGCACGCCGTCGGGAGTTTCGGCCAGCTGGCGCAGGAAGCGGCCCGGTGTCTCGAACGCGCGGTGGACGTTCCAGAGGGGACACGCCCCGCCGAAGCGGGCGAATTGCAGGCGGGTGGCGGAGTGGCGCTTGGTGATCGTGCCGGCCTGGTCGACGCGGACGAAGAAGAAGGGCACGCCCTTGGCGCCGGGGCGTTGCAGGGTCGAGAGCCGGTGGCAGACCTGCTCGATGGAGGCACCGAAGCGGGTGGCGAGGCGTTCGAGGTCGTGGCGATGCTCCTGCGCCGCCTGCAGGAAGGCGGTGTAGGGCATGAGCGCCGCCCCGGCGAAGTAGTTCGCCAGCCCGATCTTGGCGATGTCGCGCGCCGCCGGGGACTGGAACCGGGCGAGGTCGAGCGTGGCCTCGATCAGCTTTTCCTGTGTCAGCAGGGCCACTTGCAGGAGGAGCTGAAAGCGGCGCGTCTCGGGTTCGGCGTGGTTCGAGAGATAGAGGATTCGCGCGTCGCGGTCGTAGTGGCGCAGGCGCGCGTCGTCGCTGTCCACCACCTTGATGCCGAGCGCGTCGAGCCGGGCCTCGGCCAGGTCGGTGATGCGGCGGGGGCCGGAGGCGGGGCCGGCGAAATGTTCGGCGGCGCGGTCGACGGCGTCGATGTAGTTGTCGCAATAATGGAAGAAGTCGCGCACCTCGTCCCAGGGGGAGGCCTGGGGGCGGGCGTCCTCTCGGCCCAAAGCCTCGTCCAGCGAGGCGAGGCGTTCGTGGGTGTCGCGGTAGGCGCGGTGCAGTTCGAGAAAGGCGCGGGCCATGGCGGGGGCGTTGGAGGCGGTCAGGCGCAGGTCGCTGAGGCCGGGGATGTCGTCGGCGAAGACGGCGTCGGCCAGCGCCTCGCGCATGTCGGTCACCAGGCGTTCGGCGTCGCCTGTGGCCAGTTCGGTGACGTCGAAGCCGAATTCCTGTGCCAGGGCGAGGATGACCGTGGTGGAGACGGGCCGGTTGTTGTTCTCCATCTGGTTCAGGTAGGGCAGGGAGACGCCGAGCTTGGCGGCGAAATCCTTTTGCGTCAGGGCGAGGCGCTGGCGGGTTTCGCGCAGCTTGGCGCCGGCATAGAGTTTCTGGGTGGCCATGGGCGGCTCGCTTTGCAGGTTTGCGTAGGCGCAGGTTTAGATTTGCAAAGCGGTGTGCGCAAGCACGGTGTTCACATCGAGGGCACGCCGACCTGACGTTCGCGCAGGATGACCAGTGAAATGGCGAGAATGCCGCCGAGGGCCGTCAGCAGCATAAGCCACACCAGCGGGAAGGCCCCGGTACCGGGGCCGAGCAGGGCACCGGCCAGCGCCGACAGGCCCGCACCGCCGCCGATCATCAGGAAGCCCGCGAGGCCGCTGGCGGTGCCGGCGAGGCTGGGGCGCACGGACAGTGCGCCGGCGGTGGCGTTGGGAATGGTCATGCCGTTGCCCAGGCCCATCAGCGTCATCAGGCCGAAGAACGTGTAGGGCGTGCTGACCCCGGCATAGAGCGTGGCGAGGTTGACGGCGTGGCCGATGGCGTTGGCCACCGAGCCGTAGAACACCATTCGGTTGATGCCGATCCGGGTGGAGAAGCGGCCCGACAGGAAATTGCCGGTGAAATAGCCCACGGCGGGCGCGCCGAAGAAGAGGCCAAGCTGGGACGGGGTGAGCCCGAAGACCCGTGTGCCCACGAAGGGCGCGCCGCCGAGATAGGCGAAGAACGCCCCCGAGGAGAGCGCGGCGGCCAGCGCATAACCCCAGAAGCGGTAGGAGGTGAAAAGCTCGGGGTACTCGGCGAACTGGTCGCCGAAGGTGCGGCCTTCAAGCGGGGCGGTCTCCCCAAGGTCGGTCCAGACCAGCCAGAGCACGGCCGCGCCCATGGCGAAGAGCGCCCAGAAACTGCCGTGCCAGCCGAAGGCGGCGTCGAGCATCCCGCCGATGGCCGGGCCGATCATCGGCACGACGGACATGCCCATGGTGACGTAGCCGATCATCGAGGCGGCCCGGTCGGCGGGCACCATGTCTCGCACCACGGCGCGCGACAGGACCATCGCGGCGACGATGCCGCCCTGGAACATGCGGAAGATCAGGAAGACCCAGATATTCGTGGACATCAGGCAGCCCAGGGTGGCCAGCAGGAAGATCACCAGCCCGCCGAGGATGACCGGGCGGCGCCCGACCCGGTCGGAGATCGGGCCGATCAGCAGTTGCAGGATGGCGTTGATGCCGAGATAGCCCGCCACGGCGAGCTGCATCACGCCGTAGTCCGTCTCGAAATAGGCGGTCATGCCGGGCAGGGACGGCAGGAAGATGTTGAGCGCCAGTGTCGAGATCCCGGCCAGCACGATCAGGGTGAAGATGTGCGGCGGAGTCGTGCGGTCGAGGAAGCGGACGGTGGGCATGGCAAAGGCGCTATCCCGGAGTGCGGGGGATGTCCAGATGGGGCGGAGTCCGCCGGGTGATTTACGGGAACGGGCGGCCGGGGCCGGCACGTTTGCGCTGGATCTCCGAAGCCCGGCTGAAAGGCGGGCGCGGTGCGGAGCCTTGAAAAACGCGCGTCGCCGGAGCAGCATGTCCCCAAGGGTATTTGATCGGGGCAGGTATTTCATGTTCCCAAGATATTTCGGGACGGATGCGCAGAGGCGCATGCAAGAGGTGGCCTTTCAGCTTTCTTTCTTGCTGAAGGACGATCCTGACTTCGGCACCGAAGGCCGTATGTGGGGGATCGACGCGCCCGAGTTTGGCGAGACCCGCAAGGTGGCCGCGCTGGCCTGGCTGCAGGGGGCCACGGTCAACCACTATGTTCCGAAATCCCGCGAAGCGCGATATGCCGAGGACTATGCGCGCCTGGGTCTGGCGAATGACAGATGGGACCAGTTCATGGGAGGGCATGACTGTTTGTCCCGTTGCGCGGACTTCCTTGAGGGATTCGCCGTGCCGGAGCAGTACCGTTTGCACCGGATCGGACCGGAGACGCCGGCGTCCATTCTCGACGCGCTTGAGCAGACCGCATCGGCCTGTGGTGTGTTGCCACCCATGACGCCCGTTCTGTTCGGGCAGTTGCGCAAGGCGGCTTATTTCTGCCTCGAAGCCCCCGACGGAGGTGTTGCGGCCTGCGCGGGGGCCTGCATGCGCAATCATTCCGACAGCCGCTTTGGACAGGCCGCGTGGTGGGGCATGCTTGCGACGCGCGCAGAAGACCGCGGCCAGGGCCTGTCGCTTTACCTGGGGGCGATGGCGGCGTGCAGCATGCACGCGCAATTCGGTGTCGGGGAATTCTATACCGGGGTGCGGTCCGACAACGTGGTGTCACGGCACGTCTGCCAGAAACTGGGCGTGTATGACAGTGACTATGCCTGTCTTGCCATTCTCGATCCGGCGGCATTCGGCGAGGGCGGCTATACCAAGTGATCGGCGTGCCGTGCGAGCGACAGGGGCCGTGCATCGCGACGGGAGGGATGCCCGGCAGGGTGCTGGCGGAGCGGGCGGTTTGCAGTTTTGCAAGTTAGCAGGCAGCGCTTCGCGGGATTTGGCAAATTTGCGGAAATCCTCTTGGATGGGGTGCGCGCAGCCGGTAGGGTCGCGCCAGCAAATCAAGGGGGCCTCGATGAAAGATATCCTTCAGGAACTGGACACGCGCCGCGGCAACGCGCGGCTGGGCGGCGGACAGAAGCGGATCGACGCGCAGCACGAGAAAGGCAAGCTGACCGCGCGGGAGCGGATCGACCTCTTGCTGGACGAGGACAGTTTCGAAGAGTTCGACATGTTCGTGGCCCATCGCTGTACCGATTTCGGGATGGAAAAGAACCGGCCCTATGGCGATGGCGTGGTGACCGGCTGGGGCACCATCAACGGTCGGCAGGTCTATGTCTTCAGCCAGGATTTCACCGTGCTGGGCGGGTCGGTGTCGCATACCCACGCGATGAAGATCTGCAAGATCATGGACATGGCGATGCAGAACGGCGCGCCGGTGATCGGCATCAACGACAGTGGCGGCGCGCGGATCCAGGAAGGCGTGGACTCGCTGGCGGGGTATGGCGAGGTCTTTCAGCGCAATATCGAGGCGTCGGGCGTGGTGCCGCAGATCAGCGTCATCACCGGGCCCTGCGCAGGTGGCGCGGTCTATTCGCCGGCGATGACCGACTTCATCTTCATGGTGCGCGACAGCTCCTACATGTTCGTGACCGGCCCCGACGTGGTGAAGACCGTGACCAACGAGCAGGTGACGGCGGAGGAGCTGGGCGGGGCGTCGACCCACACGAAAAAGTCCTCGGTCGCCGATGCGGCCTTCGAGAACGACGTGGAGGCGATGGCCGAGGTGCGGCGGCTGGTGGATTTCCTTCCCTTAAACAACCGCGAGCCGGTGCCGGTGCGTCCGTTCTTCGACGACCCGGATCGCGCCGAGACGAGCCTGGATACGCTGATCCCGGACAACCCCAACATGCCCTACGACATGAAGGAGTTGATCGTGAAGGTCGCCGACGAGGGCGATTTCTACGAGATCCAGGAGGATTTCGCCAAGAACATGGTCACGGGGTTCATTCGCCTCGAGGGCCGCACGGTGGGCGTGGTGGCGAACCAGCCGATGGTGCTGGCCGGGTGCCTGGACATCGACTCGTCGCGCAAGGCGGCAAGGTTCGTGCGGTTCTGCGACTGTTTCGAGATCCCGATCCTGACCTTCGTCGACGTGCCCGGGTTCCTGCCCGGCACCAGCCAGGAGCATAATGGCGTCATCAAGCACGGCGCGAAGCTGCTCTTTGCCTATGGCGAGGCGACGGTGCCGAAGGTGACGGTGATCACGCGCAAGGCCTATGGCGGGGCGTATGTGGTGATGAGTTCCAAGCATCTGCGGGGAGACATCAACTATGCCTGGCCCACGTCCGAGATCGCGGTGATGGGCGCCAAGGGCGCGACCGAGATCATCCACCGGGGCGACCTGGGCGATGACGAGAAGATCGCCAAGCACACGGCGGATTACGAGGAGCGGTTCGCCAACCCCTTCGTGGCGGCCGAACGCGGGTTCATCGACGAGGTGATCCAGCCGCGCAGCACGCGCAAGCGGGTGAGCCGGGCCTTTGCGGCGCTGCGCAACAAGAAGCGCAAGCTGCCGTGGAAGAAGCACGACAATATTCCGTTGTAGGGCGGGATTTATCCCGCCACGGGCGGCGGGGTGAACCCCGCCCTACGAGATTGGTCGAAGGTGCGAATTGAGATGAGCCGGGGCTTTCATATCCTGCGCGAAAAAGGCGCGGTGACCGTGGCGCGGCGGGTGCCGGTGCGGTTCGACGTGAGCGCCGAGGCGCGCTTTGGCCCGCTGCGCAAGCTGGCGCTGGCGCAGCAGGTGCGGCAGGACCTGTGGCGCGCCTTGAAAAACGTGCGGGGCTTTGCGCCGGTCGTCAGGGTCGTGGAGGCCGGGGATGGCGTCACCGTGACCGCGGGCGGGCAGGTCGAGGGGCGGCATGACCGCGCCCGGCTGGAGGATGCCGTCGCGGGGCTCCTGGCCGATCCGCGCCATGTCGCGCGCTGGACGAGGTGGGCGCGATGAAGGGGGTGTTGGCAGGGACGCTGGCCGCGCTGATGGCGCTGGCCGCCCCAGAGCAGGGCGAGGCGCAAGAGGAGGAGCGTCTTGTCCTGCCATCGGGGCTGGAGGCGGAATTGCAGGAGACGATCACCGGCGAGGCGGCGATGGGCATGACGGTGCGGTTCCGCTTCGTGGCGGAGGATTTCACCGGCACCGAGGATTTCGAGGTGCAGACCGCGGACCTGGAATTCCTGTGCAACGACTATGCCCTGCCACGCCTGGCGCCGGGGGAAGGCCCGCCCGACAGGGTGGTGATCTCGGTGGCCGACAGGCCGTCGGAATTCGGCCGGTTCGACCCCGATGTGACGCAGATTTTCGAGAGTTTCTCGGTCAAGGACGCAACCTGTATCTTGGAGCTGTTCTGATGAATACACAACATGTTGCGGATCAAAGCGCAGCCCCGCGCGGGTTTGAGGCTTTCCAGACACAGGCAGGCGGGATCGCGCCGGGCAGATATGAAACGTTGACGGATTCCGCTATTGTCACACTTGGTTACATATCCGTGACCCATTCCTCGAACGAGGGGCAGATGGGGCGTTTGGCGCGCCATGTGCTGGAGTACAGAGACAGGAGACAAACATGTCGAACAGCATCAAGAGCATCCTCGCGGTTGGTCTGGTTGCCATCGTGGCAGCCTGCGGTCAGCAGCAGCAAGAAGAAGAATTCGTCGTGGTCGATCCGGAGCCGATCTCGACCGAGCCGACCTACACCGGCAAGCTCAAGTAAGCACCCGAACGCACGACAGGGGCAGGCCCTCGGGCCTGTCCTGATCCCCCCTGTCCTGATCGGCCCTGTTCTGATCCAAGGCGAGACCCGGCGGTCCCTGCGCGGTTGCGGAGGCGGGTCATGATCAAGCACCGCGGCTTTCCGGGGCGTCTGCCCGGCAGCGATTTCCAGTTCACCATTCGCCGCGCCAACCCCAAGGGCGCCACCGCCATCGTGCGGCGCGAGCGCTATCGCGACCGGCGTCCGGCCGACAAGCGCGCCGACACCGCCTTTGTCCGCGCCCTGTGGGAGGCGTTCGGCGATCAGCCCTTCGAGCGGGGCAACCTGGATGTCGGGCGGCTGAGCTGGCTTTACGGCCGCGAAGTGCTGCCGGCCGAGGACCCGTTCGATTCGGAAAGCTACGAAGCGCTGCTGGTGCTGGACGTGGCGGCGGCAAGGCGCGCCTTTCCGGATGCGTTCGAGGAGGGAGGGCCGGCATGATTGGCGCAGCTCCGGTCCTTTATTTGGGCACGTTTTTGCCGACGACCCGCGGATTCACGCGAATTGCAGCCGATCATCTGGAGGATGAGACTTGGGGGTTGGCGCAATGTCAGATTGCGTGCACGGTCACTCTCGTAGTGGCGGCCTTCCCCCAATGGGCCGAGACATACCGTCTAAACCGTTACCCTTCCCCTGATGGGCGGCCTTATGCATTGTTGCAGAGGCCGCCCTTTTTTACGCGCGAGTCAAAGTCTTACGCGGATAGGCAAGGTTGCGCCCAAATCGCCCGGCGCCTGAACACGGGCTTTGATTCCGCCGCGCACTTGGCATTGAGTGAGCGCAATTCAAATCAAGAAGCGCGAGGCGACATCCGATGCAGTTCCGTAGATCCCTTCCTTTCTTCCTGTGCCTTCCGGTTTTCCTGGCGGCCTGCGGCGACACCGTGCCGGAACAGGCGCTGTTCGGCGGGGCCGCGGGCACCGGCGCGGCGGCCGTCGTGGGAGGATCGCTGCTTACCGGGGCGGCGGTGGGGGCCGCGGGCAACGTGGCGTTCTGCCAGGTCTACCCGGAAAAATGCCTGTAGCCTGAATTTCGCGCCCGTCACCGGGCGGTTCAACCTGTATGAGACCATCCTCCGCGAGAGCGGAGCGGTGGTCTTTTGCGTTTTATCCCTGACCGGCGGCTGCGCCGGTGCGGGCAAGTAAAAAGGGGACACGAGATGTTCAAGAAAATCCTGATCGCCAACCGGGGCGAGATCGCCTGCCGGGTCATCAAGACGGCGCGCAAGATGGGGATCGAGACGGTGGCCATCTATTCGGACGCCGACCGCAACGCGCTGCATGTGGAAATGGCCGACGAGGCGGTGCATATCGGCCCGCCGCCCGCGTCGGAAAGCTATATCGTCATCGACAAGGTGATGGAGGCGATCCGCCAAACCGGCGCCGAGGCGGTGCATCCCGGATATGGGTTCCTGTCGGAGAACCCCAAGTTCGCCGAGGCGCTGGAGGCCGCGGGCGTGGCCTTTATCGGGCCGCCCAAGAAGGCCATCGAGGCGATGGGCGACAAGATTACCAGCAAGAAGATCGCCGCCGAGGCGGATGTGAACACCGTACCGGGTCATATGGGCCTGATCGAGGATGCCGAGGAGGCGCTGAAGATCTCGGAAGAGATCGGGTTTCCGGTGATGCTGAAGGCCAGCGCGGGCGGCGGCGGCAAGGGGATGCGGATCGCGTGGAACGCGGAAGAAGTGCGCGAGGGCTTCCAGGCGTCGAAGAACGAGGCCGCCAGCAGCTTTGGCGATGACCGGATGTTCATCGAGAAGTTCGTGACGCAACCGCGCCATATCGAGATCCAGGTGCTGTGCGACAGCCACGGCAACGGGGTCTACCTGGGCGAGCGGGAATGCTCGATCCAGCGGCGGAACCAGAAGGTGATCGAGGAGGCGCCGAGCCCGTTCCTGGACGCCGAAACCCGCAAGGCGATGGGCGAGCAGGCCCTGGCACTGGCCCATGCGGTGGGCTATTCCAGCGCGGGCACGGTGGAGTTCATCGTGGATGGCGACAAGAACTTCTATTTCCTCGAGATGAACACGCGCCTGCAGGTCGAGCATCCGGTGACCGAGCTGATCACCGGCGTGGACCTTGTGGAGCAGATGATCCGCGTGGCGGCGGGCGAAAAGCTGTCGCTGAGCCAGGACGATGTGACCCTGACGGGCTGGGCGATGGAAAGCCGGCTTTATGCGGAAGATCCCTATCGCAACTTCCTGCCCTCCATTGGCCGGCTGGTGCGCTATCGCCCGCCGGTGGAAGTGGCGGCCGGCCCCTTGCTGGACAAGGGCAAGTGGCAGGACGAGGCCGAGGCCGGCGAGACGGCGGTGCGCAACGATACCGGCGTCTACGAGGGCGGCGAGATTTCGATGTATTACGACCCGATGATCGCGAAGCTCTGCACCTGGGCGCCCGACCGGGGCGCGGCCATCGAGGCGATGCGCGTGGCGCTGGACAGCTTCGAGCTGGAAGGGATCGGGCATAACCTGCCGTTCCTGAGCGCGGTGATGGATCACCCCAAGTTCGTATCGGGCGACATGACCACGGCCTTCATCGCCGAGGAGTATCCCGACGGGTTTGAGGGCGTGGAGCTGGAAGAGGCGGCGCTGCGGCGGATCGCGGCCGGTTGCGCGGCGATGCACCGGGTGGCGGAAATCCGGCGCACGCGGGTGTCGGGCCGGATGGACAACCACGAGCGCCGCGTGGGCGAGGACTGGGTCGTCAGCCTGCAAGGCATCAATTTCGAGGTCAGTGTTGCCGCCGATCGCGGTGGCGCGACCGTGACCTTCGAGGATGGCGCCACGCACCGGGTGTCGAGCGACTGGACGCCGGGCGACGCGCTGGCGGTGCTGGACGTGGATGGCGAGACGGTGGTGCTGAAGGTCGGCAAGGTGTCGGGCGGGTTCCGCATCCGCAACCGGGGCGCGGACCTGAAGGTGCATGTGCGCACGCCGCGCCAGGCGGAACTGGCGCTGTTAATGCCCGAGAAACTTGCCGCTGATACATCGAAGATGCTGCTCTGCCCGATGCCGGGCCTGATCGTCAGCGTGAACGTAGAGGAGGGCGACGAGGTGCAGGAAGGCCAGGCGCTCTGCACCGTCGAGGCGATGAAGATGGAGAACATCCTGCGGGCCGAGAAGAAGGCCGTGGTGACGAAGATCAACGCCGGACCGGGCGACAGCCTGGCGGTGGATGACGTGATCATGGAGTTCGAATGACGCGGTGACCCTGCGCGGCGCTCATATCCTGCCGGCGGCGATGGCCGGTGCGGTCCTGCTGGGGGCCTGCGCGCGCGATGACGAGGCGTCGATGCGGGCGCGGCTGGCGCCGTGGTTCAGCCTGGGGGAAACGCTGGCGTTTTCGTCCAGGGCGCGCTGTGCCGCGGCGGCGTTCCGGCTGGTGAGCGCCGATATCGGCGCCGCGGTGCCGGTGGAGCGCAACGTGCCCGACATGCTGCGCGCGTTGCCCAACCGGGGCGTGGCGGCGCTGGACGACCCGGATTTGACGCCGGATGCGGCGATGGTGGACGCGGTCAACACGCAGCGGACCCTTGGCATGGGGATGCGCCGCGCCGGGCTGGAGGCGCGACCCTGCATGGACGGCAAGGTGGGGGTGGAATTCCGCCGCCTGCTGATGCGCCCTGAAACGGTACTGGCCTATGAGACCACCGACGGCACGCTGATGCTGATGGACCGCGCGAACCGGGTTCTGGTGGTCGCGGCGGGAGAGCGGGCATGAACGGTGCGCGGGATCAGTTGCCGCTCAGCCGGTCGCGGATTTCCTGTTGCCGGATCGGCATCTTGTCGATTGCGCGGGACAGCTCGCGCACGCTCCACGGCGCGGGTTTGCGCAGCTCGACCTTGCCGTCCTTGCCGATCAGCGCCAGCATGAAGCCGCGCGGGCGCAACCTGCGGCGCAGGTCGCTGTCGGCGGAGGGGTCGGTGTCGGTCAGCACCACGACATCGCGCCGGTCCAGATCGTCCAGTCGGTCGGTGATGAAGTTCATCTGTTCGATGAAGCGCGGATCCGAGGCGTTGTCGGCAAAGACGACGATGGGGCGCTTTATCCAGAGAAATTCGTTCAAATCGACGCTTTCGCCGTCAAGTATGATCCCGTCCTCCGGCGATCCGTCGGTCGCGCGGGCCGTGTCCGCGACGAGTGATATCGACGTAAGTGCCAGAAAAGAAAGAACGATCAGCTTGCGCATTGGGCCTCCTGCTGGACCAGATATAAGGCCCGAGGCGCCGAATGCGAAGGCCGTTTGGCCGCAGGGCCGCGAAAATTTTACCGTTAATCCCGTGGTCAGGTCCCGCGGTGCAGGTTGGCGCGACGCAAGGTCGACCGCCCGCAGGCCGCGGGCCGCACGGGAAAGGCGCGGGATCATGGACGTTGTTCTGCATATCGGGGCTCACCGGACGGCCACCACCACGTTCCAGGCCTACCTGGCGGCGAACCGGGCCGCGCTGGGGCGGATGGGCATCGCCGTCTGGGGGCCGAAACAGACGCGTGACGGCCTGCTGACCGGGGTGATACCGATCGAGAGTCCGCGCCCGCCGCAGGAGCAGCTGGACCGCGCCCGCGCGCGGGTGGCGATCAACATCGCCCGCGAACGCAGGGCCGGCACACGCGTGCTGGTGATCAGCGACGAGAACATGATCGGGGCGCCGCGCCGCTGCCTGCGGCAGGGGCGGCTGTACCCCGATATCGGCCAGCGCCTGGCGCGCTTTGCCCATGCCTTCGACGGTCGGGTGACGCGGGCGCACCTGACGATCCGCAGTCATGACGCGTTCTGGGCGTCGGTCGTGTCCTACAGCGTCGCGCGCGGCAACAGGGTGCCGGACCGTGCCGCGCTGGAGGCGCTGGCGGCCGCGCCCCGGCTGTGGCGGGACGTGGTGCTGGACGTGGCCTGCGCGTTGCCGGGGGTGGAGCTGAGCGTGATGCCCTACGAGATCTTCGGCGGACTGCCCGAGCGGGTGCTGGAACACATGACCGGGCTTGGCGCGATGCCGCGCGCCCATGCGCGGGACTGGAGGAACCAGGGCCCCGGCCTGGACCAGTTGCGCCGGATCGTGGGCGAGCGTGGCGGCGACCCCGTGCGCCTGCCCGAGGGGCCCGGCAAGTGGCAACCGTTCGACGACACCGCCCTGCGCGACATGCGCGAGGCCTATGCCGATGATCTGTTCTGGCTGCGTGCCGGGGCCGAGGGATTGGCGCAGCTGACAGAGGAAACCGGCCCGGTGAAGACGGGGACAACCCCGCGCCCGGACCAGAAGAAAGAGGACAAGACGATGGGATCGAAGACCGACGAATGGCGTAAGATCGCGGAAGGCGAGCTGAAGGGCCGTCCGCTGGAGGACCTGACGTGGAAGACCCTTGAGGGGATCGACGTCAAGCCGCTCTATACCGAGGAGGATGTCGAGGGGATGGACCACCTTGGCACCATCCCCGGACAGGCGCCGTTCACCCGCGGCGTGAAGGCGACGATGTATGCCGGGCGGCCCTGGACGATCCGGCAATATGCCGGGTTCTCGACGGCCGAGGAATCGAACGCGTTCTACCGCCGCAACCTGGCGGCCGGGCAGCAGGGCGTCTCGGTGGCCTTCGACCTGGCGACGCACCGTGGCTATGACAGCGACCACCCGCGCGTGGTGGGCGACGTGGGCAAGGCCGGCGTGGCCATCGACAGCGTCGAGGACATGAAGGTGCTGTTCGACGGCATCCCGCTGGACCAGGTGAGCGTCAGCATGACCATGAACGGCGCGGTCATTCCGGTGCTGGCCAGTTTCATCGTCGCGGGCGAGGAACAGGGGCACGACCGCAGCGTGCTGTCGGGCACCATCCAGAACGACATCCTGAAAGAGTTCATGGTGCGCAACACCTATATCTATCCGCCCGAGCCGAGCATGCGGATCGTCAGCGACATCATCGAGTTCACGGCGAACGAGATGCCGCGCTTCAACTCGATCAGCATTTCGGGCTATCACATGCAGGAGGCGGGCGCGAACCTGGTGCAGGAGTTGGCCTATACGCTGGCGGATGGCCGGGAATACGTGAAGGCCGCGATCGAGGCCGGGATGGACGTGGACCGCTTTGCCGGGCGGCTGTCGTTCTTTTTCGCCATCGGGATGAATTTCTTCATGGAGGCGGCGAAGCTGCGGGCGGCGCGCCTGCTGTGGCACCGGATCATGACGGAGTTCGGGGCGAAGAACGACCGCTCCAAGATGCTGCGGACCCATTGCCAGACCAGCGGTGTCAGTTTGCAGGAGCAGGACCCTTACAACAACGTCGTGCGCACCGCCTACGAGGCGATGAGCGCGGTTCTGGGGGGCACGCAGAGCCTGCACACCAACGCGCTGGACGAGGCCATCGCGCTGCCCACGGATTTCAGCGCGCGGATCGCGCGGAACACGCAGTTGATCCTGCAGGAAGAGACCGGCGTGACGGCGGTGGTCGATCCGCTGGCGGGGTCCTACTACGTGGAAAGCCTGACCGCCGAGCTGGCCGAAAAGGCCTGGGAGCTGATGGAAGAGGTCGAGGAGATGGGCGGCATGACCAAGGCCGTGGCCAGCGGCATGCCCAAGCTGCGGATCGAGGAATCGGCGGCCACGCGGCAGGCGATGATCGACCGGGGCGACGAGGTGATCGTCGGCGTCAACAAGTACCGCAAGGACAAGGAAGACCCGATCGACATCCTGGACGTGGACAACGTCAAGGTGCGCAAGGGGCAGGTCGAGGCGCTGGAGCGTATCCGCGCGGAACGCGACGAGGAGGCTTGCACCAAGGCGCTGGATGAACTGACGCGCCGCGCCAAGGACGGCGGCAATCTGCTGGAGGCCGCGGTGGAAGCGGCTCGCGCAAGGGCTACTGTGGGGGAAATCAGCATGGCCATGGAAAAGGAATTCGGACGGCACCGCGCCGAGGTGAAAACGCTGGCGGGGGTCTATGGCAAGGCCTACGAGGGCGACGAGGGCTTCGCCGCGATCCAGAAGTCGGTCGAGGCCTTTGCCGAGGACGAGGGGCGGCGGCCGCGGATGCTGGTCGTCAAGATGGGGCAGGACGGGCATGACCGGGGCGCCAAGGTGATCGCGACGGCGTTCGCCGATATCGGGTTCGACGTCGACGTGGGCCCGCTTTTCCAGACGCCGGACGAGGCGGCGCAGGATGCCATCGACAACGACGTGCACGTGATCGGGATCTCCAGCCAGGCGGCGGGGCACAAGACGCTGGCGCCGCAACTGATCGACGCGCTGAAGGAGAAGGACGCGGGCGATATCATCGTCATTTGCGGCGGGGTCATTCCGCAGCAGGATTACGAGTTCCTGAAAGGCGTGGGCGTGAAGGCCATCTTCGGCCCCGGCACCAACATCCCCGAGGCGGCGCAGGATATCCTGCGGCTGATCCGCGAGGCGCGGGCCGCCTGATGCAGAAGCGCCCGAAGATCCTGATCGGCATGGCGGCGGGGCTGGTATGGGCCGTGGCCGTTCTGTGGATCGGGCGCCAGATTCCGGTGCCGATGGCGATGATGCAGCCGACGCTTATGGGCGCGGCGTTCGGCCCCGGGGTGGTGCTGGCGCTGATGATCGGCGTGCTGGCGCAGCGGCGGTTCAATGACGACGCGGCGATCGACGGGCAGGTGTTGACCGGCAGGGCGGCGGTGGATGCGAAGGTGTTGCAGAACACGGTCGAGCAGGTGGTGCTGGCCTTGTGCATCTGGCCGCTGGTGGGGTTTTTCCTGGGCGCGGGCACGGTGCTGGCGCTGGGGATCGGCTTTGCCGTGGCGCGGGTGGCGTTCTGGGTGGGGTACCATATGGCGCCGCCCTTGCGGGCCTTCGGGTTTGCGGCGACGTTCTATCCCACGGTGCTGGCGGCGCTTTGGGTGCTGTGGCGGCTGACGGTGGGGTGACATGCTGAACCTGGATCATTTCGCGGTGGCGGCCGGGACGCTGGACGAAGGCCGCGCCTATGCCGAGGAGAGCTTGGGCGTGGCGTTGCGGCCCGGGGGGCAGCACGCGCATTTCGGCACGCATAACATGCTGCTAGGGCTGGAGGAGGGGCTCTACCTCGAGGTCATCGCGGTGGATCCCGACGCGCCCGCGCCGGGGTATGCGCGGTGGTTCGATCTGGATCGCTTTGACGGGCGGCCGAGGCCGACGAACTGGATCTGCAATACGCCGGACCTGGGGGCCGTCGTGGCGCGGTTTCCGCAGGCGGGTGTGCCGGTGCCGCTGGCGCGGGGCGACCTGCGCTGGCAGATGGCGGTACCGCAGGACGGGCGGCTGCCGTGGGACAACCTCTTTCCGGCGGTGATCGAATGGCAGTGCGCGCAGCATCCGGCGCAGATGTTGCCGGCCTCGGGATGCCGGCTGGACCGTCTGGTGGTGAGCCATCCGGACGCGAAGGCGCTGGAGGACGCGCTGGCGCCGGTGCTGAGCGACGCCCGGGTGGTCTATGAGAGCGGCGCGGCGGGCCTGCGGGCCGAGTTGACCACGCCGCGCGGGGCGTGCGTGCTGGCATGAAGATCCGGCCGGCGGAGGCGGGCGATGCAAAGGCGCTGGCCGGGATCGTCAATCATTACATCCGCGAGACGACGGTGAGTTTCACCGAGGACGAGAAGACCGTGCTGGAAATGGCCTTGGCCGTGAAGACGCGGGACGAGGCGGGGCACGGGTTCCTGGTGGCAGAGGGCGATGGTGACCTGCTGGGCTATGCCACCTATGGGCCGTACCGCAACGGCTCGGGCTATCGCGAGACGTTGGAGCATACGGTGCTGCTGCGCGCCGGAGTTGAGGGCAAGGGGGTGGGCCGGGCGCTGATGGCCGCGCTGGAGGACCACGCGCGGGCGGGCGGCGTGCATTCGCTGATCGGCGGGATCAGTGCCGAGAATGCGGGCGGGATCGCGTTTCACCGCAGGATCGGGTTCGTCGAGGTGGGGCGCGTGGCGCAGGCCGGGCTGAAATTCGGGCGGCGGATCGACCTTGTGTTGATGCAGAAACTCCTGTCCCCCGGGGACCGCACGCCTTAGGTTGCGGCCCATGTCGATCTGGAGTCGCATATCCGAAGCGCTGTCGGCGCTGGCCAGTGGCGAGCCGCTGACCAGCGTGTTCGACCGGCTGCGCACGCCGCCGGAGCGGACGGTGGCCTTTGCCATCGCGGTGATCGCGCTGGGGGCGAAGATGGCCAAGGCGGACGGTCAGGTGACGCGCGACGAGGTCACGGCGTTCCGCGAGGTGTTCCTGATCGCCAGCGACGACGAGGCGGGGGCTGCGAAGGTTTTCAACCTCGCGCGGCAGGACGTGGCGGGATTCGAGGAATATGCGCGTCGGATCAAGACGATGTTCGGCGACGACGCGGCGACCCTGAACGACCTTCTGGAAGGGCTGTTTCACATCGCGGTGGCCGATGGTGTCTATCACCCGAACGAGGATGTCTTCCTGTCGGAAGTGGCCGGGATTTTCGGCCTGCCGGAGCGGGAGTTCAACACGCTCAGAAGCCGCTTCGTGCCGGATGCCAGGCCGGACCCTTATGCCGTGCTGGGGGTGACGCCGGAAACGCCCTTGCCCGAGATCCGCAAGGTCTGGCGCGCCAAGGTGCGTGAGATGCATCCCGACCGGATGGTGGCGCGGGGCGTGCCGCAGGAGGCGATCAAGCTGGCCGAGAAGCGGCTGACCGACGTCAACGACGCGTGGGAGCAGATCCAGCGCGAGGCGGCCTGAGCGATGCGCATCGCCACTTATAACGTCGAATGGTTCAACGCGCTGTTCGACGCGCAGGATCGGGTTCTGGACGATGACGGGCCGTCGGCGCGGTACGGCGTGACGCGGGGCGATCAGCTGGCCGCCCTGGGGATCGTTTTCTCGGCGATGGATGCCGACGCGGTGATGGTGATCGAGGCGCCGGACAGTGGCAGCAAGCGCGATACCGTGAAAGCTCTGGAAGGGTTCGCGGCGATGATGGACCTGCGGGCGCGCAAGGCGCTGATGGGGTTCGTCAACGACACCCAGCAGGAGATTGCGCTGCTCTATGACCCGGACGTGATGACCTGCCGGCATGACCCGCGGGGCGAGGAGACCGGCAAGAAGGGATCGAGCGAGGCGCCGCGGTTCGACGGGGTGTTCCGGATCGACCTGGATATCGATGCGACCGAGGATCTGGTGGTGTTTTCCAAGCCGCCGCTAGAAGTGGCGGTGGAGGTGAAGGGTGGGTTCGGGTTTCGCATGATCGGGGCGCATCTGAAGTCGAAGGCACCGCACGGGGCCACCACGCGGGACGAGGTGATGCGGCTGTCCATTGCCAACCGGCGCAAGCAGCAGGCGCAGGCGGTGTGGCTGCGCAAGCGCATCCGCGCGCATCTGGAAGCGGGCGAGCATCTGATGCTGTTGGGCGACCTGAACGACGGGCCGGGGCTGGACGAGTACGAGAACCTCTTTGGTCGCTCGTCGATCGAGGTGATCATGGGCGGGGGCGAGGCGGGCGAGATGCGGCTTTACGATCCGCACGCGCGGCGGGCGCTGAACCAGCGGATTGGCGCGCAGCACAGCTCGGCGCGGTTCTACCTGAAGGACGAGGGGCGGTATTTACAGGCGCTTCTGGATTACATCATGATTTCCAGGGGGTTGCGGGCGAAGGGGCCGAAATGGCGCATCTGGCATCCGTTCGAGGACCCGGGGTGCTGGAAGGTGCCGGAGCTGCGCGACGCGCTCTTGGCGGCGTCGGATCACTTTCCGGTCACGTTGGATATCGACCTGACATCTTAAAATCGTCACCGGGACGCGCTATATTGGGGTCATGAAACGGATCATGCCCATCGCCGCCCTGTCGCTGTCCCTTGCCGCCGCGCCCGCACTGGCGCAGGAGGAAGAGGACGAAGGTTTTTCCCTGATGGAGCGGGGGGCGCAGATGTTCATGGAAGGCATCATGCGCGAGATGGAGCCGGCGATGCGCGACATCGAGGGGATGGCCAAGGAGATGCAGCCGGCCTTGCGCAGTTTCGTCGAGGAGATGGGTCCCGCCTTTGCCGACCTGATGGGGCAGATCGACGACCTGAGCAATTACCATGCGCCCGAGATGATGCCCAATGGCGATATCATCATCCGCCGCAAGACCCCTCTGGAAGAGGAAATCGACCCGGACGAGGAAATCGAGATCTGAGGCGGCGCGCCCCTGGCGATTCGATCAGCCCGGGGACTTGCCCGGCACGGCCCTTGCGCGGCGCGGGCGCAGCAGCTTGACGTCGAATTCCGCACCCAGCGTGTCGGCGAGCGAGGCGAGGCGCGTTTGCCCGACTTCGCCGTAGAGCGGCACGGCCTCTTCGGTCAGGCGCAGGATCAGCTGTTTCTTCTTGGGGTGCCAGGTCAGTTCGCCCAGCTGGGTGTCGGCCCGTAGCCAGAACATCGCGGCAAAGCGCATGGCCTTGCCCAGAACCTCGGCCTGGTGCTGGCCGCGCTCGTCCAGGAGGTCGGCGAGATCCTCGAACCGGCTGCCTTCGCGCTTGTTGGAATAGCGGTGCAGGAGGGCGAGGCCCAGGAACACCCGTTCGGAGTGCTTCAGCCCCCCGAGGTTGGCGCGGGTGGCGTTGTCGAAGCAATCCTCGGCGCGGTAGTCGGGGTGCGAGCGCCAGCTGACGTCATGCAAGAGGCAGGCGGCGCGGATGATGCGCAGCTTGTCGGGGCGGGCGCTGCGGAAGAGCGGCTCGACGAAGTGATAGATGGCGCGGCCATAGCCGGGCAGGCGGGCATCCTTGGCCTCGGCAAAGCGGCACGCCTCGATCAGGGGGTCGCGGTCGCGCAGCTGCTGGGGCATCTGTTCGTAGAGCAGCCCCTCGCGGATGCCGTAGCTGGAGACGGCGATGTCGCGGGGGCCGAAGGTCTTGACCAGGCGGCGCAGCACCTCGGCGGCGTCGGGCACCAGCGCCATCCGTTGAGACGAGACGCCCGCGCGGTTGCGCAGCTCTTCGGCGTCGGTCTTGGCAATGTAATCGGCGGTCTTGCGCACGTCCTTTGGGGTCATGCGGTATTCGTGCAGGACGTGGAGGGGATAGCCGCGGCGTTCCATGTCGATCTTGGCGATGGCGCGCCACGAGCCGCCGACGAGAAAGAGGCGGTTCTTTTGTTCGCCCAGCTGGTCGTGCATCCGCTCCAGCGTGTCCTTGATATAGGCCTTGCGGGCCTTCTTGCCGCCCTTGACCTCCTGCAGGGAGAAGGGGCCGAGGCGCGATGTCAGGCGCTTGCCGACCTGGCCGCCATTGATTTCAGCCAGCTCCATGGAGGAGCCGCCGATGTCGCAGACAAGGCCGTAGGAGCCGGGCCAGCCCAGAAGCACGCCCTGGGCCGAGAGGCGGGCCTCTTCGGGGCCGTCGATGACCCAGAGGTGAATGCCGGTCTCGCGCTCGATTTCCTCGCGGAAGGCGTCGCCGTCGGTGGCCTCGCGCACGGCGGCGGTGGCGACGGCGGTGAGCGGGCCGGTGCCCATGTTCTCGGCCAGCCGGGCGAAGCGTTTCATGGCGGCGAGCGCGCGTTCGCGCCCCTCTGGGTTCAGCCGGCCGGTTTCCGACAGGCCCTGGCCGAGACCACACATGATTTTCTCGTTGTAGAAATAGGCCGGGCTGCGGGCGGCGCCGTCGAACACGACCATGCGGACGGAGTTCGAGCCCACATCGACCACGCCCACGCGGCTGAGCGCCTTGGCCGCGTCCTTGTCGAAAAGCGGACGCCCGAAGGGGCCCCATTCGCTGTGTTCAGGATCGGTCGTGCCGTCCATGACATCCCCGGCTTGGTAACGACCCTTTATATGCGACAGGGGGCCGCAAGGGTCAATCGTCGGTATGGGTGAGTTTGGGCACGTCCGCCGCCCCGGCGGAGCCACGGCCCGACAGCGACGGGTTTTCCATGAAGAAACGGTGGCAGTTGAAGGCGAAGGTGCCTTCCTCGATCAGGTCGCGGGTGAAGCTGCCATCGGGGGCCATGACCCAGGTCTGTGCCACGTCGGCAAGGTTGGCGGCCATGACCTGGCCCACGATCTGGGCCTTGACGGTGGGGTTGGTGATCTCGACGAGGGTTTCGACGCGGCGGTTGAGGTTGCGGCCCATCCAGTCGGCGGAGGACATGTAGACCTTGGCCTTTTTCGAGGGCAGGCCGGCGCCGTTGCCGAAACAGACGATGCGCGAATGTTCAAGGAAGCGCCCGACGATGGATTTCACTCGGATGTTCTCGGACAGGCCCTTTATCCCCGGGCGGATGCCGCAGATGCCGCGCACGACAAGGCAGATCTTCACGCCGGCCTGGGACGCGGCGTAGAGCGCGTCGATCACGTCGGGTTCGATGATCGAGTTCATCTTGGCCCAGATTTCGGCCGGTTTGCCGGACTTGGCGTGGTCGATCTCGGCGGCGATCATTTCCAGCAGGCGGGGTTTCAGCGTGGTGGGCGAAATGGCCAGGTTTTCCAGCTTTTCGGGCTGGGCGTAGCCGGAGAGGTAGTTGAACACCTTGGTGGCGTCGCGGCCCAGCGAGGAATCGCAGGTGAAGAGGCTGAGGTCGGTGTAGATCTTGGCGGTGATGGGGTGATAGTTGCCGGTGCCGTAATGGGTGTAGGTCACCAGCTTGTCGCCCTCGCGCCGGACCACGGTGGATATCTTGGCGTGGGTCTTGAGGTCGAGAAAACCGTAGACGACATGGGCGCCGGCGCGTTCCAGCCGCCGGGACTGGCGGATGTTGGCGGCCTCGTCGAAGCGGGCCTTGAGTTCCACGAGGGCGGTGACGGACTTGCCGTCCTCGGCGGCCTCGCAGAGCGCCTCGACGATGGGGCTGTCCTTGGACGTGCGGTAAAGCGTCTGCTTGATCGCCACCACGTTGGGATCGCGCGCCGCCTGCGTCAGGAAGCGGATCACCATGTCGAAGGTCTCGTAGGGGTGGTGCAGCAGCATGTCCTTTTGCCGGATGGCGGCGAACATGTCGCCGTCATGGTCCTGCACGCGTTCCGGCACGCGCGGCGTGAAGCTGGGCCAGAGCAGGTCCGGGCGGCTGTCGAGCACCATTTCCTTGAGGTCGGCAAGCCCGATCATGCCGTCGACCTCGACCACCTCCTCGGGGCGGACCTCGAGTTTCTGCATGATGGTGCGGCGCAGTTCCTCGGGCGCGCCGGAGGAGATTTTCAGGCGCACCACCTCGCCGCGGCGGCGGCGTTTGAGGGCCACCTCGAATTCGCGCACGAGGTCCTCGGCCTCTTCCTCGACTTCCAGATCGCTGTCGCGCAGGACGCGGAAGTTGCAGTGGGCCTTGTAGGTGTAGCCCGGGAAGAGGTGGTCGAGGTTGAGCAGCAACAGGTCCTCGAGCGGCAGGGCGCGGTACTGGCCCGGCTCGGACGGGACGGTGACGAAGCGGTCGATCTGGTTGGGGATCGGCAGGAGCGCCTGCAACGGGCGTTTGTCGGACTTGCGCTGCATCTGGAGCGCCAGTGAATAGCCCAGGTTGGGGATGAAGGGGAACGGGTGCGCGGGGTCGACGGCCAAGGGCGACAGGACCGGGAAGACCTGTTCGAGGAAGATGTCGCTGAGATGGGCGCGGTCGTCTTTGGTGAGGCTGTCGATGTCGAGGATGGTGATGCCCTCGGCCTCCATCTCCTGCCGCAGGTCTTCGAGCGTGCCTTGCTGCTGGGCCAGCAATTTGCGGGCGTCCTCGTCAATGAGGACAAGCTGTTCGGCGGGGGTGAGGCCGTCGGCGGCGGGCGTGGTGTTACCGGCATGGGCCAGTTCGCGCAGGCCCGCGACGCGGACGTTGTAGAACTCGTCGAGGTTGTTGGCGGAAATGGACAGGAAGCGCAGGCGCTCCAGCAGGGGGACGCGGGGGTTCTGCGCTTCTTCCAGGACGCGCCAGTTGAAGCCCAGCCAGCTGAGTTCCCGGTTGAAGAAGCGCCCGGGGCCGGTGACGTCGAGACCGTCGATCGTCACGGGGGCAGGGGCGGTGGATTTGAGGAAATCGGCGTTTGTCATGTGGCCCTTATGGGATTGCGACGTAACGATAAGGTGACGACTTTGCCGTTACAGCCCTGCGTTGTCCAGAACATCGCGGGCAAAGGGGCGGGTGAGGGCCCGTTTGCGCGACAATGCGGCGGAATCGAGCAGGGCGACGACCTCGCGGGCGGCCTCGAACGAGCGGTCGATGCGGCGCAGAAGATAGGGGATGACGTCCGGCGTGGGGGTCAGCTGACGGTCGTCGAAAAGCTTGGCGAGGATCGCGGTCAGCAGGCGGTCGTCGGGCAGGTCCAGCTCGACGGCGGGCGTGCCCTGCATCCGGCTGGCAAGGTCGGGCAGCGCGAGGTTCCAGTACTTGGGCGCGGCATGGGCCGTCAGCAGCAGGGAATGGCCCTCGGCCAAGGTCAGGTTGTGCAGGTGGAAGAGAGCCGTTTCAGCGGGTTCGCTGCCGGCGATGCTGTCGCAATCCTCGACGGCGACGTGGTTCTGTGCGAGGGCCGGGATGTCGGCCTGCGCGAGGTCGGCCGCGGGGATGATGAGGGCACCGCTTTGCGCCGACCAGACATGGGCGAGATGGGTCTTGCCCGCGCCGGGAGGGCCGTAGAGAACCAGCTTGCGGGCGGGCCACGCGTCCCAGGTGTCGATCATGGCGACGGCCTGCGCGTTGGCGGCGGAAACGAAGAAATCCTCCCGCCCGTGCGCCGGTTTGGCGGGCAGGTCGAAGCTGAGCTGCTGTGCCATCATTCCGTATCCCGTGACTCCTGCCCTTGATATAGGGCACTGTCGAGATATTGCTGCACGCCGAAGCGGGCAAGAACGCCGATGGCAGCAGCCACGGGCACGGCCACCAGCATTCCGACGAAGCCGAAAAGCGCGCCGAAGACCGACAGCGCGAAAATCAGCCAGACCGGGTGCAGGCCGACGGAGTCACCCACCAGCTTGGGCGTGAGGATATTGCCCTCGACCACCTGGCCCAGCACGAAGATGCCGGCGACGAGGCCGATGGACAGCCAGTCGCCCCAGAACTGGAAGAGGGCGAGGCCGATGGCGAGTGCGCCGCCGAGGACGGCGCCGACGTAGGGAATGAAGGTGACGAAGCCGGCAAAGGCCCCCACGACGAGGCCGAATTGCAGGCCCACCAGCATCAGCGCGACGGCATAATAAGTGCCGAGGATCAGGCAGACGGTGCCCATGCCACGGATGAAGCTGGCGAGGGTCTTGTCGATCTCGGACGCGAGCCGGCGGATCACCGGGGCGTGTTCGCGCGGCAGGAGGCGGTCGATCTCGGCGACCATGCGGTCCCAATCATAGAGCAGGTAGAAGGCCACCACGGGCACGATCACCAGCAGGACCACCACGTTGACGAGTGATCCGACCGAAGCCAGCACGGTTTCGACAACTTGGCCGCCGCGTTCCTGGATGGTGGTGCCGAGGCTGGCGAGCGACTGGCGCAGCGTGGAGTCCTGATCGACGAGATCGGGAAACCGGGCGGTCAGGAAGTCCTGCAGGTCCTGGAACAGCTTCGGCGCGATGTCGATCAGGTTGGCGGTCTGGTTGACCAGCGTGGGGATGACCAGGAGGACCATGATGACGAAGATGCAGATCGCGACGAGCGTGATGATCGTGACGGCGATGGCCCGCGAGGCGCCCAGCCGCTCGATCCGGTCCGCCACCGGGTCGAGGAAATAGGCCACGGCGCCGCCCAGCACGAAGGGCAGGATCACGTCGCCCAGGAACCACATGACAACGAGGAACAGCGCGATGGCGATGCCCCAGAATTGAAATTGTGTCCGGACGGGAAGGGCCATGCCACCTCGGGGGAACAAAATGCGTCGCCCTGTTTTTCGCGCAAGGGGCGCAGCGTTGCAAGCGCCTTCCGGCTTGTCTGGCGGGCGCTGAGGCCATAAACGGGGCGGGATCACGCAATGACCAGAGGTTCCCCATGCGCCTGTCCAAGTATTTCCTGCCGGTCCTGAAGGAGACGCCTGCCGAGGCGCAGATCGCGAGCCACCGCTTGATGCTGCGGGCGGGGATGATCAAGCAGGCCAGCGCGGGGATCTATTCGTGGCTACCCCTGGGCTTCAAGGTGTTGCGCAAGCTGGAAAATATCGTCCACGAGGAGCAGGTGCGGGCCGGGCATATCCCGATGCTGATGCCGACGCTGCAATCGGCGGACCTGTGGCGGGAAAGCGGGCGGTACGATGCCTACGGTCCCGAGATGCTGCGGATCCGCGACCGGCAGGACCGGGATATGCTCTATGGTCCGACGAACGAGGAATTGATCACCGATATCTTCCGGTCGCACGTGGGCAGCTACCGCGACCTTCCGCTGACGCTCTATCACATCCAGTGGAAGTTCCGTGACGAGATCCGGCCGCGTTTCGGCGTGATGCGGGGGCGTGAATTCTTCATGAAGGACGGCTACAACTTCGACCTGACGAAGGAAGACGCGCTGCACGCCTATAACCGCCACCTTGTGAGTTACCTGCGGACCTACGAGCGGATGGGGCTGCAGGCGATTCCGATGCGGGCGGATAGTGGCCCGATCGGGGGGGATGACACGCATGAATTCTTGGTGCTGGCCGAGACGGGCGAGTCCGAGGTGTTCTATGACAGCGAGATCACCGACCTGAAGTTCGGCGACCGTGAGATCGATTATACTGACAAGGCGCAATGCCAGGCGGTGCTGGAGGAGTTCACGTCGCGCTATGCGCGGACGGACGAAACGCACGATGAAGAGGTGTTCGACAAGATCCCCGAGGAGCGCCGCCGCGTGGCGCGGGGGATCGAGGTGGGGCAGATCTTCTATTTCGGGACCAAGTATTCCGAGCCGATGGGCGCCACGGTGCAAGGGCCGGACGGCAAGCCGGTGCCGGTGCATATGGGCAGCCACGGGATCGGTGTGAGCCGCCTGGTGGGGGCGATCATCGAGGCCAGTCACGACGACAAGGGCATCATCTGGCCCGAGGGCGTCACACCCTTCCACGCCGGGATCGTGAACCTGAAGCAGGGCGATGGCGAGGCGGACGCGGCGTGTGAAAAGCTTTATTCGGCACTGATGGCCAAGGGGCTGGACCCGCTTTACGATGACCGCGACGAGCGGGCGGGCGGCAAGTTCGCGACGATGGACCTCATTGGCCTGCCGTGGCGGATCACCGTGGGGCCGCGGGGCCTCAAGAACGGGGTGGTGGAATTGACCAGCCGCCGTACGGGTGAGAGCGAGGAGATGGCGCCGGAGGCGGCGGTCGAGAAGATCGCCGAAATCTATGCGCCGCATCGCGGTGAGGCCGGCACGGTCGAGCCGATGGCGGATCGGTCGTTCCACACCTGGATGTGACGGGCCTGTGGCGCGGGGCCTGAGCCGGTGCCGCGCCCGGTCACGATAATCTTGTTTCTGGATTTGCGCGATACGCGCTATACTTGCCTCAAAACAAAAGACGACAAAACGAGGCAGAGCGATGATTACCAAGGGACTGGCCCTGGCGGGCGGGCTGTGCTGTGCACTGGCCGCGTCGCAATTTCCCGAGTTTTCTCAGCAGTATAAGCAGCGTCTTTCGGGTGCTGTGGATGAATTGGCATGGGTGGTGGAGCGGTTCGATGCGGATGCCGCGGCGCTGGGCCTGAGCCGGGACGCGGCGCTGAGCGAGCTTGCGCGCGGAACGGCCATGGCGCAGGCCCGCAGCGAGAGCATGGGGCAGGTGCTGATCCGGCATGAGCGGTTGTCTGCCCATCTGGAGCAGCTCGGCACGACCAACTCGGTCAGCGCGGCGCTGATCGGGTGGCAGTACCTGGACCCCGAACTGGTGCAGAAGACCTGGGGCGATTTCGAGCCCGCGGTGCCTGCGACAGTGGCGGGAGCCGGGTTTGGCCTGGGCGGGTTCCTGGCGGGGTATACGCTGATCGGGATGCTGCTGGGTGGGCTGGGCCAGATGGTGCGGCGCAGGCCGGTGGCGACGCCGGCGGAGTAGGGGACGCGAAAATTCAGACGGTTCAACCCGGGAACGGTGCGGTCAAGACAAACACCAGCCGCGCGATTGCCAGACCGCGGGATGGCGAACCCAGCGGTGTTCAATGCACTTTATGTTTGCCACATCCGGAAAACCTCGGATCGAAGCACCAACGTTGCCCAATCGCCAGCCCGTCCGGGCGGTCTGGCGATCGCGCGGCGGCCTTCGGCCTTGATTCCGCGCGGGACCTGGCTCTCCCGTTGGGTTCGTTCACGAAACCGGGGTTGACCTTATCCCGGCACCGGATACACCGCAGAGACGCATAACCTATCCAGAGGTCCCCATCGTGGCAGTTCAGCCCAAGCCGTTTTCCGCCTTCGAGACGATGATCGCGTGGCGCTACCTGCGGGCCAAGCGGGCCGAGGGCGGGGTCAGCGTGATGACGTGGATCAGCCTGATCGGCATCACGCTGGCGGTGTTCGCGCTGATCGCGACGCTGGCGGTGCGGGCCGGGTTCCGGGCGGAGTTCGTGGACACGATCCTGGGATCGAACGCGCATGTGACGGTCTACAACGCCGGAACGATTGACCAGGAGACGGGCCGCATCGACCGGCAGATCGGCGATTACGAGGCGATGGCCGAGCGGTTGCGGCAGGTCGAGGGCGTCACGCGGGCTGCGCCGCTGATCAAGAACCAAGTCCTGGCCAGCGTGCGTGACCGCAACGCGGGCGTCGAGGTGCGGGGGATCACGCTGGAGGACCTGAAGGGCCTGCCACGGATCGCGGACCCCGAGACCTCGCAGGGCGATATCGACGATTTCGTGCAGGACTCGGCCGAGACGGGCGTCTTTCCCATCGCCATCGGGTCGGGCGTGGCCAGCACGCTGGGGATCGGCGTGGGCGACAAGATCAAGGTGATCAACCCCACCGGCAACCGCACCGCGCTGGGGACCAGCCCGCGGGTGAATGCCTATGACGTGGTCTATGTCTTCAGCGCGGGGCGGTACGACATCGACAAGGTGCGCGTGTACCTGCCGTTCGAGGAGGCGCAGAGTTTTTTCAACAGCGAGGGCAAGGCGGACGAGATCGAGGTGATGATCGAGGAGCCCGAGAGGGTCAACGAGATGTCGCTGGACCTGTTGCGCGCCGCCGGGGAGAACACGCAGATCTGGACCTGGCGGGATTCCAGCAGCGGCTTTCTGCGGGCGCTGGAAGTGGAGGACAACGTGATGTTCATCATCCTCTCGATCCTCGTGCTGATCGCGGCGATGAACATCACCAGCGGTCTGATCATGCTGGTCAAGAACAAGGGGCGGGACATCGGCATCCTGCGCACGATGGGGCTGACCGAGGGATCTGTCCTGCGCGTGTTCTTCATGTGCGGCGCCTTTATCGGCATCATCGGCACGGTGATGGGCACGGTTCTGGGCTGTCTCTTTGCAATCTATATCGACCAGATATTCGGCATCCTGGACAGTTTCAGCGATCAGCCGATCTGGACGCCGGACACGCGGGGGATCTATTTCCTGCCCGCCAAGCTGGAGTTCGGGGACGTGATGAGCGCGGTGGGCCTGTCGCTGTTCCTGAGCTTCGTTGTGACGATTTTCCCGGCCCGGCGGGCGGCGCGGATGAACCCGGTGGAGGCGCTGCGCTATGAGTGAGGCGATGCTGAGGCTGGCGGGGGTCGAGAAGGCCTATAACAAGGGCAAGGCCAACGAGGTGAGTGTGCTGTCGGGCATCGACCTGACGATCGGCGCGGGCGAGATGGTGGCGTTGGTGGCGCCCTCGGGGGCGGGCAAGTCGACGCTGTTGCATATCGCGGGTCTGCTGGATACCGCCGACGCCGGCACGGTCGAGATCGGCGGCGAGGACATGGTGGGTCGGTCGGACCGCCGGCGCACGATCATGCGGCGGCAGGAGGTGGGGTTCGTCTACCAGTTTCACCATCTTTTGCCGGAGTTCACGGCCGAGGAGAACATCGTGCTGCCGCAGCTGGCCGACGGGATCGGCCGCAAGGTGGCCGAGGCGCGGGCGACCGAATTGCTGACGCAGGTCGGTATTGCCGACCGGGCGGGGCATCGACCGAGCGCGATGTCGGGCGGCGAGCAGCAGCGGGTGGCGTTCTGCCGGGCGCTGGCCAATTCGCCTCGGTTGCTGCTGGCGGACGAGCCGACGGGCAACCTTGATCCGGGCACGTCGGACCAGGTCTTTGCCGCGCTTGTCGAGCTGGTGCGGGGCACCGGGCTGGCGGCGCTGATCGCGACGCATAATCTGGAGCTTGCGGCGCGGATGGACCGGGTTGTGAAGTTGGAGAACGGTCGGATCGTGGTGGGGTGAAACCCCACCCTACGTGAGCGAAAACGGGGGGGGGGTGCCATGCAGGTATCGCTGGACGAGATCGAGGCGACGGCGAAGGCGGCCCTGGTATTGCATGGCGCCGAGGACTGGATCGCGGGCGAGGTCGCGGCGGCGGTGCGCGAGGCGGAAGGGCTGGGGAACCGGATCTGCGGGCTTTACTACCTGGAAAGCTATTGCCGGCAATTGCAGACCGGGCGCGTCAAGGGGGACGCGGTGCCCGAGGTGCGCAGGCCGCGGCCCGGCGTGGTCGAGGTGGATGCGAAGTTCGGCTTTGCCCAGGCGGCGTTTGCCAGGGCGTTGCCGGAAGCTGTGCGCGCTGCGAGGGAGATGGGCACGATCAGCCTGGCGGTCTGTCACGCGCATACCTGCACAAGCCTGGGTTATTTCACGGCGCAGTTCGCGCGGGCCGGGTTCATCGTGCTGGGCATGACCAATGCGACCCCGGTGGTGGCGCCGCCGGGCGGCAAATCCCGCGTGATCGGCACCAACCCGATTTCCTTTGCGGTGCCGGATGGCAAGGGCGGCGTGGCGATGCTGTTCGATCAGTCCACCACCACGGTCGCGCTGGGCAAGATCACCATGGCCAAGGCGGCGGGCGAGCCGATCCCCGAAGGCTGGGCCGTCGATGCCGAGGGCAGGCCCACCACCGATCCCGAGGCGGCGCTGAAGGGCTCTCTGGTCAGCATGGGCGGCTACAAGGGCTGGGGGTTCGGCCTGATGGCGGAACTATTGGCGGCGGGCATGACGGGCAGTCGCGCGGGCGTGGACCTGGGGCCGCTGAAGGCGCCCGAGGGCGATCCGCATGATATCGGGGATTTTTACCTGATCATGGATCCGGACGTGTCGGGCGGGGCGTTTTTCGACCGGGTCCGCCAAGTGTCCGAAGCGGTGCAGCGGGACGAGGGCGCGCGGATGCCGGGGCAGGCGCGCGCGGTCAGCGATCCGGTGACGGTCGACCCGAATGCATGGGCGCTGGCGCAGCGGCTGGCGGGCGCGGATTAGCCGGAGCAGGTGGCGCGCAGCATGTCCATCGCGGGGGCGCGGCGGTCGTAGGACGCCTCGATGATGGCACGGCTTTGCGACGGGGTGCAATCGGCCAACCGGATGTTGCGACCGCGCTTGAGCGCCAGTGTCACGTCATAAAGGTCGTACTGGTCGAGTTCGGCGAAGCTGGCGGCACTGAAATGGGACGGCACCAGGTCGGCCGGGTCGGGCTCTTCGTAATCCTGTGCAAGCGCCGCGCTGGCAAGAATGGCGCAGAGGGCTGTCATGGTGAGGACGCGGTGCATCAAAAGGCTCCTGTTGTCTGACACCGGGAATATAGGGCGCGGACACCGAAAACAGAAGAGCGGTTTCAGCCTGTCAGGTCGCAGGTGTCGTCGGGAGCGGCCCGGGCGCCGGGGGGCGGCAGCCGGTCCAGTTCCGGGGCGCAGGGCAGGGCGGCGCTGTGGGCGTCGGGGCCGGTGAGGGCCATCACAAGCAGGCTGGCGCCGAGGCGCAGGACAGGTTTCCAAGCAAAGGCGAGAGGCGGTGGCATGGGCGGCGTGTCCTTCGTGGTTTCGGCAGGTGCAGATGGGTCGGCGGCGAGGTCGGAGGGGTTCAATCGCCGAACGGGGTCATCCGAGGCTCACGCAAGGGTGACTTGGTGCGTGCGGGCGGGGCGTCGGACGGCGCGGTGTCGCTGCTTTACCGTGAATTGCCACAGAGCGCGTGGCAGGCCAGTGGCGCCTCGTGGAGCTGGCAGGTGTCGCAAAGCGTGCCGCCCACCGATCTGGCGCGCAAGGGCGGCGACGACCGCAACCTGGCGCTTTACTTCGTGTTTCTGCCCGAGGCCGAGGCCGAGCGCGTGCAGGGCAGCCGCGTGAGCCGGCTTTTGTCGAACGACGCTGTGCGGGTGCTGGTCTATGTCTGGGGTGGCGCGCACGCGCGGTGCGCGGTGCTGAACAGCCCCTATCTGGGCGCGCGGGGCAAGACGGTGGTGCTGTGCGGCGCGGGCACGGGCGAGGCGCGTGAAAGCGTCGATCTGGCGTCTGATTACGCCCGTGCGTTCGGCGGAAAGCCGACGTCGCTGGTGGGCTTGGCTGTGTCCAGAGACAGTGATGACACTGACAGCATGATCCAGGCCCGGATCTCGGGGTTGCATATGCGCTAGAGCACAGGGGAAGCGGGAACGGCGCCTGCATGATCCATATCAAGGTGCGCGTGCCCGAATCGGTGCATACTGGCCAATGTACGCCGTTTGAGTCGTGCCGGAGCACAAATTCCGGGCGCGGAGCGCGGCGGCGCCAAACGCCCGGAGGAGCGCATGAAAATGTTCGGTTTGCAGAAGGTTTCGGCCAGACACCTGCGGCTGAGCGGGGCGGTTGCAAGTCTGGTCCTTGGCGCGGTGCCGGTTCTGGCGGAGGGGAACGCCGGGGCGGGTGCCGCGCTTTATGCGCAGCATTGCGTCAGTTGCCACGGGCCGGAGGCGGATGGCCGGGGCCCGATGCGCGAGGTGCTGCTGGTGCAGCCTTCGGACCTGACGACGCTGACCGCGCGCCATGGCGGCGCCTTTCCCGTCGAGCGGGTGGCGCAGCGGATCGACGGGCGCGACCCGCTGGTGGCGCACGGATCCAGCATGCCGGTCTATGGCGATTTCTTCGATACGACCGGGCAGGTGGCGGTGCGCACGGGGGCGGGTCAGCCGGTCATGGTGTCGCAGCCGGTGGCCGATCTGATCGTCTTCCTGGAAAGCTTGCAGGCGGAGTGACGTGGCCCGCGTTTGATGCGGGGGCGATGCGGGCTATCTCCTGCGCAAAGGAGTTTTTCCATGACCCGTTTTCTGTGCCTTGTCGTGGCGGTTTTCCTGATGGCCCTGCCGGCCCGCGCGGATGATGCGGCGCGGCAGGTGATCTCGGACCAGCTGGATGCGTTTCAGCAGGACGATTTCGACACCGCCTTCACCCATGCGAGCCCGATGATCCAGGGCATCTTCGGCTCGTCCGAGCGGTTCGGGCAGATGGTGCGCAACGGCTATCCGATGGTCTGGCGGCCTGCGGAGGTCGAGTTCCTGGGCGAGCGGGACGAAGGCGATGCGCTGATGCAGGACGTTCTGATCCGGGGCGCGGACGGGGTGTATCACGAGCTGGAATACGAGATGATCCAGGGTCCCGGCGGCTGGAAGATCAACGGCGTGCGTCTCAAGCGCACCGGCGAGGGGCTGGCCTGAGCGCGGCATTCCCCGAGACCGGCTGACGGGGCGGTGCTTCCCGCAAGAAACGGGTCGTGCCGGATTTGCGGTCGTGCCAGCAAGGGGCATGACCATAAGCCCTTCGATATCCGCGGCCTCGGCCCTGATGCTGCTGTCGCTGGCCGCCGTCTGGGGCGGGTCGTTCTTTTTCGCCGAAATCGCACTGGCCGAGGTGCCGCCCCTGACCATCGCGCTGCACCGGGTTTTCTGGGCGGTACCGATCCTGTTGGCCGTCGTGTGCGTGCTGGGGCTGCAGTTGCCGCGCGCGCCGGGGGTGTGGGCCGCGTACCTGGTGATGGGGGCGCTGAACAACGCGATCCCGTTCTCGCTGATCTTCTGGGCGCAGGTGGAGCTGCAAAGCGGCCTGGCGTCGATCCTGAACGGCACGACGGCGGTCTTCGGCGCGGTGGTCGCGGGACTGCTGTTGCGCGACGAGCCGCTGTTGCCGCGCAAGATCGTGGGGGCGTTGCTGGGGCTGGCGGGCGTGGCGGCGATCATGGGGCCGGACCTGCTGCGCGGGGTGGATTTGCGCAACCTTGCGCAGTTGGCGGTGCTTGGAGGGGCGCTGAGCTATGCGTTGGCGAGCGTCTGGGCCAAGCGGGCGCTGGCGGGTCAGCCGCCGCAGGTGAATGCGCTGGGGATGCTGATGGGATCGAGCCTGCTGATGCTGCCAGTGGCGCTATGGAGCGACGGGGTGCCGCGCCTTGACCTGTCGGGTCATGTCTGGGCGGCGCTCTTGTCGGTTGCGGCATTGTCGACGGCGCTGGCCTACCTGCTGTACTTTGCCATCCTGCGGCGGGCGGGGGCGGCGAACCTGATGCTGGTGACGCTGATGATCCCGCCCTTTGCGGCGGGGCTTGGCGCGGCCTTCCTGGGCGAGCGGCTGGGGCCTGCGGCCTGGGGCGGCTTCGGCCTGATCGCGCTGGGGCTGTTGGTGACGGACGGGCGGGTGCTGCGGCGGGGGTGATCGATGTCACGGCGGCCGGGGACGGCCTTGGGCCATCGTGTCACGTGGTGTGCGGCATGCCGCCTGCGCGGTGCCACGTCCAGGGCCGAGGCTTGAGAAACCGGCGTGGGATGCCCATCTGGAAGGCCATCAGATTGGTTACAGGAGGACTGCCCGATGAAATGCCCGGTTGACGGAGAAACGCTGGTGATCACCGATCGCGCCGGTGTCGAGATCGACTATTGCCCGCAATGCCGCGGGGTGTGGCTGGACCGGGGTGAGCTGGACAAGATCATCGAGCGGACCACCCCCGAGGCGCCGGATGCCCGCGTGTGGCAGGCCGACAGTCGCCCCGAGAAGCGCAAGAAGCGCGGCGGGTTCCTGGAAGACCTGTTCGACTTCTGACGGTGCAGGGCGCCCGTGCGGCACATCTTTTGGGTGTCGTGCGTCGGATTGTGATAGGCTGGGCTCGCACGTGATCTGCCGTGCGGGCCCATTCTGTCAAGGCAAGGTGATATTTCATATGTTTTCAGGGCCTTCGACTGTGTACCCAAAACACAAGGAAGACCCATGATGAACGCGAGATCTTTTTTCCTGGCCATTGCCATGGCCTGTGGGGCGCCCGCCGCCCTGGTGGCGCAGGACGAGGCGCGGACCCAAACGGTGCGCTTCGCCGCAGGCACGTCCGGCACGACGATCACCGACAGGATCACCGGGTATGAAAGCGTGCTTTACACCCTGGGCGCAGAGGCCGGACAGCGGATGCAGGTGCGGCTGGAGCCATCGAACCTGGCCACGTATTTCAACGTCTATGCCCCCGGCAAGGGGCCGGGTGACGAGGCGATTGCCAATGCCGGGACGATGGGCGCGATGGTGCCCGACCTGAACCAGTTCGACGGGGTGCTGCCTGCGTCGGGGACCTACACGATCTCGGTCTACATGATGCGCAGTGCCGCACGGCGCGAGGAAGTGTCGGAGTACAAGCTTTCCATCAGCATCGAAGGCGCGACGGAGGACGTGGTTCGCAACGACTATGCCGACGGGCTGCAGGGCGGGCCGGATTTCTACCGCGTGGCGACCTCGGGCGGTGGCGTGCTGAACCTGCGTGCCGAGCCTTCGGGCGGTGCAGCCGTGGTGTCGACGCTGAACAACGGGCAGAACCTTCGCAACCTGGGGTGCCGGATGGAAGAGGCGCGGCGCTGGTGCCGGGTGGCGACGCTGGCCGATCCGGGGGTCGAGGGATGGGCCGCGGGCGACTACCTGGTGGAGGGCAGCGACGATCCCGCAGCAGGCACGACCGGGGCGACGAGCGGCGCGGCTGCGCAGACCACGGACATGCCGGATGCCGCCGCGCAGGCCTGCCTGAACGCGGTGACGGAAGAGACGGGCAACGCCGACGTGGTGCTGCTGAGTTCGACGTTTTCCGAGGCCGGTACCGAGGTGATCGTGGGCGTTGGGCCGGGGCAGGCGCCGTGGCAATGCATCGCCTATCGCGATGGCTCGACCACGCGGCCCATGTCGCTGACCGACGAGGGGGCGCTCTGACGGGAAATCCCGGCGCGACAAAGGCCTAGCACCTGCCGCGCGCTCTTTGTAGGGTCCGGGCAGGAGGGCTTTCGTATGCACAAGATCATCGCGCTTTGGGCGCATCCCCGCTCGATGTCCACGGCGACGGAACGGATCATGCGCGAACGCGGCGATCTGGACGTGCTGCACGAGCCGTTCATGTACGACTATTACGTGGGCCAGGGGCGTGACTTTCCCGGCTTCGAGCCGGTGCCCGGGCATCCGACCACCTATGAGGGCATCTGCGACATGCTGCGGGAACGGGCCGAGAGCGGGCCGGTCTTTTTCAAGGACATGGCGTTCTACGTCGTGCCGCGGATGCTGGACGACCGCGACATGCTGCGCCGGATCACGCATGTGTTCCTGGTGCGTCCCCCGGTGGCGTCGCTTCTGAGCTATCACAAGCTGGACCCGGATTTCACGCGCGAGGAAGTCGGTATCGAGGCGCAATGGCAGCTTTACCAGGCGGCGGAGGACGCGGGCCTGTCGCCGGTGGTGATCGAGGCCGAGGCGGTGCGGGCCGACCCCAAGGGCATCATGCGCGCGCTCTGGGCCCGGATCGGGCTGGACTATTCCGAGGCCGCGTTCAACTGGCAGGCGCCGCCCGAGGACTGGGAGCATGTCAGCGCCTGGCACGAAGAGGCCAGCACGTCATCGGGCATCCGCACGGCGGACCCCGAAGAGATGCTGCGCAAGGAAATGGAATTCGAGGCGCTGGTCGAGACCGCGCCGCATCTGCGGGACTACCTGCACCATCATGCGCCTTATTTCCGAAAGCTGTCGGACCGGGCGCTGCGGGTCTGAAGCGACACCGCCCGCCCCGGAGCCATCGCGGGGCGGGCGGCGCATCCTGCGTTCAGTGACTTACTGCAACTTCTCGACGATGTTGCCGGCGAACGCGTCAACCATCGCGGTGTAGAATTCCATGCTGCCGGGGGTGAGCAGCATGATATCCGCGCCCGCCGGCAGCAGGACGGCGGCCTGCTCGGCGCTGACGGTCAGCGTGTAGGCCTCGTCATACTCGGAGCCGGCCCGTTCGATGATGACGTCGCCGGTGATCCGCGAATCGGCGAGATTGGCCGCGTTCTCGAAGGACGAGGCCAGTTCGACCGAGGTGATGTCGATCATGACATCGGCACCGTCCTCGCCCTCGGGGGCGATCTGGTTGGCCAGTCGGACGGCGAGGGTGTTTTGCAGGTCGGCGGGCAGGTTGGCCCAGACACTGGCGGCGGTGGCGTTCTGGATGGAGCTCAGGTCCGCCTCGACGGAAATGTCGGACACGGCGGTTTCTGCGGCGGTCGCGGCGAGCGGCAGGGACAGCACGGCTGCCAGCGCGGTGGTTCTGAGAAACGATTTCATCATTCAACTCCTTCTTTGCGAACGTCGGGTGGCCCCGTGGCGCACCCCTCCAGGCGTTCGGCGACATAACCGCGTTTCGGCATGGCCGGTTCCCGCGCAGGTCAAAAATCGGCGGAAACGTGCCGTCGTGATCCGGTGCGCGGCCAGGAAACCGTGGCGAGCGCCGTCGCGGGGCAAAGCCGAGGGCCCGCCTGTGCCGGGGCAGGAGCAGGTGATCGAGGGCGTGCGGGTGCGGCCGGTGGATACGATCTCGTTTTGAGGCGGGGCTGTGCTAGGATTGGGTCAGGAGGAATCGCCCATGTTGAAGATCGAGGCCGGGGCCACGTGCCAGACCGTCGTGACCACGTTCGAATGCTCGCCCGGAACCTGTGCGGATTTGCTGGAGGCGCTGGAGGCGGCCTATGCGGAGTTCATCTCGAAACAGGCAGGGTTCATCGCCGCGGGGCTGCATGTGAACGACGCCCAGACGCGGATCGCCAATTACTCGCAATGGGACAGCCGAGAGGATTTCCAGGCGATGCTGCGGAGTGGGGAGATGCGGCGGCGGAACCGGGAGTTCGCGGCCCTGTGCTCGCGGTTCGAGCCGGTGATGTACGAGGTGGCGGGGGTGTTTTGAGGGCGGTGAACGAAATCTTGAAAAGATTTCGATCCGCTTTCTTTTCAAGAAAGCGATTGGCTCGTGGTTATCCACGTGACGGGCGCACGATTGCAGAAGATTATGATCTGGCCAGCGTTCTTTGCCGCCTGGTAGCCGCGCCGGTCAATTTCCTGAAGAAAGCGTTCCATCCCGGCAAACCGTTCGATATCGCGTGCTTTGCGCCGGATGACGCCTCCTTGCTGCACGGCTTTCGAGGAGAAAAGGTCATTGAGCCATATTTCGGGCGACAAGGGCGAGCTTGGGTTCTGCATGAAGTGTAATGTGGCGCATGGTGAGTTAGCATTCGGTTAACTCCGCTTCTTCCGCTTCACATTCCCACCCCGCTGCCCAGGTCGGCCAGCCGTCGACCGGCCCTGTGACTTCGTGGCGGCGTCCGACGCCGCCTCGACCGCCGATTGACGGGCCAGGGGGTCGTCGTGGACGGCGAGGTCGACGGCCTCGAGGCGCTTGACCTCGTCGCGCAGGCGGGCGGCTTCTTCGAATTCGAGGTTCTCGGCGGCCTTGCGCATCTCGGTGCGCAACCCGTCGAGATGGGCCTGGAGGTTGGCGCCGACGAGGGGCTTGTCGACCTTGGCCGTGACGCGGTTCATGTCGACGTCCCCCTGGTAGAGACCGGCGAGAATATCCTCGACATTTTTCCTGATTGTTTCAGGGGTTATGCCGTGTTCTTCATTATAGGCGATCTGCTTTTCGCGGCGGCGGTTGGTCTCGCCGATGGCGCGTTCCATGCTGCCGGTCATGCGGTCGGCATACATGATCACGCGGCCCTCGGCGTTGCGCGCGGCGCGGCCGATGGTCTGGATCAGCGAGGTCTCGGAGCGCAGGAAGCCTTCCTTGTCCGCATCGAGAATGGCGACGAGGCCGCATTCGGGGATGTCGAGCCCCTCGCGCAAGAGGTTGATGCCGATCAGGACGTCGAAGGCGCCGAGGCGCAGGTCACGAAGAATCTCAATCCTTTCAATGGTATCGATATCGGAGTGCATGTAGCGCACGCGGATGCCCTGTTCGTGCAGGTACTCGGTCAGGTCCTCGGCCATGCGCTTGGTCAGCGTGGTCACCAGCGTGCGGTAGCCGGCCTGCGAGACCTTGCGCACCTCGTCCAGCAGGTCGTCGACCTGCATCTCGACCGGGCGGATTTCGACCTGCGGATCCAGCAGGCCGGTGGGGCGGATGACCTGTTCGGTGAAGACGCCGCCGGTCTGCTCGATCTCCCACTTCGCCGGGGTAGCGGAGACAAATACCGATTGCGGGCGCATGGCGTCCCATTCCTCGAACTTGAGGGGGCGGTTGTCCATGCAGCTGGGCAGGCGGAAGCCGTGTTCGGCCAGCGTGAACTTGCGCCGGTAGTCGCCCTTGTACATGCCGCCGATCTGGGGGACGGAGACGTGGGATTCATCCGCGAAAACAATGGCATGGTCGGGGATGAACTCGAAGAGCGTGGGGGGCGGCTCGCCCGGGGCGCGGCCCGTGAGATAGCGTGAATAGTTCTCGATGCCGTTGCAGACGCCGGTCGCTTCCAGCATTTCGAGGTCGAAATTGGTGCGTTGCTCCAGCCGCTGGGCCTCGAGCAGTTTGCCCTCGCCGACAAGCTGGTCGAGGCGGGTGCGCAGTTCTTTCTTGATGCCGATGATGGCCTGCTGCATCGTCGGTTTCGGCGTCACGTAGTGCGAGTTGGCGTAGACGCGGATCTGGTCGAAACTGCCGGTTTTCTCGCCCGTCAGGGGGTCGAATTCGGTAATGGATTCAAGTTCTTCACCGAAGAAGCTCAACTTCCATGCGCGGTCTTCCAGGTGGGCGGGGAAGATTTCGAGTGAATCCCCGCGCACCCGGAAGGAGCCGCGCTGGAAGGCCTGGTCGTTGCGGCGGTATTGCTGGGCCACCAGATCGGCCATGACGGCGCGCTGGTCGTAGTCGGAGCCGACCTTGAGGTCCTGCGTCATGGCGCCGTAGGTCTCGACGCTGCCGATGCCGTAGATGCAGGAGACCGAGGCCACGATGATCACGTCGTCGCGTTCCAGAAGCGCGCGGGTGGCGGAGTGGCGCATCCGGTCGATCTGTTCGTTGATCTGGGATTCCTTCTCGATATAGGTGTCCGAGCGCGGCACGTAGGCCTCGGGCTGGTAGTAGTCGTAATAGCTGACGAAATACTCGACCGCGTTGTTGGGGAAGAAGTTCTTGAACTCGCCGTAGAGCTGGGCCGCGAGGGTCTTGTTGGGGGCGAGGATGATGGCGGGGCGCTGGGTTTCCTCGATCACCGATGCCATGGTGTAGGTCTTGCCGGTGCCGGTGGCGCCCAGAAGGACCTGGTCGCGTTCGCCGTCGTCGACGCCCGCCGACAGCTCGGCAATCGCCTTGGGCTGGTCGCCGGCGGGCGAGAACTCGGTTACCATCTCGAACCGTTTGCCGCCCTCGAGCTTCTCGCGCGCCTTCACGTCGGGGGCGGGGGCGTGCATGAGGGCGGTGGACTTGTCGGAATGGGCGTAGGGCATGGGGCGAATCCTCGAGACTTGCCCTAGAGTTGTTGCCTGCGCGCCCGAGTTCAAGGCGGGCCGGGTGCGGTGCCCGCAATGATGACGGGTTTTGTCAGGGGCAAGCGTCGGGATTCGAGTATTTTCAGCAAGAAAAAGCCGGGGGGCGTGCGCAAATGGCCTCTTGTGACATGAGGGGCGCTTGGGGTAATCGGGGAGACAAGACCAGAATGGAGAGACGCCATGCCAGCACGTATCTACCAGCCCGCGCGGACTGCCACTCAATCGGGGCAGGGCAACAGCAATTCCTGGGTGCTGGAGCATGTGAACGAGTCCGGGCGCGACGTCGATCCGCTGATGGGCTGGACCAGTTCGTCGGACACGCAGGCGCAGGTCAAGCTGCGCTTTGCCAGCAAGGAGGCGGCGCTGGAATACGCCAAGGAGCACGGCATCGACGTGGTCGTGGCCGAGCCGCACAAGCGCAAGCCCAACATCCGCAAGGGCGGCTATGGCGAGAATTTCGCCACCAATCGCCGGGGCGCCTGGACCCACTGAGGCGGTTGCACCGGCTGCGCCGGAGAGCGGGCCGGTGACGGACGGACCCTACAAGGCAGAACTGTTGCGGGCGGTCGAGGCCGCCTATGACGCGTTCGGGCGCGGGCATGTGAGTGCGCAGCTCGAGGTGTGCCTGTGCCCTGTCTGCATGACCGAGGCGGCGCGCAAGGCGATCATCGCTACGCGGAATGACCGGCTGAGCGTGGCGCAGATCCGCGATTATTCCCACTCGGCGCATGGGGTGCCGGCGGATATGGGCGACTTCAGGCTGTTCCTGCCGCGCTACCTGGAGATCATGGCCGAGGACGGGTTGGTCGATGACATCGGCGTGGGCACGGAACTCTTGCGGTTCGGGGATGCGGTGCGGGCGAACCCGGGGCTGTTCACCTTGGACGAGCGCGCGGTTCTGGACGCGTGGGCGCGGGCGATGATGTGGCATTTCGCATGGGCCGACACCACAGAGGAGGGGGCGGTTTGCACCCCCTCGGCGCTGCTGGAGACGTTGCTGTGCGGCGGCTGGGCGCTGGAGGTGCTGACCGGGGCGTTGGACGCGATCTTCGATCACCCGGAGCTGGGCAAGCCCGGCCTGTTGGCGCTTGGGGCCGCCGTGATGCGGCGGCCGAGGCGGAAACATGGAAAGCTTGCCCCGGACTGGTTCGCGCTGCGCTATTGCGGCGCGGCGGAGCGCGAGGGGTTGATCGCCTGGTTGAACGCGGTGGCGGCGTCGGACGGGGTTCTGGACCTGGCGACGGGCGATGCGGAGGCGGCGCTGTGGGTTCAGAGTTTTGCCGCGTCCGCGGGGCAGTTCGATGCGGCGTTGCTGCCCGCGCGGGACTGAGAGGTAGGAGGCGGACGGGCGGCAAGCCCTGTCGGTTTGTCTCTGCTATCCCGCGAGAGGCGCGCGACGGGGGCGGCCGGGGCCATTTCCTGCGCAGGAAATGGGCCGGAAAATGCGCATTTTCCGGTGGCGGCAGGTGGCGTGCGACGCCGCCCTTGCGGCGGGGGTGGCAAGGACCTAGAGCTTTGGATCATGTGGCGTGGCCTGATCCTGATCTGCTGCCTGGTCGCCGCGCCGATGGCGCGGGCGCATCCGCATGTCTTCGTCAACGTGACGCTGACACTCGAGACCGATGCCGAGGGGCGCGTCGACGCGATCGAGGTGACCTGGGTCTACGATCCGCTGTTCACCATGCTGGTGCTGAGCGACCGGGGGCTGGATCCGGATGCCGATCTTGTTCTGACGGAAGAGGAAAAAGCCCTTTTGCTGGGGTTCGACCTCGAGGACTGGCCCGAGGGGTTCGACGGGGCGCTATTTGCCCATGACGCGGAGGGCGCGCTGGAGCTTGGACCGGCCGAGGCGCTGTCGGTCGGGATGCGGGACGGCGCGCTGGTGACGCGGCATCGGCGACCCGTGGAGGCGCTGGAGCTCGATCCGGGCGAGATGCTGCGGCTGGAGCCGTATGACCCCTATTACTATGCGTCGTTGAGCCTTGTGGGGGTGGAAGGCTTGCCCGAGGGTTGCACGGCGCGGATCGTGCCGCCGGATACCGACGCCGCCGATGCGCGGGTGGACGAGATGGGCAACAGCGACGACGAGATGTTCTTCGAGGAGGCCAAGGTCGGCGTCCACTATGCCTTTGCCGCCGAGGTGACATGCGCGGGGTCGTGACGGCGCTTGGCCTTGGCGTGATGGCGCTGGCGGTCTGGCTGTGGGGCTTTGGCGGTGCGTCCGCGTTGCAGGCCTGGGCGCTGGACGGGCAGCGCGAGGTGCAGCAGGCGATGGCGGGTTACCTGCAAAAGCTGCGGGCCGGAGAGGCCGGGGCGCTGGTGGGTCTTTGGGGCATCTGTTTCGCCTACGGGTTCTTTCACGCGGCGGGGCCGGGGCATGGCAAGCTGCTGATCGGCGGCTATGGCGTGGGGCGGGCGGTGCCGGTCAAGCGGCTGGTGGGCCTGGCGCTGGCATCGAGCCTGGCGCAGGCGGCGGCGGCGGTGCTGCTGGTCTATGCGGGGCTTTACGCGCTGGGGCTGGGGCGCGAGGCGGTGACGGGGCTGGCGGACCGGACGCTGGCGGCGGTGAGCTATGGCGCGACCGCGCTGGTGGGGTTGTGGCTGGTTCTGCGCGGGGCGATGAAGCTGTGGCGGGCGCGGGGGCACGGCCGGGGGCATTCACAAGCTCATGACCACACACATGATCACGGTGACGGTGTCTGCTCGACCTGCGGGCATCGGCACGGGCCGAGCGTGGAGGAAGCGGCCAATGTGCATGGCTGGCGGGAGGCGGCCGCGCTGGTGGGCGCGGTGGCGATCCGGCCCTGTACCGGGGCGCTGTTCCTGCTGATCCTGACATGGCGCTTCGGGATCGATCTGGCGGGCATCGCCGGCGCCTTCATCATGGGGCTGGGCACGGCGAGCGTGACCATGGTGGTGGCGGTGGCCGCAGTCAGCCTTCGGACAGGCGTTCTGGCGCGGCTGGCGACGGGCGGGGCGGGGGCCAAGGCCCTGCCGGTGATCGAAATGGCCGCCGGGGCGCTGATCGCCGTAGTGTCGCTGCAACTGGTGGCGGCGGTGCTGTAGGCCGCCGTTGCGCCATGAGTATTTTCGGCAAGAAAAAGCGGGGCGGTGCGCGGAACGTGGCGGGCCGGTCGAAAGGGGTTTTGCCGGGGCGGGAAAGCCTCTAATGGCTGTGCCATGAGCGGGGGGATGACATATCGCGAGCACGGGCGCGCCGCGCTGAAGCTGGGGCTGCCGCTGGTGGGCAGCCACCTGGCGCAGATGGCGATCACGCTGACCGACGCGCTGATGCTGGGCTGGTACTCGGTCGAGGCGCTGGCGGCAGAGGTGCTGGGCGGGACTCTGTTTTTCGTGCTGTTCATTTTCGGTTCCGGCTTTGCCTGGGCGGTGATGCCGCTGGTGGCGGCGGCGCAAGGTGCCGGGGACGAGACGCAGGTGCGGCGGGTGACGCGGATGGGAGGCTGGGCCTCGGTGCTGTTTGCCGCCTGCGCGTTGCCGGCGATGCTGTGGTCGGGGCCGCTTTTCGTGGCGACGGGGCAGGAGGCGGGAACCGCCGCACTGGCTGGAGAGTATGCCGAGATCGTGGGGTTCGCGCTGTTTCCGGCCCTGCTGGTGATGGTGTTGAAATCGCACCTGGCGGCGCTGGAACGCACGCAGGTCGTGCTGTGGGTCACGGTGGGGGCCGTGGGGCTGAACGTGGTGGTGAACTACGCGCTCATCTTCGGCAATTGGGGCGCGCCGGAGCTGGGGGTGCGCGGGGCCGCGGTGGCCTCGCTGGTGGTGACCAGTGCCAGTTTCGTGGCGCTGGCGGTCTATGCCGCGAAGGTGACGCCGGAACACGCCCTGTTTTCCCGGGTCTGGCGACCGGATCGGGAGGCGTTCGAGCAGGTCTTCCGCCTGGGCTGGCCGATCGGGATCACCAGCCTGGCCGAGGTGGGGCTGTTCGCGGCCTCGACGGTGATGATGGGCTGGCTGGGCACGATCGCGCTGGCCGCGCACGGGATCGCGCTGCAGGTGAGTTCGCTGACCTTCATGGTGCATGTGGGGTTGAGCAATGCAGCCACGATCCGGGCGGGCAACGCGTTCGGGCGCGGGGACGGGCCGGGATTGCGGGACGGCGCGAAGGTGGTTCTGGCATTGTCGGGCCTCTTTGCCCTGGTCACGGTGGTGCTGTTCCTGGCGGTGCCCGAGCCGATGATCGCGGCGTTCCTGAACCCCGATGAGCCCGACCGGGCGGCGGTGATCGCCGTGGGCGTGGGCCTGTTGGCGGCGGCGGCGCTGTTTCAGCTGGTGGACGCCGCGCAGGTGATGGCATTGGGCCTTTTGCGAGGCGTGCAGGACACGCGGGTGCCGATGTGGATCGCCGCGGTCAGCTATTGGGTCGTCGGCGTGCCGGTCAGTTACGCCATGGGGTTCTGGCTGGGCTGGGGCGGCGTGGGCATCTGGCTGGGGCTGGCGGTGGGGCTGGCGCTGGCGGGCGTGTTCCTGATGTGGCGGTTCTGGTGGTGGTCGGCGCGCAACGTGGCGGCGCGGGTCTTGCAAGAAGATGCCGAACCCGCTAGGTGAGCGCCCTGCGGTCGCAGCCTACCCGCGTTAAAAAACAAGGACCAAATCTATGGATACGATCGTGATCTGCTCTGGCGGGCTTGATTCCGTGTCGCTGGCCCACAAGGTGGCGGGCGAGGGCACGCTGCGAGGGCTTTTGTCCTTCGACTACGGCCAGAGGCATGTGAAGGAAGTGGAATTTGCCGCGGCCTGTGCGCGCCGTCTGGGCGTGCCGCACAAGGTTGTGGACATCTCGGGCGTGGGCGCGGCGCTGGGTGGCTCGGCGCTGACCGATGATGTCGAGGTGCCGGACGGGCATTACGCGGAAGAGACGATGAAGATCACCATCGTGCCCAACCGCAACGCGATCATGCTGGCCATCGCGTTCGGCATGGCCGCCGCCGAGAAGGCCGAGGCGGTGGCGGCCGCTGTCCACGGCGGGGATCATTTCATATACCCCGATTGCCGGCCCGGCTTTGTCGAGGCGTTCCAGGCGATGCAGGACGAGGCGCTGGAGGGCGTGGCCGAGGTGCAGCTGTATACGCCGTTCCTGACCGGGTCGAAGGCCGATATCGTGACCGAGGGCGCGAAGTGGGGAACGCCCTTTGCCGAGACATGGTCGTGCTACAAGGGTGGGGACGTGCATTGCGGGCGCTGCGGCACCTGCGTGGAGCGGCGCGAGGCGTTTCACCTGGCCGGGGTCGCGGACCCGACCGCCTATGCCGATGCGCAGTTCTGGAAAGCGGCGACGGGGGTGGCGTGATGTACACGATCACCAAGGAGTTCCACTTTTCGGCCAGCCACCAGTTGCACGGGCTGCCCGAGGACCATCAATGCGCGCGGCTGCATGGGCACAATTATGTGGTCGTGATCGAGTTGCGGGCCGAGGCGTTGAACGCGCACGGGTTCGTGCGGGACTACCACGATCTGTGCGCGTTCAAGCGGTATGTCGACGAGACGCTGGATCACCGGCACCTGAACGACGTGCTGGGAGACGATTGCGTGACCGCCGAGCGGCTCGCGAAACATTTTCACGACTGGTGCCATGCGCGCTGGCCGGAAGTCACTGCTGCGAAGGTCAGCGAGACCCCGAAGACATGGGCGGAGTATCGGCCGTGAGCGACAAGCGCCTCATTCGCGTGTCCGAGATTTTCGGGCCGACGATCCAGGGCGAGGGCGCGCTGATCGGGCAGCCGACGGTGTTCGTGCGCACGGGGGGCTGTGATTTCCGGTGCTCGTGGTGCGACAGCATGCACGCGGTGGACAACGACCATCGCGACACGTGGAAGCCGATGACGCCCGAGGCGATCATGGAGGAGGTGGCGCGCCTGTCGGGGGGCACGCCGATCCTGATCACGCTGTCGGGCGGCAATCCGGCGATCCAGCCGATGGCGGAGCTGATCCGTCTGGGGCAGGAACAGGGGTGCTATTTTGCCATGGAAACGCAAGGGTCGGTCGTGCGCGGCTGGTTCGAGGCGCTGGACATGCTGGTGCTGTCGCCCAAGCCGCCGTCGAGCGGGATGGTGACGGACTGGGGGCTGGTGGCGGAATGCGTCGAGGCGGGGCAAGGCACGCAGACGGTGCTGAAGCTGGTCGTGTTCGACGAGGCGGATTTCGTCTATGCGCGCGAGGCGGCGGCGATGTTTCCGCAATTGCCGGTCTACCTGCAGCCGGGCAACCATACGCCCCCGCCGCCCGATGACGACACGGCGACGGTTGACCGCGAGGGGCTGGAGGCGCGGATGCGCTGGCTGGTGGATCGGGTGACGGAAGAAAAGTGGTATGACGCACGGGTGCTGCCGCAGTTGCACGTGACCCTGTGGGGCAACATGCGCGGGGTCTGACGGAGGACGGAATGGCGGAAGATATCTACAGCAATCTCAAACAGTTGGGCGGTGATACGAAAGTGCCGCAAAGCCCCGAGGAGGCCGAGCTGGAGCGGGTCGAGAACCCGCAGGCCGACGTGGCCTATAACGTGCGGTTCACCGCGCCGGAGTTCACCTCGCTCTGCCCGATGACCGGCCAGCCGGATTTCGCGCACTTGGTCATCGATTACGTGCCGGGGCGGTGGCTGGTGGAAAGCAAGTCGCTGAAGCTGTACCTGACGAGCTTTCGCAATCATGGCGCGTTCCACGAGGATTGCACGATCTCGATCGCGCGGCGGCTGGTGGCGTTCCTGGAGCCGCAATGGCTGCGGATCGGAGGGTACTGGTATCCGCGCGGGGGGATTCCGATCGACGTCTTCTGGCAGACCGGCGAGATGCCGCAGGGGGTCTGGGTGCCGGATCAGGGCGTGCCGCCCTATCGCGGCCGGGGCTGAAACGAGAAACCCCACATTCTTCGTCCGAAGAATGTGGGGCGAGAAAATTCGCAGAATTTTCTGGCGCTTAGCAGGGGCGCGTCACGTAGCCACCACGACCGTCCGCATAGGCGCATTGGTTGGTGCGCTGGTTGCGGGCAATGAGCGCGCCGGCGGCGGCACCTGCTGCGGCGGTAACCACGGTCCAGCCGGCGTTGGCGTCGAATGCCTGTGCCGCGATGGCGCCGGCACCGGCACCGATCAGAGCGCCTTGCTCTTCATTGGTCAAGTTGTCGCAGGCCGTCACTGTCAGGGCGGCCGCGGTCGCGAGGGCTGTAATCTGTTTTTTCATGGGTCCTCTTCCTTTTTGCTGTACCCTTAACGAGCTTAGGGCCTTAGGGTTCCATGTCAGGTCACATCATTTTCATCCGCGTGAATTTGCGTAAGTGGGACCGCGGTCGGCGGAAAAACGCTTTCGCCCCTCAGCGCGGGGTTTTCGTGACGTCACGTCGCCCTGAGTCACTTGCCGTTGGTCCAAAGCCCTGAGCCGACGACGCGCGGCCATGCATCGGCGCTGATACCGGGCGGGCAGCAGCTTTCGGATCGGATGGCTGTGAAGACGCCCCTTCGCCAGTGCGTGCTGTCTTGCCTGATTGCGACCGGCTCTCGTCAACCTGCCGGCCGGGCGGGTCGACCCGGCGGTTCGGGCGGTCGCGTGCGGGCAGAAAAGGGCTGTTGCTCAGGGCGCTCACGGCTCATAACGGACGGTGGATCAACCCGAAGGACCCGTTCCCTCATGTCATCCGACCGCCCGATCTGGCTGCGGCTCGCGCCGGTCATCTTCCTCGTCTTGTGGTCGGGGGGCTACGCGGTGGCGAAGGCGGGGCTGGGCTATGCCGCGCCGATGGTGATCCTGGCGATGCGGTTCGCGCTGGTGGTGGCGGTGATGGCGGTGCTCTGGCTGGTGCTGCGCCCGCCCTTGCCGAAAACGCGCGCCGAATGGGGGCACCTGGCCATCGTCGGGGTGTTGATCCAGTCGGTCTATTTCGGAATGACGTATTACGCGCTGGAGGCGGGTGTGGCGGCGGGCACGGTGGCGCTGTTGATGACGTTGCAGCCGATCGCTGTGGGGCTGATCGCGCCGCGCTGGACGGGCGAGCGCGTCGGCTGGAAACAGTGGTGCGAGCTGATCCTGGGATTGACCGGGGCGGCGGTGGTGATCGGCGCGCGCTCGACGCTGGAGCCGCCGAGCGCGGCGGGCTTTGTCTTTGCGATCATCGGGCTGGCGGGGATCGTGGCCGCATCGCTGTGGGAAAAGCGGTTCGGGTTGCAGCACCACCCGGTCACTTCGAACCTCGTGGGCTATGCTGCCGGGATGGTGGGGATATTGCCGTTGCTGGCGTTGCAGGAGAATCTGTCGATCGACTGGAGCTGGCCGTTCGTGGGCGTGCTCTTTTACCTGGTGGTGGGTAATTCGCTGGTGGCGGTGGGGCTGCTTCTGGCGATGATCCGGGGGGGCGACGTGGCCAAGGTGTCGGCGCTTTTCTTCCTGGTGCCGCCGCTGGCCGCGGTGATCGCCTGGGTCATGCTGGGCGAGGTGATGCCGCCCGAGGCCTGGGGCGGCATGGCGCTGGCGGGAACGGGGGTTCTGCTGGCCACGCGGAAGGCGGTGCGCTGACACAAAGAGGGGAGCGGAACGAATTGGGCCGGCGCCCGTGGCCCCGGCCCGTCCTTGTCGTGGTGAGGTGGGCAGAATGCCCACCCCACGAGGTCAGCTCTTGTTCATCCTGTTGTCGATGAGGTCGTCGACGACGTCGGGGTCTGCGAGGGTGGAGGTGTCGCCCAATGCGCCGTAGTCGTCCTCTGCGATCTTGCGCAGGATGCGGCGCATGATCTTGCCGGAGCGGGTTTTGGGCAGGCCCGGGGCCCATTGGATCAGGTCGGGCTTGGCGATGGGGCCGATTTCCTGGCGGACCCAGTCCTGCAGTTCCTTGCGCAGCGTGTCGGAGGGTTCCTCGCCGGCCATCAGCGTGACGTAGCAGTAGATGCCCTGGCCCTTGATGTCATGGGGATAGCCCACCACGGCGGCTTCGGAGACCTTGGCGTGGGCGACGAGGGCGCTCTCGACCTCCGCCGTGCCCATGCGGTGGCCCGAGACGTTGATCACGTCGTCGACCCGGCCGGTGATCCAGTAGTCGCCGTCCTCGTCCCGGCGGCAGCCGTCGCCGGTGAAGTAATAGCCCTTGTACTGCTGGAAGTAGGTGTTCATGAAGCGCTCGTGATCGCCCCAGACGGTGCGCATCTGCCCCGGCCAGCTGTCGGCGATGCAGAGCACGCCCTCGGCGGGGTTGCCCTCCACCGTCTTGCCCGATTCAGGATCGAGCACCTCGAACTTCAGCCCGAAGAAGGGCTTCATCGCGGCGCCGGGCTTGGTGGCGTGGGCGCCGGGCAGGGGGGTCATCAGGTGGCCGCCGGTCTCGGTCTGCCACCAGGTGTCGACGATGGGGCAGGTGCCCTTGCCGACCACGTTGTGATACCAGCTCCAGGCCTCGGGGTTGATCGGCTCGCCCACGGTGCCGAGCACCTTGAGGTCGGAAAGATCGCACTTGGTGACGTACTCGTCGCCCTGGCCCATGAGCGCGCGGATGGCGGTGGGGGCGGTGTAGAACTGGTTGACCTTGTGCTTCTCGCAGACCTGCCAGAAGCGGGAGGCGTCGGGGTAGGTCGGCACGCCCTCGAACATCAGGGTGGTGGCGCCGTTGGCCAAGGGCCCGTAGACGATGTAGCTGTGGCCCGTGACCCAGCCCACATCGGCGGTGCACCAGTAGACGTCGCCCTCGTGGTAATCGAAGGTGATCTCGTGCGTCATGGCGGCATAGACCAGGTAACCGCCGGTGGTGTGCACCACGCCCTTTGGCTGGCCGGTGGAGCCGGAGGTGTAGAGGATGAAGAGCGGATCCTCGGCGTTCATCTCGGCGGGTTCGCAGGTGTCCTCGACCTTCTCGGCCTCTTCGTGCAGCCAGAAGTCGAGGTCGCGGCGCCAGGCGATGGGATCGCCGGTGCGCTTGACCACGAGGCACTTGACGTCGGTGGTGTCGTGCAGGAGCGCCTGGTTGACGTTGTCCTTGAGCTTGGTGACGCGGCCGCCGCGCGGGGCGGTGTCGGCGGTGATGACGAGCTTGGCGTCGCAGCCGTTGACGCGCGCGCCGAGGGCGTCGGGCGAGAAGCCGGCGAAGACGATGGAGTGGATGGCGCCGATGCGGGCGCAGGCGAGCATGGCATAGGCCGCCTCGGGGATCATCGGCAGGTAAAGGACGACGCGGTCGCCCTTTCCGACGCCGAGATTCTTGAGCACGTTGGCCATGCGGCAGGTCTCGGCATGGAGCTGCCGGTAGGTGATGTGCTGGGCGTCGTCGTTGGGATCGTCGGGTTCCCAGATGATGGCGGTCTGGTCGGCGCGGTCCTTCAAATGCCGGTCGATGCAGTTGGCGGCAACGTTGAGCGTGCCGTCCTCGAACCACTTGATGGAGACCTGGCCGTAGGTGTAATCGACGTCCTTGACCTTGGAATAGGGCTTGATCCAGTCGATGCGCTTGCCCTGCTCGCCCCAGAAGGCCTCGGGGTCCTTGATCGAGGCCGCGTACATCTCCTCGTACTTGGCCGCGTCGACATGGGCATTCGCCGTGAAATCGGCACTGGGGGCATAGGTTTTATCGGACATGATTCCTCCCTCGGTGGTCTTGAATGTCTTGCAGGCCCGCCGCCGCCCATGAAACGGCGGGGGCGGGCATCCTCCTGATGGCAGCCTAGGGAGGTTGGCGTCAGATGGCCAGATACTCGGCGCGTAGACTTTCGTTTTCCAGCACCTCTGACGCTGTCCCGTCGAAGGCGATGCCACCCGTGTCGAGGATGATGCAGCGATCGGCGAGTTCAAGGGCGCGCACCGCGTTCTGTTCGACGAGGATCGTGGTGATGCCCTGTTCCTTGATGATGCGCAGGGTCTTTTCGATCTCGTCGACGATGACCGGGGCGAGGCCCTCGTAGGGTTCATCCAGCAGCAGCACCTTGATGTCCCGCGCCAGCGCGCGGGCGACGGCGAGCATCTGTTGTTCGCCGCCCGAAAGCGTCACGCCTTCCTGGCGGCGACGTTCGCGCAGGCGGGGGAAAAGCTCGTAGAGGCGGTCGATGGACCAGCCGATGGGCGGCGTGATCTGCGCCAGTTGCAGGTTTTCCTCGACGGTGAGGCCGGGAATGATGCAGCGGTCCTCGGGGACGAGGCCGATGCCGCAGGTGGCCGCCTGCGCGGATTTCATGGTGTGCAACGGCTGATGGTCGAGCCAGATTTCGCCATGCGCGAGTTGCGGATTGTCCATCCGGGCGATGGCGCGCAGCGTGGTCGTCTTGCCCGCGCCGTTGCGGCCCAGAAGCGCCAGGATCTCGCCCTCGTGGACGTTGAAGGAAATGTCCTGGACGATGTAGCTTTCGCCGTAATAGGCCTGCATCCCCCAGACCGACAGGAAGGCCGGCGCGGTTTCGGCGTGGTTGCGGTGCTTGGAAAAGTCGGGTTTGACGTTCATTTTTCGGGTCCTCCCGTCCCGGACCTGATCCGGGACCTATTGCAGTGGGGGCGAGGCCCCGGATCACGTCCGGGGCAGGCTCCCGGATCAGGTCCGGGGCGTCGGTGGAATGGCGGTCAGGCGCTTTCGCCGAGATAGGCTTCGCGGACCTTGGGGTGGCCCTTGATCTTGTCCGGCGTGTCCTCGACCAGGGGCGTGCCCTGGGCCAGCACGGTGATGCGTTCGGCGAGCGAGAACACCACGTGCATGTCGTGTTCGATGATGCAGATGGTGATGTCGCGCTCTTGCTTGATCTGCTTGAGAAGGTCGATCGTGTTGTTGGTGTCGGCCCGGGCCATGCCGGCGGTCGGTTCGTCCAGCAACAGCAGGCGCGGGTTCTGCGCCAGGCACATGCCGATTTCCAGGCGCCGCTTGTTGCCGCGCGACATGGCCGCCGCGTGATCGTGGCGGGCATCCGCGAGATTGAGGCTTTCCAGCATGTCCTCGGCCTGTTCGACGATGTGCTTTTCGTCCATCGTGCTTTCCAGCGCGTGCATCCGGAAGGCCCCGTCGCGGCGCGCGAAGATCGGGATCATCATGTTTTCCAGCACCGTGAGGTCGCCGAAGATCTCGGGCGTCTGGAACACGCGGGATATGCCCATCTGGTTGATCTGGTAGGCCTTGCGCCCCAGCACGGACTGCCCGTCGAACATGACCGAGCCGGTGTCGGGAATGAGCTTGCCGATGAGGCAGTTCAGAAGCGTCGACTTGCCCGCGCCGTTGGGACCGATGATGGCATGGACGGTGTTTTCCGCCACCGAGAGGTTCACGTCGCTCAGGGCCTGGAGGCCGCCGAAGCGCTTGTTGACGTTCTTGACTTCAAGAATACCCATTGTCGTCGCTCCTTATTCGGCCGGTGTGGATTGGGTGGCCTTGTCGCCGTCATCCTTGGCTTTCTTGCCTCGGAGCATGCGACCGATCCGCTGTCCGCCCTCGACCAGGCCGCCGGGCAGGAAGATCACCACGGCCATGAAGATGAGGCCGAGCGTCAGGTGCCAGCCCTTGCCGATGAAGGGGTAGACGATGGTGATGACGAAATCCTCGAGCCCGTCGGGCATGAAGGCGAACCATTCGTGCAGGATGTCCTTGTTGATCTTCGACAGGATGTTTTCCATGTACTTGATCGCGCCCGAGCCGAGGACGGGGCCGATGAGCGTGCCCGCGCCGCCGAGGATGGTCATCAGGACGACTTCACCGCTCGCGGTCCAGAACATGCGTTCGGGGCCGGCCTGCGTGTCCATCGCCACCAGGAGGCCGCCGGCAAGGCCGGCATACATGCCCGAGATCACGAAGGCTGCCAGCGTGTAGGGGCGCGCGTTGAGGCCGGTGTAATACATCCGGGTCTGGTTGGATTTCACCGCCCGCAGCATCGTGCCGAAGGGCGAGCGGAAGATCCGGATCGACAGGTAGAAGGCGATGATCATGAAGACCGCCGCGATGTAGTAGCCCATGTTGATGGTAAAGAGCCAGTCGCCGAAGGACAGGTCGAAACCTGCGCGCATGTCCATTCCGAAGAGATTGGCGCGGCCGATCTCGCCCGGCGCCAGGCTCGACAGAAGCGGGCTGTCGGTGGACTTGATCTGAAGCCCGGTTTCGCCGCCGGTGATCGGCGTCAGCACCGAGTAGGCCAGCGCATAGGACATCTGCGCGAAGGCCAGGGTCAGGATCGAAAAGTAGATGCCCGAGCGGCGCAGCGAGATATAGCCCACGGCGAGCGCGAAGAGGCCCGCGACGATCACGCCGAGGATGATCGCAGGGATCACGTTGAGCGTGACCAGCTTCATCATCCAGATGGCGGCGTAGGAGCCCACCCCGAGAAAGGCCGCGTGCCCGAAGGAAAGGTACCCGGTGAGGCCGAAGAGGATGTTGAAGCCGATGGCGAAGATCCCGTAGATCACGAAGCGCTGCATCAGGTCGGGATAACCCGCGTTGAACTGTGCCAGGCCCGAGTTCTCGGGGAACGGGTTGAGGATGAAGGGGGCCAGCAGGGTGATCGCGATGACGATCAGCAGCAGGCGGAAGTCTTTGGCGTTGAGACCGAGCATGGCTTAGTCCTCCATCACGCCCTTGCGGCCCATCAGGCCACGCGGACGTGTCAGCAGAATGATGATGGCAACCAGGTAGATGATGATCTGGTTGATGCCGGGCAGCACTTCGAGCACTTCGCGCATCGAGGCGAAGCTTTCGAGGATGCCCAGAAGGAAACCGGCCAGAACGGCGCCCGGAAGCGAGCCCATGCCGCCGACCACGACCACCACGAAGCTGAGCACGAGGAAATCCATGCCCATGTGGTAATTGGGCGAGTTGATCGGCGTGTACATGACGCCCGCGAGACCCGCCACCGCGGCGGCGAGGCCGAACATGATGGTGAAGCGGCGGTCGATGTTGATGCCCAGAAGCTGCACGGTCTCGCGGTCGGCCATGCCGGCGCGGACGACCATCCCGAAGGTGGTGAATTGCAGGAAGGCGAAGACGGCGCCGATGATGATGGCGGCGAACACGAAGTAGATGATCCGCCAGTAGGGGTAGATCACCACGTTGGGGTCGAGCCCCAGCATGGCGCCGAAATCGAACGATCCGCGGAACGCATCCGGGGCGGGCGTCGGGATCGGGTTGGCGCCGTAGTAGAACTTGATGATCTCCTGCAGGACGATGGCGAGGCCGAAGGTCACCAGGATCTGGTCCGCATGGGGGCGGCGGTAGAAATGCTTGATCAGGCCACGTTCCATGATCACGCCGATCAGCATCATCACCGGGATGGCGAAAAGGATCGAGAGCGGCACGGCCCAGTCGATGATGGCGTCGCCCGTGGCCTGGCCGAACCAGTCGTGGACATACGGCACCTGGACTTCGAGCGGGTTGCCGAGAAAGTCGGTTTGCGTTTCGTCGACGACGGTGCGGGAGAGCGTGAGAATGCGGCTCAGCGTGACGGCGCAGAACGCACCGATCATGAACAGCGCGCCATGCGCGAAGTTCACGACGCCCAACGTGCCGAAGATCAGCGTCAGGCCGAGCGCGATCAGCGCATAGGCCGAGCCTTTGTCCAGGCCATTGAGAACTTGCAGGATAATGGCTTCCATCGAAGTGCCCCTCGGGTTTGCAGAGATGCCGGTTATGATCACGGACGCGCGCGGGGCGCGTGGTCCGGCTTGGTGGTGGACGCGGGCGCGGCAGGCGCGCCCGCGTCGGAGTGTGTCAGGTCACATCCGTGCGATCAGGCGCCCGGGTTGCACTCGCCCAGGGATGCCTCTGCGCCGCCCATCTGCGGGTGGTCGGGGGCATAGGTCACCTGGTCGACCGGGGTCACCTCGACGATTTCGAGCAGGTCGAATTCGCTTTCGGGGTTCTCTTTCCCGCGCACCACCAGCACGTCCTTGAAGCACTGGTGATCCTCGGCGCGGTAGAGCGTCTTGCCGTTGCCCATGCCGTCGAATTCGAAGCCTTCCAGGGCCTCGGCCACGGCGCAGGGGTTGAACGACCCGGCGCGTTCCACGGCATCGGCATAGAGCATCGCCTGGACGTAGCAGGTATGCGCGGCCTGGGACGGCGGGAAGCCATACTTGGTGCCGAAGGATTTGACGAACGCCTTGGAGCCTTCGTCCTGCAGCGACCAGTGCCAGTTGGTGGAGCCGAAGATGCCCTTCACGTTGGCGCCGGCGCCCTTGGCCATCAGGCGGCTGTAGAGCGGAACGACGATCTCGAAGTTCTTGCCGTTCACCTGCTTTTCACGCAGGCCGAACTGAACCGCGTTGGTCAGCGAGTTCACCATGTTCCCGCCGTAGTGGTTCAGCACCAGCACGTCGGCGCCCGATTGCAGCACCGGCGCGATGTAGGACGAAAAGTCCGTCTGGGTCAGCGGCGTCTTCACCGCGGCGACGGTTTCCCAGCCCATGGCCTCGGTCGAGGCGCGCACGGCTTCCTCGGTGGTGTAGCCCCAGTTGTAGTCAGCGGTCAGGTGATAGGCCTTGCGGTCGGTGCCATAGTTGGCGGCCAGCACCGGCGCCAGCGCGGCGCCCGACATGTAGGAGTTGAAGAAGTGGCGGAAACCGTTGGCCTTGCGGTCCTTGCCGGTGGTGTCGTTGGAGTGGGTGAGACCCGCCATGAAGATGATGCCGGCCTCCTGGCAGAGTGCCTGGACGGCCACGGCCACGCCCGAGGACGACCCGCCGGTCACCATGACGGCGCCGTCTTTCTCGATCATCGACTTGGCCGAGGCGCGGGCCGCGTCGGCCTTGGTCTGGGTGTCGCCGGTGACGTATTCGACTTTCTTGCCCAGGATGCCGTTGCCTTGCAGCGCATCGGACGAGAAGGTGCTCATCATGCCGCCGTCGCCGCCGCCGTTCAGGTGCTCGACAGCCAGTTCGTAGGCGCGCAGTTCGTCGGCGCCCTCGTCGGCGTAGGGGCCGGATTGGGGCACGTTGAAGCCCAGCTTGACGGTGTCGCCGGTGGGTTCGTTGGTAAAGGCCGCGGCGGAGCTTGCCGTGAAGATGGTCGGCAGCGCGACGCCGGCGCCGGCAATGGCGCTGGTTTTCAGCAGACCACGGCGCGTGAGGTCAGTTTTGGACATTGAATCCCTCCCTTGAGTTTTTCGCGGCCGGGGCTCCTCAGGCCCGGCCGGACGCACAAACGTGCTATCAGCATTATTGGAGGCGGCTGAAAACCGTTCAACAAGGGCCTTTCCGCAAACGTTTTTTTTGTAAATAGAATCTTCAACGCAGCGCAGAAATCTGTAAATTACTTTTCAACCGTCGCGGAGACGATTGAATTAAAGAGGAATCGGACATGGCCGAGCCGGGGATGGCTGGAACACGCATCAGGCAGCGGCGGCTGGTGGCCGGGCTGAAGCAGGCCGAGCTGGCCGAGGCGGCCGGAATATCGCCCAGCTACCTCAACCTGATCGAACACAACCGGCGTCGAATCGGCGGCCGCACGCTGTTGCAGATCGCCGAGGCGCTGGGCGTGGAGCCGGCGACACTGACAGAGGGCGTGGAGTCCGAACTCCTGGCGGCCTTGCAGGAGGCGGCGGGCGACGCGGAGGCCGACGACGATCTGGGACATGACGCGCCCGAGCTGGACCGGATCGAGGAATTCGTCGGGCGGTTTCCGGGCTGGGCCGGGCGGCTGGCCGATCTGGGCCGGAAACGCGATGCGCTGGAGAGAACCGTCAAGGCGCTGAGCGAACGGCTGGCGCATGACCCGGAATTGTCGGCCACGCTGCACGAGGTCATTTCGGCGGTGACATCCATCCGCTCGACCGCGTCGATCCTGGCGGAGACGCGCGAGCTGGAGCCGGAATGGCAGATGCGCTTTCACCGCAACATCAACGAGGACGGTGCGCGCCTGGCCGAGGGGGCCGAGGCGCTGATGCGCTACCTGGAGGCCGCGCCCGAGGCCGGGGCGGAAGTGACCTCGCCGCAGGACGAGATGCACGCCTTTCTGGAACGGCACGGGTTTCACTTTCCGCAGCTCGAGGGATGGGGCGCCGAGTCGCGGATCGAGTCGATGCTGGGGCAGGTCGAGAACCGCGCCGCGCGGGCCCTGTCGCGCGCGGCGCTGACGCAGTACCTGGAGGACGCACGCGCCTTGCCGCGCGACGACATGCAGGCGGCGCTGGACGCGCATGGCCTGGCGCCGGACGCGATTGCGCACGCCACCGGCAAAAGCCTGGCGCAGGTCTTCCGCCGCCTGGCCACGCTGCCCGAGGACATGGTCGGGCCCGTGGGGCTGATCGTGGTGGACGGGGCGGGTGCGTTGATCCTGCGCAAGACGGTCATGGGGTTCACCACGCCGCGCAGCGGGGCGGGCTGTGCGCTTTGGCCTCTCTACGAGGTGCTGGGCCAGCCCGGGCGCCCGGTGCAGGCGGCGCTGTTGCAGGGCGACCTGCGCGTGTGCGCGATGGCCGTGGCCGAGGAGACGGTGCCTGCCAGCTTTGCCTCCCCGCCGTTGATGCGGGCCTACATGCTGATCCTTCCCGAACCACGGGGGACGGACCGGGCGCAGGCTCGGCCCGTGGGGGTGACCTGCCGGATCTGTCCGATCGCGGGCTGCGCGGCGCGCCGCGAGCGGTCGGTCCTGCGGGACGCTTTATGAGTGATGACCTTTTGACAGGCGACACGAGTTTCGCAATAGTCGTCGGAGGGGAGACGAAATTGATCGGAGGGGAGGCCGGTTAGATGGGCAAGACCGTGCTTCTGATCGAGGACGAGCAGAACATCATCGAGGCCGTGAGCTTTATCCTGTCGCGTGACGGCTGGGAGGTGAAGACCCATGCCAACGGCCAGAACGCGATGGAGGCGGTGCGCGCGAGAGAGCCGGACGTGGTGATCCTCGACGTGATGCTGCCGGGCAAGAGCGGCTTCGACATCCTGTCCGAGATCCGCGCCGAGGCCCGGTTCGAGCGGCTGCCGGTTCTGATGCTGTCCGCGCGCGGGCAGGCCAAGGACGTGGAAATGGCGAAGCGCGCGGGCGCGGACCGCTACATGACCAAGCCCTTTTCCAATGCCGAGGTCCTGGACGCCGTGCGCGCCCTGGTGCCGTCATGAGCCGTGACGGCGGACCGATATTCCTGGCGCGGCGGGCCTATTTCCAGCGCCGGATGATGGATGCGGCCCGGCTCTTGCCGGTGCTGGGGGCGGGCATGTTCGTGCTGCCGCTTCTGTGGAAGTCGGGCGAGGGCGCACGCACGGTCGCGGTGATGTTCTACATCTTCCTGTGCTGGGTTCTTCTGATCGGCCTGGGCTGGATCGTCTCGCGGCGGCTGTCCCCGGCGGATGCGCCGGACGCGCCCGGGGCCGGCACCGCGTCCGAACATCAGGTGCGCCCGTCCCGGGAGGGGTGAATGGGCGCGCTGAACGTCATTGTCCTGGTCAGCCTGCTCTACGTGGCGCTGCTGTTCTGCGTGGCCTTCGCCGCCGACCGCGCCGCCGCGCGGGGCCGGGGAACCTGGCTGCGCTCGCCCATCGTCTACACGCTGTCGCTGTCCATATACTGCACCGCCTGGACGTTTTACGGGGCGGTGGGGTTCGCCGCGCGGTCGGGGCTGGAATACCTGACGATCTACCTGGGGCCGACATTGGTGATGGTGGGCTGGTGGTGGACCCTGCGCAAGATGGTGCGGGTGGGGCGCAGCCAGCGGATCACCTCGATCGCCGACCTGATTTCCAGCCGGTTCGGCAAGTCGAACGCGCTGGCGGTGTTCGTGACAGTCCTCGCCGTGATCGGCACCACGCCCTATATCGCGCTGCAGCTTCAGTCGGTGACGATATCCTTCGCGGCCTTTGCCGCCGCCGATCCGACCCACACGGGAGAGATCAGCGAGACGGCGACGGCGCTGTGGGTTGCGGTGGGGCTGGTGGTTTTCACCATCCTGTTCGGGACGCGCAACCTCGATGCCAACGAGCGGCATCACGGCCTGGTCATGGCCATCGCGCTGGAGGCAGTCGTGAAGCTGTGCGCGCTGCTGGCGGTGGGCATCTTCGTGGTCTGGGGCCTTGCGGGTGGCGTTGACGAGACCCTGGCGCGGATCGACCAGAGCGCCATCGCCCGCTGGGACGTCCCGGGAAGCCGCTGGGTGGGCCTGACGCTGCTCTCGGCGGCGGCGTTCATGTGTCTGCCGCGGATGTTCCAGGTTATGGTGGTGGAAAACGAGGACGAGGGGCATCTGCGCACGGCGTCCTGGGCGTTTCCGACCTACGTCATGCTGATGAGCCTTTTCGTGGTGCCCATTGCGGCGGTGGGGCTGGACCTGAGCCCGGCCGGTGCCAACCCGGACCTGTTCGTGCTGACGCTGCCGTTGGAGAACGGGCAGGAAGGTCTGGCGGTGCTGTCCTTCCTTGGAGGGTTCAGCAGCGCCACCTCGATGGTGATCGTGGCCGCGATCGCCCTGTCGACAATGGTGTCGAACCACGTGGTGATGCCGGTCTGGCTGTGGATGTCCGGCGGAAGTGCCGTCATTTCGGGCGACGTGCGGCAGGTGGCGATCCGCGCGCGGCGGTTGTCGATCGGCGTGATCCTGTTCCTGGGCTATCTCTATTTCCGGGTGTCGGGCGGCGGAACGGCGCTGGCGGCCATCGGCCTGATCTCGTTCGTCGGCGTGGCGCAGTTCCTGCCCGCGCTGCTGGGCGGGTTGTTCTGGCGCGGGGCCAACCGGCGCGGGGCGCTGGCCGGGCTGTCGGTGGGCTTCGCCGTCTGGATGTACAGCCTGTTCCTGCCCAGCTTCGGCGCGTCGGCGGTGATGCCGCAAGCGGTTCTGGACGAGGGGTTGATGGGGTTGTCGTGGCTGCGGCCGCAGGCGCTGTTCTGGGCCGCCGGCATGGACCCGGTGGTGCATGCGTTCATGTGGAGCCTGTCGCTGAACATCGTTGTTTTCGTCGTCGTGTCGCTGGTCAGCTTCCCGCAGCCGGTAGAGCGGCTTCAGGGCGCCCAGTTCGTCAACGTGTTCGAGCATTCCGCCACCTCGGGCGGCTGGACCGGGGGACTGGCGCAGAGCGAGGACCTGATGATCATGGCGCAGCGGATCATGGGCGCGAAGGAGGCGCAGGCGCTGTTCGCCGAGGCCGCGCGCGAGCAGGGGGTCGGCGGCTATCTGCCGGAACCGACGCCGGATTTCCTGAGCCGGCTGGAACGGTCATTGGCGGGCTCGGTGGGCGCCGCGACGGCACATGCGATGATCAGCCAGATCGTCGGTGGCGCCAGCGTGTCGGTCCAGGACCTGATGGCGGTGGCGGACGAGACCGCGCAGATCATGGAATATTCCAGCCAGCTGGAGATGAAGACCGAGGAACAGGCCCGGACCGCGCGGCAACTGCGGCAGGTGAACGAGAAGCTGACCCAGATTTCGGTGCAGAAGGACGCTTTCCTGAGCCAGATCAGCCACGAGTTGCGCACGCCGATGACGTCGATCCGCGCGTTTTCGGAAATCCTGCGCGACGGGGGCGACATGCCGGAGGCCGAACAGCGGCGCTATGCCTCGATCATCCACGACGAGGCGATCCGGCTGACGCGGCTGCTGGACGACCTGCTGGACCTGAGCGTGCTGGAGAACGCGCAGATCGTCCTGAGCCTCGAGGATGGCGAGCTTGGCCCCCTGTTGGACCGGGCGGCGGTGGCGGCGGGCCTGACCGACGGGGGCATGGTGATGCACCGCGATGCCGAAGCAGACCGGGTGCGCTTGCACACTGATACGGACCGGCTGGCGCAGGTGTTCATCAACCTCATGTCGAACGCGCGGAAATATTGCGATGCGGAAGCTCCGCGGCTGGACATCCGCGTGGCCGAGCGCAACGGGACGCTGGTGGTGGATTTCATCGACAATGGCAGCGGCATCCCGACGGACCAGCAGGGGACGATCTTCGAGAAGTTCGCGCGGGTCAGCGAGACCAAGGCGGGAGGCGCGGGCCTGGGGCTGGCGATCTGCCGCGAGATCATGGCGCGGCTGGGCGGGGGCATCGAATACCTGCCCGGACAGGATGGCGGCGCGTTCCGGGTCTATCTGCCGATGGCGGAGGGCGCCGCGGCCCAGGCGGCGCAATAGGCGGCCGGCGCATTTTTTCGCGGCGCCTGCGGGCCGATATCAATCCTATCGTAACCTTCTTGCGCTTAGCTGCCGCCGATCACCGGGGCCGGACGGCAGGCGTGGCCTGACCGGCGCGGTATGACGGCGATACGCGCGACACCACAGGAAGGAACGCGACTGGTCATGAGCGCAGAGCCCGCGGAGAGTGCATCTGTCATCCATCGCAAGGCCAAGGTGGCCCGCGACGAATTCGATGCGCGTGAAATGTCGCCGTCAAAGGCGTTGCGGCTGGCCCTGGCCAAGGCGGCCTCGGCCCAGTTCGAGCTGTCGCTTGTCGTGCGGATGGTCGAGCATGAAGGCGTGGCGCTGACCGGGATCGAATCCCTCGCCGGCGAGGACGGCCTGCTGATCCTGCTGGACGGGCTGGACGGTCCGCCCGGCGCGATCAAGCTGGACCTGCAGTTCGTGATGGCGCTGATCGAGGTGCAGCTCATGGGGGAGGTCCGGCAAGGCGCGGCGAAACCGCGCCCGTTCACCCCGACCGACGCGGCGATCGTCCAGCCTTTGATGAACGCGGTCCTGGAAGGGTATGCCGACCAGGTGGATGCGTGCGATCGGATGCCGCGGGCGGCGCGCTTCCGCTTTGGCGACCGGCTGGAGAACGGGCGTGCCTTGGCGCTGGCGCTCTGGGCGCCGGATTATGACCTTTACCGTCTGAACGTGGATTTCGGGCCGGGGGCGAAGACCGGCGTGATGGAACTGATCCTGCCCGAGCGCCCGCCCGAGCCGGAGGCGGAGACGAATGACGGCACCACGCTGGCCCGCAAGCTGGAAGAGAACGCGATGAACGCGCCGGTGATGCTGGACGCGGTCCTGGCCCCGCTGCGCCTGCCGTTGAAGGAGATTTGCGGCTGGGCGCCGGGAACGCTTCTGAAGCTTTCGCCGGAGACCGTGACCGGCGCACGGGTGATCGGGGCGAAAGGGCACAAGGTGGCGCCGGCGGCGCTGGGGCAGCTCAACGGGTTCCGCGCCGTGCGCATGGTGCTGAAATCCGAACCCGGGGATGAAGTCGCCGAGCGCAGCGATGGGTCCGGCGGCTCTGCCATGCAGGAGGCGGGCGGCCGATCGAGTGGAGAGGGCGCGACAGCGCAGGATCAGACGGATCTGCCCGATTATCCGGACGCGCCCGCATTGTCGGACCTGACGGATCTGCCCGATCTGCCTGGCCTGCCGGACCTTGATGACCTGCCCGACCTGCCGGATCTTGGCGAAGGTGAGAGCGACCTGCCGGAGTTGCCGGGACTTGATGACGCCCGGGCGGAGCATGGCGAGGAGGACGGCGCACTGGACGCCTTGGTCGAGGAAGAACTGGCCCGCGCCGCTGCGCGGTTCGAGGTCGAGGGAGAAGACGATGATCTGCCGATGCCGGGCGGACCGAGCCTTGGCGCGCCGGTGACATGAGGCCCGCGGCGCTGCGCGGCGAAGATTTGCGTCTGGTCGCAGGCCCGCCGACCGTGCCGGATGCAAGGCGCCACGCCCGAGGACGGGCGCGGCCCTGACCCCCTTGCAGGGTGAGGCCGAGGGCCGATGCTCGGCCCGACCAGCCGCGCCTGCGCCCAAAACGTGAGCGGGATCGAGCCGGAACCGGGAAAAACCAGCTTTTCCTGCGTCGGCATGCTTCTATTGAGATGACGGTTCATGTTATGGTTGTGGCGCGAGGCCTGCGGTCATATTGACCGGACGCGGCAGGCCGCCACTGGGAGGAGTTGCCATGACAAAGTTATCTCAGGAGATCAAGCAATTGCACCGTCAGATCCTGGATCTGAGCGAAGGTGAACGGTACCGTCTGCAGCCGCGCCTGGCAGGGCTTCTGGGGCAGATGCGCCACGCCGGAGAGCCGGTGCCCGCCGCCATGCAGCGTCTGAACGAGACGCTTCTGGATGAGGCGATTGAGGCACAGTTCGAGAATATGCCCGTCTGAACCGCGTCCAAGTGGCTCAAATCATTTGCATATAGCTGGTGCCGCGCTGTCTAGTGGCGGCAGTGTTCAAGTTGCCACGGGGCGCAAAGAGCCGTGTCCGAAGTGAATTACGAGGTGGCCGATGGCGTCGCCGTCCTGCGGCTGGCGCGGGGCGAGGCCAACGCCCTGTCTCCGGAGATGCGCGCGGAGCTGGCCGCCGCGCTCAGCCGTGCCGCGGAAGATGCAGAGGTGCGGGCGGTCGTTCTGACCGGAGCCGGGGGCACGTTCAGCTCCGGTGTCGACCTGGCCGAATATGACGGCCCGTTGGCGCCCCCATGGCTCGACGTTCTGACACAGCGGATCGAGACCCACTCCAAGCCCGTGATCGCGGCGCTGGACGGCAACGCACTGGGGGCGGCGTTCGAGCTGGCGCTGGCGTGTCACGCGCGGGTTGCGCGGGCGGGAAGCCGCGTCGCCTTGCCCGAAGTCGGGCTGGGCATGATGCCGAGCGGCGGCAGCACGCAACGCCTGCCGCGTTTGCTGGGGGCACAGGCGGCGCTGGAATTCCTTTTGACGGGACGCTCCGTCGCGGTGGAAGAGCCACGGCTGGCCAAACTTTTTGCGGAGGTCACGACGGAGGCGCCGCTTGGCGCCGCGCTGAGCATCGCGCGGCGCTTTGCGCAGGCGCCGGATTTCGCGCGTGTCTGGCAGATAGAGCGGGGGTTCTCGGATCCGGCCGCCTATCGCCGGGCCGTGACCGAGGTGGCCGCACGGATCGACACGCGCGACAGCGCCGAAGCCGATATCGTCCGCTGCGTCGAGGCGGCGCAGCTGTTGCCGTATGCGCAGGGGCTGCAGTTCGAGGCCGCGACCTTCGAGGCGCGCCTGGCGCGTGCCGACGCAAGGGCGGCCCGGCATCTTTACGCCGCGGAACGGCGAGCCGGTGTCTGGCCCGAAGCGCAGCAGGGCACGGCGCGGCAGATCAAGACAGTGGTGCTGGTCGGGTCCGATCCGGTGTTGCCGGAGCTGGCGGTCCATGCGCTGGACAACGATCGGCGCGTGGCCATCCTGGCGGCCGGCCCGGCAGGCGAGGCGATGACGGCACGCGCGCGGGCGGTCTATGAAGGTGCGGTGGCGCGCAAGCGCATGACCGAGGCCGAGCGCGACGCGCGGCTGGCCCAACTGAGCCACGGCGGCGATCCGGCGGTCCTGATGGCGGCGGATTTGGTCCTGGATGGCGGTGGCGGCGATGTCGGGGGATATCCGGTGCGAAAGGGCGCGGTCTGGTGCCTTGTATCGGGACGCGACCGTGCGGCATCGCGTCGGGCGCAACTGGGGCAGGGGGTTCCGGTGCTGGCGCTGCGCGCCTATCGCCCCGCGCATGTGCGCCCGCTGGTCGAACTGGCGGTACCGGAGACCGCGGACCCGGACGCGGTGATGACGGTGAGGCAGTATTTTGCCGGGGTTGAGCGCTGCGTGTTGCGCAGTGCGGACCGGCCCGGGATGCTTGGCCACCGCCTGATGGGGGCGGTGCAGCGGGCGGCGCTGGCACTGATGCGGGCCGGCGCCCCGGCAGAGGCGGTCGAGGCGGCGGCGCGCAGGTTCGGATTTACGCGCGGCCCGCTGGAACTGGTCGAGGTGGACGGGATCGGCGTGACCGTGGCGCGGTTGCGCCGGATCTTCGGCGGCGTGCCGGAACTGGCGTTGCTGGACGCAAGGGCCGACGCCGTGGCCGCCGGCAAGACGCCCGGCCAGGGCTTTTACGCATCGCAGGGGCATGCGCTGGTGCCCGATCCGGGGCTGGCGGACTGGATAGGGGCGTGGCGCGAGGGGCAGCGTGATCTGCCGGATCTTCCGGACGTGCCTCTGGATGTGGCGCTGCACGCCGCGATCCTGGCGGAAACCGGGCGAATGCTGGAGGACGGGACCGTTGCGCGCGCCTCGGATATCGACCTGTGCATGGTGCGGGGCTACGGGTTTGACGTGACGCGGGGCGGTCCGATCCTGGCGGCGGAGGCGGACGGGCTTTTGCGCTACCTACGGGCCATGAAGGCGCTCATGCCGCTTGCCCCTGCGCTGTGGACACCGCCCGTCGAGCTGGAGGAGATGGTCAAGTACGGTCGGCGGTTCTTCGGTGCCGGCGCTGGGCCCTAGCCGAGGGTGATCCCGAGGATTACCAGCATCAGGCCTATGACCGACAGGAACAAGGCCCCCGTGTTGACCGGCAGAATGCGTTGCAGGGCGGCGCGCAGCTCTTCATCGGACAGGCCCGCGCGTCGGGCGCGGACCACGCGCAGGATGCACCATACCAGCAAGGCGAGGCCGGCCAGCGTGACCGCGGCTCCGAGCCAGATCAGAATTTCCATCAGGGGTCTCCGCGTTGGTCTTGCCGGTGCCGTTTCGGGTAGCGCATCGCGCCCCGGGTCGCAAGGCGCAGGGTGCGAAAACGGGCTTGCGGGGCCGGGGGCGCGCTTGTAGTCAGGGGGCCATCCCCCGGACCTTGGAGAGCCGTCATGGACGATCAGATTCCGCAAAGCAGCGCCGACAGCAGCTATCGTGTCACCGCCGACGAGCTGCGCCAGTTCATCGAACGCTTCGAACGGCTGGAGCAGGAGAAGAAGGACATCGCCGAACAGCAGAAAGAGGTGATGGCCGAGGCCAAGGCGCGCGGATACGACACCAAGGTGATGCGCAAGGTGATCGCGCTGCGCAAGCGCGACAAGGACGATATCGCCGAGGAAGAGGCGGTCCTGGAGATGTACAAGGAAGCGCTGGGGATGTGAGCCGGCCCGAGGGGCGGTTGGTCCGCCCCGCGTTCAGGCCGGCTTGCGTTCAGGCCGGCTTGCGTGGGTTGGCACCCACCCTACGGGATACGGCGCCGGCCCGCGTCTATGGCGCGATGAACTGGACGCCCTGGATGCGCTCGATTTCGTAGACGTCTTCGTCGTAGGCCTCGGACAGGGTGTCAACCAGTTCCGCCGTCCAGCCGGGCAGGTCGAGTTCTTCCTCGATCTCTTCGTCCTTCACGAACTTGTCCAGAAAGGCGGAGATGACCCGGCGCTTCTGGATTTCGGTCATGCCGGGATGCGACGCGAGGTAGGTCTCGAACCGTTTCATGCCCGCAGACGTCATGATTTCCTGAAGCAGCGCGAATTCGCCTTCGAACTGGGCGTGGGGATCGAGCCCCGCCATCTCGCGCACGACCTGTGACCAGATCAGGGGGCTGTCCTCGTTGCACCAGACGGTGATGGGCATTTCGGGGAAGGCGCGCCGAAAGCGCGCGATGGTTTCGGACCAGCGGAATGCGGCAGGCTCCACGCCGTTCAGAAAATCGGCCATCGTGTCATGCGGCGTTTTCGCGAAAAGCGCGGGCAGATGGGTCGCGGGATCGCGCAGGCCCAGGAAGAGCTCGAGCTGATCGTTGGCGAATATCTCCTGGAAGGCCGCGATCCGCGTTTCGGCGGCGGGATAGAACATGCCCTGGCCCACGGCCATCTTGGGCGTGCCGAAAAAGGCCTGGTTCGACAGGACGAGCCGGTCATTGCCCGGATCGTGGTCGACCGCGGCCAGCACCTCGTTGCGCGTCTCGGCGGTGAGTCCTCTATCCGACACGGTGTTGAGGATATCCCGCAAAAGCTTGCGATAGGATTTCGGATCGGGGACGTCGGTGCCGATTTCGGCCAGCATCTCGCGGTTCGCCATCAACGTGTCGATCAGGCGATCCTCGTCCGTCATATGCGCCCCGGCGTGGATAACCACTTGCATTCTGTCACTTTCCCGTCATGAGCGTGCCGCCGCAATATAGAGGCTTTTGCGTGCAGTTAAACCGCTTTCGGCACCTTGCAGGGGACCGCAAGATTTCGTCTTGCGGTTCGCGCCCGGGATGCGTAATCAGTCCGTCAGTGCCCCTATAGCTCAGCTGGTAGAGCAACTGATTTGTAATCAGTAGGTCCGCGGTTCGAGTCCGTGTGGGGGCACCACTAACCCACTGAAAAGGTATAGGTTTCAGGCTCACAGGCTTTGCGTCCGTCCGAGCGTCCGAGCCGTCCGAATTCGGACGCTCGAAACCCAGGCCCTTGCGGCATGTTCGGCACAGGCGGTTGCCTGGGCCCATCGAGCGGAATTCGTCACCGCAGCACAGGCAGTTCTTCCACCTCGTTTGGCGCTGCAACTCGATTGCAGCCTTGCGCATCATGGCGGCATGGAAACTAGTGGCGGTGGCCAGCTCGAGGTCGCCATCCTTCACCACGTAGCTCTTGCTGTGTCCCACGACCTTAAGCATTGTCGGGTTCGTTCCGCTGGCGGGTGGCGATGCGGCAGATCATGTTCCACGCCTCCGGGCTTTCAGCATGAACAGGGCAACCCACCGTCAAGTCACCCTCGATGTGGACCGTCGAGCACATCACCAGTGGCGTCTCGAATGGACTGTCTTCTGGTCCGTAGTCCGGAACGGGCGCATTGCCACAGATCGGGCAGGGCAGCAGTACTTTTAGCGTGTCACCCGATGAAAAGCGAACGCGGTTCCCGTCAGCGTCGTACACGCCGCAGTTCCAGCCGTCTTTCTCCAGGTCATTCGTCATGGGGCTGGCCCTCAACTCCGCCTGACCAAAACAGCCAGTCGCGCTCATGCATGTAATTCAGAATAGTGATTGCGATCACTGCGGTCATGATGAAGCCCGCAGTGCGCCCTGCTGCTTCGGCAGCACCAAGCCAAAAAGCGTCAGCCTTGCTCTCAATTTTCCGCTCTAGAATGCGGAGTTCTAACCTTGCTTTATCCGTCATCTCTCTATCCTCTGGTTATGTGGCCGGGGCCTTCCTGCGGGTGGTCATTGCGCTTCCGGCAGCACTTCATTTCCGCTGGCGTCTTCGTATCGCGTCTCACCAAAATCACCGCCACAGCAGTCTGGGCACAGAATAATGGCAACAACTGCATTTGCCGGGTCATGCTCGTCGCGAGGCTGGCCGGGTATGTGAAGCCTGCATCTGGGACAGCGAAGGTCAATAAAACTATCGGCACGTGTGTTCATCCCACTCCCCCTCCCGGCCGCCGAACGGCCGCATCGGCGCGCAGCAAGGTGGTGTCGCGGATAGCGTCAACCGTTTTCATTGGAGGCAGCCTGCTTTTTTTCCTTCGCGGCTTGATACAGCCTGGCGGCCGCCAAGATGTAGGGTTTAATTTCGGGCTCTGCATCGTCGTATTTAAGGCCCGTCCAACGTCCATTGAGGCGCGGCAGTATCGCGCGAGGAATGGCTATCCAGTTCAGAGGATCCGTGTTTGCCTTGTTGCCGTCGATGCACTTGAGGCAATGACCCTCGGGCACAGCTCCGTTGATGGCTTCCCAGCGGATCAAATGGACCGCACGCCACCGAGATTGAAGCGGCATACCATCGTGTATTTTCCGCTCGAGGTAACCATCGAGCGACATGCGTTCCGTGCCGATCGGCTTGTAATTCTTCGAAGCTGCGCCGCTCCGGTTCCCTTTGGGGAACCATCCCTTTTCGCTACCTGGCGCGCAAAGGCCTTTCTGACCTTTGTTGGCCGGTTCATGCCCGGATTGAAACCGCCCTGTGCGCCCTGTGGTCCAGCCCTTGCGCGTGCAAAGTGACTTGATCGCGTCTACGGATATGTCCCTGCGGGCAAATTTCGCGCAAAACAGCTCATGCAATTTGCGGCGGGGCAATGTCTGTCTGGCCTCGAGCCAGGTCAACTCGTCCTCGCTATACGGGATTGGTTTGCCCTTCATTGCTCGGCGCTCCCATCGTGACCAAGCTGAGGCAGGTGTTGAAGGACGCCCTGCCCGTGTTCCGCGTAGAGCCTCGCCGCCTTGAGCCCTGTATCTGCAATGCGCAGTACCTGGTCGGAAACTTCCACGATTGCGTCGGCGCGTTTCACTTCACGCTCGATCGCATCGGCATCCAGATCTTCGTCGGCAAGGCGTTCGAGCTGCGCAAAAAGGTGATTGTTCAAATCCGATAACTTGTTTTTCATTGGTCCTCTGCCTTTCTCGCTCGAGCTTTAACCTTCGGAATACTCGTCCGGCCTTCATAGACCGGCAGCCACCGGCCTTTGTGCCTGGTCGCCTCGTTGATCGGGGAGCTCAGCTTTGCCAGGTGCCTGCGCTGACGCTCTTGCTCCTGACACATCAAAGCCGCCATCCGCGCCTGATTTGCCGAAAGCCCTGGTAAATTGCACATCACGCGGCCCCCTTTCCCGGCCGCCTGACAGCCGCCTGGGCGCGCAGCACGGTGTCGAGGCTGGGCGCCATGTAGACCTCGCTCAGGCCCGCGTCCTGGTCGGCCGTGTTGCCCAAGACATCGGCCACGTCCGACTTGCTGGCGCCGCCGGCGCGGGACCATTTGCCGAAGGTCCGGCGCAGGTCGCGGAATTGCAGCGTGGCGGCCGTGGGCTCCTCTTTCGCGGCCGCGGCGCGGATCCTCTTCCAGAGCTTCCAGAAGGTGTCGGGCAGGATCGGGGCGCCATCGGGGCCGGCCATCAGGAATTCGTCGCCGGCGGCCGCCTGGTCCTGCAATGCGCGGATCCTCGGGGCGACCTCTTCATGTACGGGCACGATCCCGTAGGTGCCGCGCTTCGATCGGGTCAGTTCCCAGCCGAAGATATCGACGGGCGCGCCGTTTTCCATACGCAGCTGCATGTCGCGGAAATCGCTCAGTCGGGCGTGCAGTATATCCTCGCGCCGCTGGGCGCAGAGGATCGATAACGCAATGGCGGTCGCCATCCGCTGCATCTTGGCATCGCCCGCCTGGTGCAGCTGGTCGGCGGCGGCCATGAGTGCGTCGAATTCGTTCCAGGTCGCGCGGCGGCCGCGCTTGGGCGTGGCCTTCATCTTGAGACGGAAACAGGGGTTCGATCCTTCCGGGCGCCAGCCGATCGTTTCGGCGTGCGACATCAGCACCGACATCATGCGCAGCTGGCCGGCCGCCCAGTGCGCCTTGCCCGTGTCCAAGATGGTTTCATACCACTGGTTCATCACCGGCTTGGTGAATTGCGCGACCGCGTAGCTGCCCCATTTCCGGGCAATCGCGTTCAGCTTGATGTCGTAGTCCCGGCGCGTCGCCGGCTTGCGTTCCTTGAAGAACCGTGACCGGCGATAGTCGTTGATCAGAGCGTCGATCGTGCGGCCGCCTGGGCCGGTGGAGCGCTTCGTGCCAGCATCGAGCGCCGCAGCCTCGTCCTTGCCCAGCTCACGCGCCTTGCCGATCGACCAGGTGGGCCGCTCAGGATCGAGGTCGACGGGCGCCAGGCCGGCGGCGCGGCCGGCGGCGGACGGTTCCCACCAGACCCGCCAGGATCCGTCCCCGCGCTGGCGCTGGCGCAGACCCTTGATCTTTTCGCGTATGGGTTTCATGGCGGTCACACGGCAGAAACTGCGATCAGTGATCCGATCGCAGCCAAAAGCAGGCTCGTCAGCTTCAAGCCGTGAAGGCATGCGAGGATCAGGGATCTTTCGCGGTCGTCGCGCGACACATAGATGCTTGTGCTGAATTCGCTCATGCCCGCCGTGCCTCTGCCATCAAGGCGGTGTCCACGGCTCTGATGTGCCGGTGCCCCGACACGCGCTCGATGCGCTGTTGCACCCATGCTGCCACGGCTGAGCGCGCCCATTTGAGCGGACGCTGGCAGGTCGGCATCGGGCAGGGAAAATCAAGGTCCCGCTCGAGGCGCTTGCGATCCTGCAAAAAGGCCGCGCCCGAGCTGTAGCCGCACATGCTGGCCACGTCGCTGGCGGTGATGTACGCGCTCATTCGCCCATCCTTTCCTGGCAGTCGCCCCAGCGTTTCATGGACAGGCCGAATTCGTCTTCCGGCTCTTCGTCGGGATTGTGGATTTCGGCCAGCAGCAAGAGGTAAAGGCCGGCAAAAACCGCCACGATGGCGATGATGCAGGCGAGTATGAGGATGCTCGATACGCTCATGGTTTTTCCTTCAAGACCGCGGACCCGTCTGCCCCAGGTGCCGCGTGCGTGAGTGGTATTGGGGCGGGCCGGGATGCAGGCCCGGGCAGACCCCGGTGGACCTATAGGGTGCCGTTGCGGAACCCGACGCGCAGACCCTTGGCCAGGGTGCGCGTGAAATCGGCGCTGGACCGCATCTGGCGCGGCAGGGTCATGTTGTCGATCGGTACGGGCGGAGCGGTGTCGGCCTGCGTCTTGATGCGCATGGCCCACGTTTCGATGCAGTCCAGCGCATAGAGAAAGCCGTTGCGTTCATCGACGCTCATTTTCCGAAGTCGGATGTCGACCGAGCTTTGCATCAGCCCTGACCGTGCAAAAAAAACACGTTGTCGATGTCCGCGGCCGTGCCGATCAGATCCATGACCGCGCGCCTGTGTAGCAGCTCTTCGCAGAGCTGGGGCATCGTCAACAGGATCAGGTGCGCCTCGGCCGTGGTCAACGTTTCGCCGTTCTGTGCCTGCGTGGCGATGTCCTGGACGGATTGCAGTATTTCATCCGACACCTTGCCGGCGCGCGTGTGCGCAATCGTGGGAATTTCCTGGGGGGATGCCTGTACCAAAACTTGTCTCCTGTGGGTAACTTTCCCACATGGTTACAAGTAAGCACTTTACACCGTCAACACTAAAATAGTGAAAATCACAAAATTAGTGCGTGCCGCGATCAACCTTCATGAAGTGCCGGCTGTATTTTGCCAGCGCGCGGCCGGCAATCCGATCGTGCGCCTTTTGGCTTGCAAACCCAGCCAGCGCAAGGGCGGCGAGTACGAAAACCGCATCGACCACGCCCCGCAAGTCGGGACCTGTCGCGTTGGGTATCAGCAGCATGTAGGGGGCGATCAGCGCGGTGGCCAGGCCGATCCCGATGCCCCAGCTTATCCAGGGGGCGCGGCTTTTGCGTATCAAAAGCGCCCGGAGTTGACGTTGCGCCAGCTGCGTGTCCGTGCTGTCCGGGCCGTTTCGCTCGAGGGTATTTTCCACGCGGATCAACGCGGCATCGAGTTCGGCATCCTGGTCCCGCATCATGCACAGGCGCGCCAGCTGGCGATGACCTTGCCGCGGATCACCACGTTCTGACCGTCGACAACATGCGTTCGTGGTTCCCCATCTTCTGCCTGAAACCCTATCAAAACAGGGGGCTGATACCGCCGCAACACGGTTTCGGCCGTTCCGGTCTGCCAGTCGTACACCTGCGCAATCACGGTGTCGCCTTTCTTGCAGGTTTCCGGCGTCGTAGTGTCGACCAGCATCATGTCGCCAGGCAAGATCCCGAAATACGCCATGGCGCGGGATTTTGCCTGCCAGACATCCACGCCCGGCTTGCCGCCACCGAAATTGCGCGCGATCGAAATGACCTTGTCGCCTTCGCCGGGCTTGCCCGTGAAGGGCTGGGCGTCGGTTTCCGAAAACCCGCGTTGCATCACCTCCGCCTCTTCGCGTGGAGCGATGCCGGCACGGTCCATCACTTCAGACAGCGACACGCCCAGAACCTGCGCAAAAACCCGCGCCTGTTCCAGGTTCATCTTTTGGCGGCCGACATAGATGCGTGACACGACAGACCGATCGCGGCCGAGCTTGTCTGCAATTTCTTCGGCGGTTACGCCCGCGATCTTTTGTTGTCGTTTGAACCACTTGTCATCCATGCGGTGTAAAGTAGTAACTGGCGACCACTAAAAAACGGGTGAAAATCACAAAATTAGTATTGCGTTGTGATATGTCATGCCGCTACATCTTGCGTCATGAGTAAGCACCTTACACCACTGGATGTTGTCGAATGCCTCGTGGCGCTTTTGCCCGAGTTGCATTCAATTGCGGGTTGTCATCCCAAATCGCCTTGGGGGTGGCGCCGGAAAAGCGCCTGGCGCGACGCCGGTGATATCCCGCACCCCGCGATGCGACTGATCCACGCGCACGCGGCCAAGCAGGGTATCCCGCTCACCACAGACCACCTTGTCTGGGGCGCGTCCTGGGACGAGGTGCAGGAACTCTTGGACGACATGGGAAAACCCATGCCGCCGCAAGTCCGCGAACGCCTGCAACCGAAGGTGGCCGCGGAATGAGGGACGGTCGCGTCATATCAAATGGTTGTCGGAGCCATATGGCGCGCCAGGGCGCGGTGGTGGTTTTTCTTTCTCCTACACCCCGCGTCCCGAAGTTCAAGAATGCGGTGCCGGTTCTCTCCTTAGGCCGGTGCCGTTGTGGCCTGTTATCCCGTTGCGCATTCCCCCGCGCAGCAGGCCACGGTTGCCCCGCGTGTGAGCAGACATCCCCCCAGGTGGCGCGCGAGGGTAGCGAGGGGCGGGCGCACGTCGCCATGTCTGGCAGTTGCATGGCCGCGCCTGCCCCTCATTCAAATGCCGGTGGTGTCGGCCATGTCGTATGACCCGATCATCGAGCTGAAATTCGCGGCGTTTGCGGTTGGCCAACGAGCCAAGGTCAATGACCTCGAGCAGTGGCAGGTCGACGAAATGCGGGCCAAGGCGGAGCGCTACATCGCCAACCCGCAGGACGTGCTGCGCCGCGCGGTTATCGGGTTCGCCACCAGGTACGAACTGGACCGCCACAATCCGACCCAGCTGTACGAGATAGGCACGGCCCTGGTCGATCTGGTGGACACGCTCAACGTGCCGGTCCCGCCGGCACAGGACAGAAAGGATATCTATGGCTGACGCATCCGACATCCAGCGCGCCGATCCATCGGCGCCCCTCACCCCGGCGGATCATGCCCTGGCGCACGCCCTGAGCATCCACCTGCTGACCGTGATCGAGGACAAAGGCTGGACCGAGATAGTGCGCGACGCGCTGCAGGGCGCGATCCAGCGTCGATCGGGGCAGAACAGCTATGCCGAAAGTCTGGACACCTGCGCCCGCGCGATCCTGTCATCGCAGCCGCGCACGGCACAGCGCAACCGCGCCGACATGAACGCCCGCAACGCCCTGGTGATCTTTCACCAATGGCGCCTTGGCCTGGCCTTGGAAAAGCAGGGCGACTGTTAACTCGAAAGCTCAGAAAGAGGACCACAAACATGCAAACTATGTTCTTCGGCACGAAGCAGATCTTCGCGCGGCCCATGACGCGGGCGGAATACAATGATTATCGCGGCTGGCAGCTGCCGGCCGATGAAAACGGCGCCGATGCCGGCTTCCTGGTCGAGTACGTCGATGGTGGTCAGGCCAATCATCCGGACCACGAAGGCTATATTAGCTGGTCGCCGGAAGATGTCTTCCACCGTGCCTATCAGCCGGCCACCGCCATGAGCTTCGGGCACGCCATCGAAGCGATGAAGCGCGGCGCCAAGGTCGCGCGCGCAGGCTGGAACGGAAAGGGCATGTGGATTGCGCTTTCGCCTGGCACCGCCATCGAGGCCAAAGCTGGAAAATGCGGACACGCGGCCGGCAAACTGGCGGCCGAGCTGCAAGATGAAGACGCTGAAATCGAGCTTTGCGCGCACATCGACATGAAGGCGGCAGACGGTTCGCTGGTGATCGGTTGGCTGGCCAGCCAGACCGACATGCTGGCGGAAGACTGGACGATCGTTTCGTAGGGACGTCTGCGCCATGACCCAGCAAACCTATTCGATCGAGGACATCAAGCACATGCTGGCGGACCGCGTTGAAGACGTGGCCCGCCACTATGCACCCGAAGTCCAGGGATCCTATACGGCAAATGGCGCTTACTGGACACTCAATCCCGGCCGCGCCGATCGCAGCGTCGGCAGTTTCTGCGTCCATCTGACTGGAGCCAGGCGCGGCCGCTGGAACGACTACGCCACGAACGACCGTGGCGACCTGTTGGACCTGATTGCGCTGCAGCTGAACTGCAGCCTGTCCGAGGCGCTGCGGGAGGCGCGCCGCTACCTGGGCCTGAGTGCTGACGATCCTGCGGCAAAGCGGCGTCGGGAAGATGCCTTGCGGCGTAGCAGGGAGCGGGCCGCCCAGGCGCGCCACGACGATCGTCAACGCGCCTTTCGCCAGGGGCGCCAGGCACAGGCAATATTCCTTTCCGGCGAAACCAGGTTGCGCGGCACACCTGTCGACTACTACCTGAAAGGCCGGGGCGTGGACCTGGCCGAGCTGGGCCGGCAACCGGGCGCGCTGCGATACCTGCCCAACTGCAAGTATTACGACGAAGACCCGGAAACCGGCGAAGTGATCGAAGCCATGTTCCCGGCCATGGTGGCAATCGTCACCGACTGGCGCGGCAACCAGACCGCGGTGCATCGGACCTACCTGGGCCTCGATGGCAATGGATGCTGGGCCAAGGCCAGTGTGCGTCAGCCAAAGAAGGTGCTGGGCAGCTACGCCGGTGCGGCAATCAATATCTGGCGCGGGATCGGCCCGCGCGGCGGCAAGCCTGCCAGCCTGCCACAATGCCCGCCGGGCAGTCATGTGTTCATCACCGAAGGGATCGAGGACGCGCTGAGCGTCGTGCTGTTGAAGCCAGCGGCGCGCGTGATCGCGGCAATCAGCCTGGGAAACCTGGGTGCGCTGCAGCTTCCCAAGAATGTCAGCGACATCACGTTGGTGGCCGACCAGGACGAAAACGACCAGGCGCGCGCCGCGCTCGAGCGCGCGATCGCCACGCACCAGGACGCCGGCCGCGCGGTGCGGATCTGGCAGAACGGTCACGGCGGTAAGGATCTAAACGACGCGCTTAGAGCGGCGCGCAGAGCCAAACAGGGGGCAGCATGACAAAATCCAAAGAGCTTCAATCGGTGCTCAATGACATTCGATCACAGCGCGCGGCGCTCGATGTTCAGGCCACGGCACTGACCGAAATCGCGAAGTTTCAGAACAAGCTGAAAGGCCGTGGGTGCAGCGTCTCTGTGGGTGTGAACGGCACCCACGTGACCCTCAACATAGACCTGAGCCCGCCGGCGGCATTGCCGGCACCAGAAAGCGCGGCGGCCTCGACCGGCGCATCGAGCGCAGCCACGGCCACGGTCTCCGGGCCGTTCTCGGATGAAGAAAACGAGCGGATCCTGAAGCTGCATGACGAGGGGTTTGGCCGCGAGGATATTGCCGCCAAGCTCGAACGAAAATTCGGCGCCGTTGCGCTGCAATTGGGGCGGCTGTTGAAAAAGCGGGAGAAGGGCAAGCCGGCGGCCGAGCCAGAGCCGGAGCGCAACCCCGAACCGGAGCCAGAGCCAGATCTGGCACCGGAGGCAAACCCCGAACCCGCGCCCAAGTTAAAGCCAACACTGGGTAAGCCGCCGAACAGCAGGTTGATCCAGTCGCCAGGCGTGACGCCGCCACGCCCGCAGCATCACCCGCTCGATGTTTACGAATGGGCCATATTTTGCGCGCTGGAACGGATCGACCTGACCGAAATCTGGGATCCTCAGAAAGACCTCGAGCTTTGCCATGGTATCCTTGCCGGCAATCGTCTCGATGTCGCCGCCGCCGCGGTGCGCATCAGCCCGGAGCTGGCCAAGGCGCGTTGGGAGCAATTGAACACCAAGCCCGGTGACCTCGATCATCAGCGGCGCCTGGTCGCCGTTCTGAAATATCGCGCTGCGCAGGCGTCGGCATGAACTTTCGTGCGCAAACCTGCCCCGAGACGGGCCAGGCGCAGCTGGCTTTTGGTGCCGGCAGCGCGATTGATGTCAACCAGCGCGGCGAATTGTGCGGATTGAGCCTCGAGCGCGAGGACGTGGCGGATCGGTTTCTGGCGCAGGCGCTGGCCCGCAAGGCCCTGGGCCGGGCGCGTGTCGAGCTGGGCTGGACCATCCGGCACCACCTGACAGCAACGCCGGCAGACTTCGCTCGCTTCATGGAAACGGCCGCCGGCATCGCCAGCGACCTGGGCGCACGGGTGGCGCCGGCATGAGCGTGTCAGTTTTCGCCAGGCCATTCGGGCGGCCGGTAACCGCCCAACATCCACGCCATGACCTGGCACGCTACGGGATTGGGCGGCCGCGCCGACTTGACATCCGGCGCCATTTCCCAGCGTCGGATCGTGGCGGGATCGGTGTTCAGGATTGCGCCCAGCTGCGCTTGCGTGAGGCCCAGCTTGCGCCGGGCCCCCTTGAATTCGTCGGGTGTCATGTTCAGCGCCATCGGCGCCCCCTTTCCCTAGTGGTTCCAGTGCCCGCGGCCGAATTTCATGCCGCGGATATGCAGGCGGTTCAGCGGGTCGATCGGAACGTCAAAGGTGCAAAGCTCGCCGCGCCTGTCAAGGGCATACACCGACGCTTCGCCCCATGTTTCCGGTTCCCCCTTGAACCCGTCGATCCGAAAGCACCAGGCGCCGGTGCCGGCCTCGCGTTCCTGGTACCAGCCATGCCAATTGCGGCATTCCCAGCTTCCGGCCCACCAGGTTGCACCTTGGCGACTGCGGTCAATGTCGAAAAGCTCGAGCTGTTCCATTGTTCAGCCCTCAACCAGGTCAAGGCAATGCAGCGCGGTGTTCAGCTGGTCGATCATCCCGCTTTCGCAACCGTTGAGATTGTTCATTTCGAGCCGGTCTATGGCGGCCTCGAGCGCGTCGCGGATGCAGCCAATGGGATCCTCAAACGGGTTGCTGGTGTCTGCCTGTGCCATGATTTTTTCCCTTTCAGTGGTGCGCGTCATTGCGCGGTTGTCGTGGCCTTACCTGGCGCACGGGATGGGGCCCCCGCAGGGGCCCGCACCGATGCGTCAGGCGGCGATCTGAGTGCGGCCGGCGGCGCTTGCCTCGGTCAGGAAGGTGACAGCCTTTTGCGCGGCCGACGCGGCCCGGAAGATTGCGCGCTTGTCGTCGCGCAGCGCCTTGAGCCACGACGCCAGGTAGGCGGCGCTGTTGTCGGTATCGGGCGTGCCGCCCTGCTGCGCGGTGACAAAGCACGCGCCCAGCTCTGCGATCAGCTCTTCAAAGGCATAGCCTTCCTTGTTCACGACATCGAGCCGATCGAGGCGCGACTTGTGCCCGGTCCAGTGGACCAGCTCGTGCGCCAGGGTGCCGTAATACGCTTCGGCCGTTTCAAACTGCTGCACCTTGGGCATGTGGATTTGATCGACGCTGGGCACGTAGCGCGGTTGCGTGCCATCCTTGACGATCCGCGCGCCGGTGGAGTGATAGAAGGCTTCCAGCGTGTCGATCGGCTGGGCGCCCGTGTCGACATCATCGAAAAGATCGGGTTGCAGGTTTGCCGGCAGGCCGTCGATCTGCTGGACGTTGAACACCGTGTAAGCCTTGGCAAAAGGAATGTGGCGCTCTTCGCCATTTTCGTCCTCTTTTTTGAAGGTGTCGAAGTAGACGACGCGGGCGCCCTTTTCGCCTTTGCGGACACAACCGCCGGCCGCTTTGGCCTGTTTGAAGGTCATCCACTGGTCTGCCGTGTAGCCTTTGGCCTGCGCCGTCATCCAGAGGATCAGGACGTTGATGCCCTGGTAAAACTTGCCGTTGGCGCGGCGCGGCATTTGCAGGGTTGCGCCACCTTTCCATTCCTTGCGCCAGGGCATGGTGCCGCCTTCCATGGCCTCGAGGATGGTGTCGGTCACTTCCTGGTAAATGTCGATCTTGGTCATTGTGTCAGCTCCTTGTTTGGCGCGCTTCATTGCGCTTGTGACAATTATCAAGATAGTGCCAATGGCACTAATGTCAAGAGGGTAAATCAAAATAAATGCGGGGGCAAAAATGAGCGATAGAAGCGCGCCGACCACGGCCGAGCTGGCGGCCGAGCTGGACAACGCGCCGGCCGCGCCAAGCGTGAAACCCAGCGCCGGCAATGGTGGCGGGAAGAAAAAGGGCAGGGCCAAGGGCGAGATTTTCGATGATTGCCCGATCGTGCCCCTGGGCGTGCGCGGCAAGAACGCCTACTATCTCGATGGACTGGGCCAGCTGCGCGCGATCGACAATCACAACGCGCAGAACATCATGTCGCTGTTCGGACATCACATCCCCAAGCTGTTCACCAAGTTTCCGCAATTCGACAAGGACGGAAACCGCAAGAATAACCGTTTTGACCAGACCAGTGCCTCGCTCGTCATGCACCAGGCGGCGGCCGAGTGCGGCGTCTTCAACCCCGACAACGCCGTGCGCGGAGTTGGGGCCTGGACGGACGACAATGGCGAGCTGATCCTGCACCTGGGCGACAAGGTGCTGTATCGTGGCGATAAGCGCTCGCCTGGTCGCATCGACGGCCGGATTTATCCCGCCGCATCGCCCATCCCACACCCGACAGATCAGCCCGTGACCGCCGATCCCGTCGAGCCGTTGCTCGAGGTGCTGGGCAGCTGGAATTGGACACAGCCGGACCTGCATCCATTCGTGGCCCTGGGCATGATCGCAACCCAGATGCTTTGCGGCGCCCTCGATTGGCGGCCTGTCTTCTGGCTGTTGGCGCCGGCCGGCGCCGGCAAGTCGGAGTTTCAGCGCCTGTTGAAGATGCTGCACGGCGACGATGGCTTGATCCAGTCGACCGACGCGACCAAAAGCGGGATCACCAGTCAGCTGGGCCAGTCGAGCCTGCCCGTTGCCGTGGACGAGCTGGAACCAGGCGACGAGCGATCGACCAAGGAAAAGCAGATCATCGAGCTGGCCCGCGTCGCCGCGTCCGGCGGGCAATGGTTTCGCGGATCGGCCGACCAGACCGGGGTAGGCGGCAAGGTCTATTCCGCCTTCCTGTTTTCCTCGATCCTGATCCCCGGCGTGATGAAGAGCCAGGACGTGCAGCGCTTGATCGTGATGGAGATGAAACCGCTCGACAAGAGCGCGGCCAAGCTCAGCCTCGATCCCCGCACCTGGCGCGCCCGTGGCGCGCGCCTGAAGGCCCTTCTGGTGGAGCGGTGGCCCGAATGGCCAGAGCGCCTGGCGGCGTGGCGTCAGAGCCTCGAGCTGGCGCAGGTTGTGGGCCGAGACGCTGACAACTGGGCCACCGTGATGGCAATGGCGGATTTGGCCCAGAACGACGAGCTGGCGGCCGAGGACGTGCGCGAGAACTGGGCGCGCAAGGTCGCTTTCCAGGTGGCCACCAGCCGCAGCGACACCACCAACGACGCCGAGGCGATGCTGCTGCACCTGATGTCCCAGGTGATCGACCCGTTCAGGCGTGGTCAGCAATTCAACGTCGCACAATGGGTTATGGCGGCCGGCGGTCTGCCTGGTGCGCCACCTGCGCTGACCAACGAGCTGGGCAGCGGTGCGACCGTCGACGCGCAGGAAAAGCGCGACCGCATGAAGAAGGCCAACGAGGTGTTGGCTGGTCATGGGTTGCGCGTCTACTCGGGCACCGATGCGCAGACGCTGTTCATCATGAACAAGCCGATCGAGCGCCTGTGCCGCCTCTTCCAGGGATCCGACTGGGCCAACGGCGTGTGGCAGCAATCGGCCAAGCGCGTGCCTGGTGCCGTATCTCCCTCCAACGCCCTCACACTGGCCGGGATTACGTCGCGCGGCGTGTCCATGCCTCTTTCGGCAATTCCGGGGCTGATGTCGCTGCCGATGGACAACGCCCAGAGCACGACCGCGCGCGCCGGCGACGACCTCGAGGACTTCAAGTAACCATGCGACAGATCAAGGCTTTGATATCGTGGGTTTCTTTGCGCTTCCCCCGCACCCCGTTGGATGCCATAATTGACGCGGATCAAGGCCATGCGGCAGCGGGTCAGGGTCACAACGCCACAACGCAAGCATACCCTGCCTGTTGTGGGCTTGTTGTGGGCAAAAAGCCCACCAAAACAAGCACTTATCAATCATCCACAACGCTACAACGCAAAACAGCGCCCCTCTCACATGTGTGCACACACGCGCGCGCGCGCATGCGAGAGTATGTATATTTCTGTTGTAGCGTTGTGGATAGTATCTATCTATCTGAAAACCCTCAGAAAAAGCCCACAACAAAGCCACAACAAGCCCACAACGCGAGCCGTTTTGCGTTGTGGCTTGCCGTTGTGAAATTCCTCAAGCCTTTGAAATTCAATAAAAAACGGGGGTTTTATGCCTAGAACCGAGCGCGAAACCGAGAAACTGGCGCGTGAGGCGGCCGAGCGCGTCGATCGGGACCTGGAGCAAGGCAAGCAGCTGGGCCTGCTGCCAGACGTGCCTGAGCCGCACCTGCCCGAGCCGAAGGGAAGCGGGCGGCCGCCTGGTTCGAAGAACAAGGGCAGCTCCCAGATGCGCGAGTGGATGGCGGCGCGCGGGTTGCGGATGCCGGAGGAGGTTATCGCAGAGGTCGCGGGCCTGCAGGCAAACGGCAAGGATGCCTTCAACTTCGCCCTGGCACAGACCGAGCGGCTGCTGGGCCATGTGGGGCAGAGCGCGGTCAACAGGATCTTCAAGGTGGGCGAAGGCCATGTCACCCTCGATGGGCCCTGGCAGCCGAGCCCGGCGGAATTCATCGACACGTTCAAGTTTTTCTATGGCCAAGCGCGGCAGGCAGCGGCGGACCTCATGCCTTACGGCACACCCAAGGTCACGCCTGACACGAACATCAATCAGAGCGTCAACGTGATCGTGCCCACCGCGCCCAGCCAGCCGGCTGATCGGGCCGCCCAGGCGCGCGACGTGACGCCCTCGAGCGCCGCTCGGATGGTGCCAGCGGACGTGAAAGCGGAAATGCAGCGAAAACAAGAGGTTAGAGACGAGGAAAACGACAATTCGGACGCGGAAATTCGGACGGACGAGGCAAGCGATTGAAAACGCAGAGTAAAATAGAACCCTTCGAACTGATTAAAAATCAGTCGCGCCGCGCCGGTTTCGCGCCTGGCGCGCGCTCGATCGCGCGCCTGACCCCCCCGGGGGGGGATCCCGGCGCGTTCTCTATGCCCCTCTGTCCGACCCCATACGGCTTTCAGGTCCTGAGCGGGGTTTCGGCATGAGCGTAACCTTGAAGCCAGGGTTTTGGGGTTGGGGGGGCGCCTGGGCGCCAGCGCCCGAGGGGTCGGGGGGCGCTAGTGGTCCTGGTGCGGTCGATCTGGAAGGGCTCGACGCGAAAGAGGCAATCGCCAGCCTAGACGGCGATTTTGCGCAAGGTCAACTGCCAAATGTCGGCACGGTGACTTTCCCCGGTCCGATGGCCGAGGAATTCTACTGGTCCGATGCGGACGTGCATTTCATCCAGGGGCCGGTCGGCAGCGGCAAGACCACAACGTTGATGAAGTCCCGCCTGCGCCGCGCGATCATGATGCCGCGCAGCACGGTCGACGGGGTGCGGCGCTACAAGGTGCTGTTCATCCGCGAGACCTACCGGCAGCTGTGGTCGACCACGATCCCGAGCTACCTCGAGGTGTTCCCGAAAGACCTGGGCACCTGGTCGGGCGGCCGCGGGGATCCCGTGACGCATGTGATCCATTTCGAGGATGAGCATGGCCCGATCGAGTTCACCGCGGAATTCATGGCCTTCGGGGACAACATCATCGCCTCGATGCGCGGCGTGCAGGCCACTGACATCGTGATGAACGAAGGCGACACAATGCCCGTGGACGTGCTGACCGTGGGCATCGGCCGGATCGACCGTTACCCCGGACGGCACCATTTCGACGGCTTGCCGCGTCAGATCCAAAGTTATGGCCAGCTGGTGGGCGACATGAACGCGCCCGACGAGGACAACTGGACCTTCAGCGTCCTGCATGACGGCGACAACCGCCGCAACATGGGCAAGCAGCTCACCCAGGCGATGCAGGACGACGAGACGGCTCTGGCGCGCAAAGAGGGCCGCAAGCCGGACACGGTGCGTGAAATCCGCATCGAGTTCACCAATCAGCCTGGATACGGCGAGCCAGGATGCGAAAACACGCAGAACCTGTCCCCAAGCTACTACCCGCGCCAGATCGCCTCGATGAAGCTCGCCGGCCGCGGCGACATGGTGGATCGGCTGGTTTTCAACAAGGTCGTGTATCTGCGGGTGGGGGATCCCGTCTTTGAGCGCGAATTCAATGCGCGCATTCACGTTTCCGAAGAGACGATCCCCATTCTGCCGAACCTGCCCCTGCTGGTCGGGCTTGACCAGGGCTTTAAGGGCGCGGCCGTGGTCGCGCAGCTGGCGGGGTGGATGCGCTGGCGGATCCTGGGCGAGCTGCATTTTCCCAACGAACGGCTTATGGCCGTCACGTTCGGACAACGCCTGCAAGAATTCCTGGAAACCAGGGCGCCGGGCGTCGAGGTCGAAGCCGGTTACGGCGACATGGCAGGCGAACACGGCGCCAGCCAGGCGGCGGACGAAAACGAGACCTGGAACCTGCTGGTGGCGCGCACGGTCGGCTTTACCATCCGGCCCCAGATCATCGGCCAAAACCGTATCCAGCCGCGCCTCGAGGCGGTGCGTGCCGCCCTGGAAGCCCCGCTTGAGGGCGGCCAGCCCGGCGTCCTGATCGACCCGAGCTGCAAGTTCCTGCGCCGCGGTTTCTCTGCCCGTTACGTCTGGACCGACGAAATCGACCGCAACGGCGACAAGCGCAAGGTGCCCGACAAACGTTACACAGAGGCCAACGTGATGGATGCCCTGCAGTACCTTCTGCTGAGCCAGCACAAGGCGGACGGCACCAGCCCCTACATGCACAGACTTTCCGACAATCGCCCCCATGCACGCATGGGACACAACGGCGGGCCCCGGATGTCGGATCGAAAGACCGGCGGCCTGCAAATGCGACACGATGTCCTGAACCCCTATGGAGGATAGCCACATGGCCAAGACCACGACCAAGAAAACCGCCGCCAAGAAACCGGCCGCCAAAGCATTGAACCCCGAAAAGCTGCATACCCTGGCGGTGCATATCTCGAGCTTTCCGCATGGGGTGCCGGATCACGTGATTGCCGACCTCGAGCAGCACGAGAAGCTGAAACTCACCCAGAAATCGGGCCAGTTTCGCGCGGCGATGCACGGTCTGACCACCAAGCCGGCCCCGACCAGGCGCGACGCGCTGACGCTCTGGGCCAACAAGGCGCGCCGCGAGGCCGCAAAGGCGCCGGTGTGACATGATCGACCTCAGCGGCTTCACCAACCTCGCCGGCATGGCCGTTCTGGGCCACCTCGATGTCAACGACCTGATCGAGGCGCAGTTGGTGCGCGGCCACCAGGCCGATCACCTGGACCTTTTCACCGACTGGAAGGTGATGCAGGCGGGGGCGGTGGTGTCGCTGATCCTGAGCGACCCAAAGACCGGGGGCCGGCCGTTCGCGGTGCTGGCCCTCGGAAACACCGGGCAGGCGGGCGTGGCGCAAGCTGCGCTTCTGTCCAAATGTCACGTCCGCAATCGGCGGTCCCTGGCGCGTGCGGCGCTGCAAATCCGCGCGCGCCTGCCAATCTTCTGCGAAGAGGTGGGTATCTTCCGCATCGAGGCGCGGTGCTGGTCGGATCATCCGACCGCGCCCACGTTCCTGCACCATTGCGGCTTTCACCCCGAAGTAGACATGCCCGGTTTCGGCCCCAAGGGCCGCGATCGTTTCACGCAATTCGCCTGGACCAACCCCTGCACGAAAGGAACCTGAAATGTGCTTTATGAAAGCCCCCAAAGTGAGCGCGGCCGCGCCGATCGTGGCCAACAACAGCAACGAGGCCAACCAGCTGGCCGATGAAGAAGCGCGGGCCCGCCGCCGGCGCTCGGCCGCGGCCGCTGTTCTGACCAGTCCGCGTGGTATTCCGTCCGGCAAAACCAATCAGCTGGGAGTGCCGGCATGAAGCATCAGGCCATGGCCGCGGTCAAAGACCAGCGCGCGCGCGCTGCGATTGACCGCTATGGCGAGCTGGAGCAGCATCGCCGCAAGCATGAGCGGATGTGGGCGGAAATCGCCTGTTTCATCCGGCCGCAGCGGGCGGGGTTCCACGTGACCTCGCCCACGCTGAAGGAATACCAGGCGCCGCTGTCCAGCACGCCAATCATGGCGCACCAGCATTTCTCGTCGGGGATCTATTCCGGGCTAACCAACCCTGCCGTGCGGTGGGGTGGGCTGACCACGCCCGACGAGGACTTGAACGCCTGGCCGCCCTTCGCTCAATGGCTGGAACGGCAGGAAGCCAAGGTCAACCGCAGTTTCAGCCCATCGAATTCCAACTTCTATCCCTCGAGCTTCCAGGCGTATGGCGACATCGCGGCGTTCGGAAACGCGGCGGGATACGACGAGCTGGACGAAGACGAGCGCCGCTTCATCGACGTCACCGTGAACCTGTGCGAAATTGTGGCCGATATCGACTTTCACGGCCGCGTCAACGAGGTGGTGCGGAAATTTCCGCTGACCGCGCGCCAGGCAGTGCGGCAGTTCGGCAAGGATGCGCTGCCCAAGGAAATCGGTGACCGCCTCGAGGCGGGCGGCACCGATACGTTCCAGTTCTACCACCACGTCTTTCGCAACGACGAGTTCGAGCCTTTCCGGCTGGGCAGCAAGGGCAAACGGTGGCTGTCACGCTATGCGACCGAGGCGGACGAGACGCTGGTGCGCGAAGGCGGATACCAGGAAATGCCGTTCTACTATCCCCGGTGGGATGTGGACACCGGCGAAACCTATGGCGTCGGTCCCGGTTTCACGGCCCTGCCGGCCGCCAAGGTCAATCACCGGATGCAGGATGCGATCATCCGATCGGCACAATGGGCGGCGGATCCGCTGCGTCTCTTGCCGGATCGGAACACCTTGCCGCTCGATGGCGAATGGCGGCCGGGGGGCGCGGTCTACAACGCGATGGTCAACGGCCGCTCGATGATCGGCACCGAGACTTTTTCGGGCAATGTGGGGCTGACCATCGAGCAGCAGCGGGCGGTGCAGGACGAGATCCGCGAGGCGTATTTTTATTCCACCATGTCGCTGACCAATCGCACTGGCATCAGCGACGAGGAAAACCGCGTGCTGGACGAGGCGCGGCTGCGCAGCTGGGCACCGCACGCCGACCGGGTGATGGAGGAATGGGCGGCCCGGAAATACGCCCGGCGCTGGCAGCTTCTGTTGCGGGCCGGTCAGATCGACCCGGTGCCAGAAGGCACGCCAAAGGACGCGCAGCTGATGATCCGCTACCAGTCGGCCGCTGCCATGGCCTTGCGCGCCAGCGAGGCCAATGCCGTGCGGCGTTTCGTGGCCGACCTGGCGCCGGTCATGGAGATCGACCCCAATCTGCGGCATCGCCTGAGTTCGGACGATTACGCCGAGGTTCTGCATTCGGCCAACACGATCCTGCCGCAACGCCTGTTGCGCACGCGGGAAGAAGCGGCAGAGCGCGCGCAGGCCGAGCAGAACGCGCGGCAAATGGCGCAGATGGCCGAGCTGGCCAAGACCGGCGGGCAGGCCGTGCGCGATGTGGCGCAAGGCGAAGCGGCGCTGGCACAGGCGCAGGAAGGGGAGGGGTGATGCGAGTACCAAACGAAAAGATGGCGCCTGGTCATTTGCTCGAATATCGGTGCCCCAAGTTCGGCCTGGTGTTCCAGTGGCGAATTTTGGGCATCTATTTGGGAGCCACCAGGCAAGAAAGCTTGATCGAAGTCGAGGCGGTTTTTCAATCGCCAGGCACCGACAGCGCCGGCGCGGCATACCCCAAAATGATGGTTCCTGAGCCTATGACCCGAGGGCTTTCCGTCATTGCCCCCGGCGTCCAGCAGTAGGAGGCCTCATGCTGCAAAGACTAGCCATTCTCGCCGGCCGCTTCGGCTCTTTCTGGCACGGCAGTTCCGCCGATCTGCGCGCGCGGCGGGATGCGGCTTATGAGCGGGCGCTGCGCTGGCGCAAGGCGTTTGCTGCGGACCCGCAGTTGCGGGCCGACCTGGTGGAGCTGGGCGACCTGTTACAGGCGTCGGCGAAGCGGCCGACGCAGGCCGGGGACATGCTGCCCGGCACCAAAGATCTTTACCAGTGCGGTGTCGATGAAGGGCGCCGGTCACTGGCATTGGAGGTTCTGGCCCTTGGCGGGCTGGACGAAGAGGAAATGGTTCAATTGATGGAGGAACCGGACGATGTTTGAATTCTGGAAATATGGCCCTGTCTGGGCGCCCAACGATGACACGGCGGCCGGCGGCGGTGGTGACGATACTGTCGCCGCCGGCGGAGATGACACCGTGGCCGGTGGTGGTGGCGACGACACAGCCGCCGGTGCTGGTGGCGACGACAAGGGTGGTCGTGGCGATCCCTGGTGGCAGGACAAGCGGTTTGACGAGGGTGTGCAGACCCAGCTGAAAGCCCTGGGCCTGACCGTCGATGACCCGCTCGACGCGATCAGCCGCCTGACGCAGATGGAAAAAAGCGCGAAGCAAAAGCTGGGCGCCAACCCCAACGACCTGATTGCCAAGCCCAAGGACGGCCAGGACGTGGCCGAATGGCTGCGCAGCAACGCCGAAACCTTCGGGATCCCGGAGAACGCCGAAGGCTACGAGGTCAAGCGGCCGGACGACTGGCCGAAGGACATGCCCTGGAGCGACGACATGGAACAGCAGGCGCGCAAAATCGCGCACGAGGAAGGGCTGAGCGGCAAGGCGTTGCAGCGCATGACAGATCTGTTTGCCGACCACGTGAAAGGCATTCATCAGGGCGCGGACGAAGAGCTTGCGCGGGCCAATGCCACCATGATGCAGGATCTGCAAAAGGACTGGGGCGACCAGGCCAATGCGAAAATGGCGCAGGCGCAGCAGGCGGCCTCGATGCTGGCGCAGGCCGCCGGCCTTGATGAAGCGGCAATGGGCAACCTGGCCGAGGCGCTGAAACCCAAGATCGGGGACGCCAACACGATCCGGCTTTTTGCGGCCGTTCACAAGATGGCCGGCGAAGACGGTCTTGTGCTTCCGGGCGGTGCGCCGAGCGGCGCCATGACGCCGGCCGAGGCGCGCGCTGAAATCGAGAAGATGAAATCGCCGGATAGTGACTTCGCCAAGCTGCGCCGCGATGCGACCGAGGGCAAACGCAAGGACGAGTTCCAGAAAGCCAATAAACGCTGGCAAGAGCTGCACAAGATTGCCAGCAGCTGATCCGTTAGGGATCTTCGCTACATGTGCCCCTCGGTGAAAACCGGGGGGCATATTTTGTGTTTTTTCTTGACTTCTGAAAATTTCTCCCGATTAAATCGCGGCTGACGGGCGACCCGGTTTCCGGGTCCGTCTGATCCGGGTAATCCCGGCGTGCTGGGCCCTCGTAAGGCCAAGGTGCGGGTCCGGATCGACCGGGCGACCCCTCCGAAATCTCATCACATCGTTGATTTTTTGGAAAATGGAGGGGCAGCCATGTCCTATCGTCAAGACGTCGAGGCGAGCCATCGCGAGACGTATGCCAACAATATCCAGATGATCGCCCAGGAGCATGGCCACAAGATCCGCAGTGCGGTGACAATCGCGCAATGCTCGGGCGACGCCCGCAACGTCGCGGACCTGCTCGATGCGCAGGACTACAACGAAGACGAAGACTACTCGATGCAGAACCCGAACATCCGGTCCAAGCTGGATGCGGTCTGGCTGATCCGGCCCAAGATCATCGACACCGGCGAGGTGATCTACAAGGAAGACAAGTTCGACCTGGCCATGGATCCGACCTCGCGGTTCAACATCAACAAGGTGCGCGCTGTCGAGCGCGGTGTTTTCGACCGCTTCATGGGCGTGAAGAAAACCTCGAGCGGTTCGTTCAGCATCTCGGGCGGCGGGATCCTCGGCACGCGTATCACGGGCAAGATGAAAACCGGCGCGGCACTGCCCGGCGATCAGATCATCCCGCATGGCAGCGCCGGCATGACGCTGGAAAAGCTGAACACCATGCAGCTGAAATTCGGCCTGGGCGACTTCGGGCTGGACGACGACCTGGGCGGCGACCTCTGGGGTTGCATCAGTCCCAACCAGCGGTTCGACCTGCTGGATATCGCCATCCAGACCCAAACCAGCCTCAACGCCTTCCAGGTCGAACAGATCAAGAGCGGCAAGCCGACGTCGCTTTTCGGGGTGAACTGGATGTTCAGCAACCGTCTGCCTGTCGTTGGCGGCGCGCGCTACTGCCCGTTCTGGCTGAAAAGCCAGGTTGTCGGCGGTTTCTGGCAGGACGTCGAAGGCGACATGTGGAACCTCAGCAACGCCAAGAACCGGCCCTACTGCTACGTCAGCGCGTATCCGACCGGCACGCGCCTGGAAGACGGTGGCGTGGTGGTCGTGGCCTGCCAGGAAAGCTGATCTGACCGGGCCGCCTGAGCGCGGCCCGATCGTTTTCACACACTGACAAGGAGGGCCAGCACATGCCCGTAGTCGAAGGAAAATCCGATCTTATCCACGATCCGCGCGCCGGCGACACGCCGCCGGATCCGCAACGCGCGCGCGGCGAGCTGATCAGCATGGTGGGCGCCGTGTCCAATCTGGGCACCGACAGCGACACCTCGATGTATCACCTGGCCGACATCCCGTCCGATGCCATCGTGCATCCCGACACCGTGTTCGATGTCGAAAACTGGGGCTTTGCCCAGGTCGTGATCGGCACCGAAACAGACACCGATGCCTTGCTGGACGTGGCCAAAAGCGCGGCCACCACCCAAAGCCCGTTCGCATTCGGGGATGCCAACCACGGCAAGGCGTGGTGGGAGGCCTTGGGCCTTGCATCCGATCCGGGCGGCTTCATCAGCCTTTATGCGCACGCCGAGGCGAATGCCACGGGCGCGGGCTCGATGCCGTTCTGCATCGCCTACCTGACGTCCCACTGACACGCCGGCCGGGGCCGCCCGTCCGGCCCCGGTCCTTTCCCTGAGCCGAGCCCCGCATCATGCCTGATCCGATCGAAAACGGAGACGTCCTCGAGCAAGCCTTCATCCTGATGGAGCTTGAGCCGCCCAGTTCGCTCGATGACGGATCGGCCAAGGCAACGGCGGCCGCGAAGCAGCTCCCCCGAGCGTTCAAGATCGTGCTGGAAAGCTATGACTGGTCGTTCGCGCGTAAAATCCACGATCTGCCTATGATCAACCTGGCGCAGGAAAACATCCCGGTCGATCCCGATTTGCCCTATGCCGCCCGGCTTCCTGCCGATTGCGTCGCGCTTCGCAAGGTGTATCTCGACACGCGCTACCGCTACCGCGTGGACGAGGACATCGTTCGCACCGAGGTCGATGCGCCTTTGACGGTGCGCTACACGAGCAGCGATTATCGCCTGAAATTCATGCCTCAGACCTTTCAGCAGCTGGTCGCCTACCAGCTGGCCATGATGCTTGCGCCGAAATACGTGAAAACCCGCAGCAAGCGTGAGCAATTGCGCAGCGAAATGGCCGATGCCAGCTATGCCGCGCGCTCGAACGACGCACATACCGCCTCGGTCGGACGGCTGGACGGCACACAGGATGTCATCGACTGGGCGCAAGAGGCCGTGACATGAACGTGCGCGTCCCCAAGGTTGCCTTTTCCGGCGGCGAGATCGACCCGCTTCTGCATCAGCGCATCGACTTTCAACGGCACCAGTCCGGCCTTGCAAAATGCCGGGGATATCTGCCTTTGCGGCAAGGCGGCTTCACCCTGGCGCCGGGCACGATCTACCGGGGCACCACCCGCAACAACCAGCTGGCCGTGCGGATCCCCTTCATCTTTTCGCGCACCGACAGCCTGGCGCTGGAATTCACCGACCAAAAAATGCGCGTCTGGCGCTATGGCGAGCTGGTGACGACCGGCGGCGGTCAGGTCTACGAGCTGGACACGCCGTTTCTCGAGGCCGATCTTTTCGATCTGAGCTTTCAGCAAGACAGCGACCAGGTTTACCTGGCGGACGGCAAGCGCCCAATCCAGCTGTTGAAACGCTTTGCGCTGGACAATTGGGAAATTGCCGACGCCGACTTCAAGACCGGGCCATTCCAGGCCCAGAACCTCGATCGCGATCTGACCATTCAATGCGCGCCGGTCAACGGCTACGTGAAACCATGGTCTGCAAACGAAAACATCGGACCGGCCCTCGGTACTTTGCGGCGCTATGGCGGCACGGTCTATTCGGTCGAAAGCTATAGTTATAACGGCGAGACGTCTCCCGATTGGGACATCCAGACCGGACCTTCGCCGCCAAATCATGCGAATGGGAGCAAGACCTACAGTTGGGTTGCCGGTGGCGACAACACTCTGGCAATTACATGGTATGCCGAATATTCCACCGAGACCAACGGAACGGTCGATCTTACAGCGGCTGACGACGTGTTCACCGCATCCGATGTCGGCGGGTTGTTGCAGATCAAACCGACAGATTTCCAGGACGTGCCGTTCTGGCAGCCCGGCCTCACCCAATCGGCAACCACTCTCTATCGAAACGATGGAAACATATACGAACTGGTTGCCGGCACCAGCACAGGAGCGTCGCCGCCGGTTCATGATTTCGGCCAGGTGCTGACCGACAGCCAGGCCGGTTCAAGGTATCTCTTCAAGTCCAGCGAAGCCGGCATTGTGCGCATCGCGTCGGTTACAGATGCGCGCAATGCGACAGCCACCATCATCACGCCGATCCCGCAACCTTGTATCGACAGCCCGACCTATCGCTGGGCCCGCGGCGCCTGGTCCGATGAATTCGGGTATCCGCGCTACCTGGCAAAGTACCGGCGCCGGCTTTACGCCGCCAATTCGACAGCGGAACCGCGTACGCTCTGGGCGTCGGCCATCGGCCTTTTCACCGACATGGAGCCCAAAGACGAGGCGACATCGGCATTTGCCTATGCGCTGAGCGGCGACCAGGACCAGAACGAAATCACCTGGCTGATGGGCGCCAAGCGCGGGATCTACATCGGGGGCGGTGGCGAGGTCTTTATGGGTTTTTCGGCCGTGCAGTCGGAAGGTATCGCACCGGACACTTTCGACACCGAGCTGGTCGACAGCGGTGGCTCCGCGGCCGTGTCTCCAATCAAGCCTTATGGTTTTCCCGTCTATGTCACGGCAGACCGCACGGCCGTCAACGAGGCGCGCTACAGCTTTGAAAGCGACGGCAGCGAACCGATCGAGCTGTCCCTGCCGTCGCAACACTTGGGCAGCGAGTTCTTTCGGGATCTCGTCTGGCAGGCGCGCCCGGACCGGCTGGCGTGGCTTCTGGACGACGCCGGCCAGGTCCATGCCCTGCTTTACGATCCGACGCAGGACGTCTTGGGCTGGGCGCCTTATCCGACAGCTGGCGGTTTCGTGGAAAACCTCGATGTCACGGTTTCCGCCGATGGGTCTTATGACATCCTGACCATGATCGTGCGCCGCGAGATTGATGGCGCAACCGTGCGATATGTCGAGGAACAGGCGATCAATCGTCTGCCCATGCTGGGGCGCCAGCCGGAAACCGCGTTCAATCACGGCTTTGCCACCAGCGTTTTCTCCGAGGGCGCCGCCACCGCCGAATTCAGCCTGCCTCATCTGGCCGGCGAAACTGTATATGCCTGGACCGACCAGGGCCACCAGGGACCGTTTGTCGTTGCGGGAGACGGCACCGTGACGCTGGATTATGCGTCGAAGCAGGCGATCATCGGCCTGGCGGACCCGGATAGGGTCGCACGCACGCTTTCGATCGAACCATCCGCGCGCGACGGCGATCCCCGCGGCCGGCCGCGTCGTATCAGCGGATCGGTCGGCATTGCGCTTTACAAAACGGCGGCTGGCAAGGTGCGCGCCATCGCGCAAAGCTTTGCCGATGGAGAGGCCGGCGATCCCGCGCAAGACTTGGTTTCACGCGAAGTCCTGACCGACGAAACGATCCTGAAAACCGGGGTCCGGTCGATCGACCTGCCGACCGGACACGCCGATGAGCAATTGCTTGAGTTCCACCCGATCGGCATTGCGCCCATGACGATCACGGCACTGATCGTGCCAGTCGAGGAAGCGGGGGCCTGATGTGTGAGATAATTTCCACCACCTTGGCAGCATTGACCGGCGCCGTGGGTGCTGGCGGCGCAACTGCCAGTGCCGCGACCGGCATCGGTGGTCTTCTGCAAACCGCGGGGACAATCGCGGCCATTGCGGGCCCGATTGCGCAGGGAATTGCCCAAAACAAGGCCGCTCAGGCATCGGCGGATAGCATTGCGCAGCAACGTGGCCAAGTTGCCAAGTTGAACGCGATCGAGGATCAGCGCACGCGTCGCCAATATCGTCGCGAAATTGCACGCCAGACCGCGCAGCTGGCAGAGCGTGGCCTTGATCTGGCCAGCCCGACCGCGCAGTTCCTGGGCCAAACCGCAGCCAAGGAAATGGCGTTCGCCTCTCAGGCGGTGCGCCAGCGCGGCGCCAGCCAGACCACCGAGCTGACCGCGCAGGAACGTGCCCTGCGCGCGCGGGGCCGCCAGGGCATTTTGAAAGGCGGGTTTTCCGCGGCCGGTCAATTCCTGAGACGTGCGCCTGACATGTGGCCGGAGCTGCTGGCATGACGCGGCTGGTCATGCCCCGCGCCGGGACCGACCCGGGGCCTGCCGCCCGCGCTGTTCCACAACCGGCCAACGAGGTGGGCGCGGCGATCGGCGAGTTAGGGCAGGTCGCCAACAACATCGGCACCGCCATCATCAACGACAAGCTCGATCGTGAAATGCGGCGCGCCCAGGTCGACCTGACCCGCGACATCAACAATCTGCGCCTGGAAATCGAACAGGTTGGAGATCCTGACGAGGCGGAACAGCAATGGTCGCAAGGCATCAGCGCGCTTCGACAAAGTTACGTGGCACCCGGAGACAACGGGCAATGGCGTGTGAGCCCGCGGAACCTGGAGCGGTTCAACCTGGCATTCGATGACCTGGCCAACCGTCACGCATACCAGATCGGTGCGCAAAGTATCGAGCGTCGGCAGTCCGAGCGCATGGCCACGTACCGGGCATATCAATTCGAGGCCGAGCGTGCCGCCACCAAGACGGATGCGGATACCCGCGATGTTCTGGCTGTAGCGGGCGAAGAGCAAATTGCCGGCCTTTTGAACGCCGGCATCATCGATGCCGAGCAAGCGGAAATTGAACGCCAGACCCTCCGCCAAAATCTTGATCGGACAGCCGCGTTCGAAACCTACAACAGCGACCCCGAGCTGTTTCTGGAAGAGCTGGACCGCGGCGATTACGAATTCCTGGACCCCCAGGTTGCTACCCGAATGAAGGCAGGGGCAAAGGCTGACCTTCTGAAGGCGGAAGAAAAAGCGCAGAAAACCGCCGAGGCCAAGCAAAGCGAGCGCCAGAAAGCCGTCGCCAACGATCTTGGGCGCATATCCAGCATTTCGGACACCACACGCCTGACCGCCACCGATCGCGCTTTTGTGGAAAGCGCCGAGGTGGCCGAGCTGGCAAAGTCTGACGATGATGTGGCGCTGGCCCTGCGCAAGGCTCAGGCCCGGATCTCGCTGGACCAGGACGCACAGGTCTATGAAACGATGACGCCGGCCGAGCTGCGCACTTCGATCGAAATAGAGCGCCAACGCAAGGTCAAGCACCCGTTTGAGGAAGAGCGCCTGGGCGTCCTCGAGCAGCTTCTGGACCAGACCGAGAAATCGCTGGACACTGACCCGCTTGGCCATGTTGCCAGCTTGGGTTTCGAGCCGCCGGCGCTCGACCTCGACGCGGACCCCGAGACCTTGGAAGCGCAATTGGCCGCACGCGTGCGTCACGGCCGGGTTGTCCAGGAACGCGGCTTCACCGATGGTATCGTCATCCTGCGCCCAGAAGAGCGCGAACAGCTCAAGGAAGCCTTGGGAAAATCCGCCAACGTGGCGCGCCGCGAGGCCGTATTGCAAAGCTTTGCGCGTGAGTTGGGCGATGATGCGCAGTTGGTGATCGCCGCGGCCACCAACGACCCCGCGCAGGCCCATATCGCACATCTTATCACCCAAGGCGCGCCAGCCAGCACGACGCGCGATGCGTTGCTGGGGCAAAAGCGTCTGGCAGACAAGACGGTTTCCGCTCCCAGCCCTGACGAATTCAGAGCCGCGTTCCGTGGCGCAACCGGCAACATGTTCCTGGAATACCCGGATCTTGAAAAACGGCTGATCGCAACGGCGACGGCGCTATATGCCAATGCGGACATCGACGCGGGCACCGTGGACAGCGATATCGTCCGGCAATCGGTCAACCGCGCGCTTGGCGGTGATGGCCAGGGCAGGGGCGGCATTGCCTATATCGACCGGGCTGGATTGGGAAATGCCTACAACCTACCCTTGCCGGCCAATGTCGCAGCGCGCGAGGTCACGGGCGCCCTCGATCTGATCGAGCGAGGATTGCAGGAATATAACTACAAGACCCGTACGACGCGAGCCGAAGATGGGGCGGTGGTTCGAGAATACGCCCGCAAGTCCGCTGACTTCACCGCTTTGAAAGCAGCATCCCTTAACGGGACTGCGCCCAACCTTGGCGACGAAAATGCCGCCGAGATATTCGAGGATCTGCAAATCGTTCCGGTCTGGAAAGATGGCCAGCCGCGAGACGCCTACACCTTTGTCCGCATGACACCACGCGGCCCGGTGGCAATCATGGACGAAAACGGCGACCGCTACGAGTTCAGCCTGAACCGACTGGTGAGGGCGTCGCGGCAATGACCCAGCTGACACTCCCAGATACCGCGCCGCCTTCCGTTCTGAGCCGCAAGCCCGCCGCGCAGGCCGTGTCCCCCAATGCGCCCAAGGGCGATATCCCGGCCCGCCCGGATGCGGCATCGCCCCGGATCACAGCAACCCCGCCGCCCACGGAGATCGACGGGCTCGACGCGCTGACCGACCCGCCGAGCTTCAGCGACCGTTTCGCTGCCGGATGGCAAAAGCGCACGATCGAAGCGGACACGTTCGACTATACCGGCCGGCTGGAAATGGAATTTGCGCTCGACCTGGCGCGGATGCTTCCGGCCGAGGGCCGGCAACGGCTCAAGGATGCGGCTTTCGAGCGCAAGATCCATCCGGGCTACGGGCCGCACAACACCGCGCAGATGCGTGAACTGCTGTTTGTCGAGGTGGCCCGCGCGCGCGCGGACGGATTGCCACCGTTCCTGAACGCTCCGGTGGACGAAGCGGCGTTCCAGGAAGCGATCTTGGCTGACCGGCGGCGCAGCTACGAGGAAGCCGATCGGCTCTTGTCGATCGACGGCGCCGGCGTCGGCGGTTTCCTGGGAGGAATGGCGCGCGACATTGTGGATCCGATCAACATCATGCTTGCGCCGGCGGGTGTCGGCGGTGGCATCGCCCGCACCGTCGCGGCCGAAACTGCGATCGGCGGAATTGCCGCCGGCCTCGGGCTACCTGGTGAATTCCGGGTAGCCGAAGAACTGGACCTGCCAAGGCCGGACGTATTCAACCGGATCGTAACCGAGGCGCTGGCAAGCGGTGGCCTCGCCCTTGGGATCCACGGCCTTGCGCGCGGCGCGTCCGCCTACCTGACACGCAACGAGCGGCGAGGACAGGGCAAGCCAGACCCAGCCGTGCCGGATAGCGTTCATGAAGAGGCGCAGCGCCAGGCCGAAGACGAGTTGATGGGGCAGGTGCCGGAACGCGACCTTACTCGATCTCAAACCGAAGGTGCCTTTGTCCCGCCGGACTTCGATTTTTCGCTGACCGGCAACGCCAGCCCGCGCGACAATCGCGTGGGCTATGTGTTCGGCAAGCTGCTTGAAAACGGCATGGAGCCACACGTGGCCGCCGGCTTCGTCGGTAACTTCATGGTCGAAAGCGGGATCGGTCTTAACCCGCTCGCCCGAGGCGATGGCGGATATGCCCATGGCATTGCCCAGTGGAATGACCGGCGCCACGCGCTCTTTCGTTTCGCGGAGCGTCGCGGCACCAGCTGGGATGACCTCGACACGCAAATTGCCTTCTTGCTGCACGAACTGGAAACCAGCGAGGCCGGTGCCTGGGCCAAGATCCGGCGCGCCAGCACCGCGGCCGAGGCTGCGCAAATGGTATCGCGCTACTACGAGCGGCCCGGGATACCGCACATGAACCGCCGCGTGTCCTATGCCAACGGCGTCATCGAGCAGTTCGAAGGTGGCAACGTGCCGAAAGGAGGTCAGACATCGGCCGCCTCTTATACACCCTACACCGGCACATCGCGCGGCTATACCAGCACAGGCCAGGTGCGCACCGCCGGCGGCACTCGGATCGACGTGGAATATGAGGTTGTCGATGCTTCCCTCCTGGTGCGCGCGGGCGGCGATCTACAGCCGCGTGACCGCACACTGGTGAACAGCGATGCGCAAATTGCCGACATGGCGGCCTCGCTTGATCCCGCGCTGTTGATGCCGGCACCCACGGCCGACAGGGGCGCGCCGATCGTTGGACCCGACAACATCGTGGAAAGCGGGAACGGCCGGAATGCCGCCATCAGCATGGCGGCCGAACGGTTCCCTGATCGTTTCAACGCTTACCGTCAGCAGATCGAGGCCGCGGGCTTCGCCATCCCCGAAGGTGTGCAAACGCCGGTCCTGGTCGGTCGCCGCGTCAGTGCGATGGACGATGCCGCGCGTCGGCGCTTTGTCATCGAGGCTCAGGATAGCGGCGTTGCGCGCATGACCCCTGTGGAGCGAGGCCGGGCCGAGGCCGCGACGCTGGACCCCGCCACGCTGTCGCGGCTCGACGCGGCCGCGCCTCTTACCGATGCCGCCAACGCCGACTTCGCCCGCGCCGCACTGGCGCGTCTGCCGGCCACCGAGCGCAACGCCTTCGTCGCGCCAAATGGTGTCTTGAACAGAGAGGGAGAAGCGGCGCTGCAGCGTGCGCTGTTCGCACGCGCCTATGATGATGCCGAGATATTGCGGCGCTTTACCGAACAGGACCAAGGCGAATTCCGCGCGCTGCTCGATGCGCTGGCCGATGCTTCGCCGGCATGGGCGCAGTTACGTGCTGATGTGGTTGCGGGCAACGTTCGCGCCGAATTCGACATCACGCCTCACATCATGGACGCCATGCGTCTTATCTCGCAGGCGCGCAGCGTTGCCGGCCGAGAGGGGCTGCCCGTCGCCGACATCATCGAGGACATGCTTTCCGACATCGACCTGCTGACAGGCGCCGTCCCGCCATTGACGCAGGCGCTGGTGCGCAAGTTCTGGAAAAACGGGCGTGCGGCCTCGCGCAAGGACATCGGTGCTTTCCTGACACGTTACGCCAACGAGGCTCGAAAAGTGGGGCGAGCCGATGCTGGCTTGTTTGGCCAGGGCCCGGATGCGCTCGACGTGTTGCAGAAGCTCGATCCTGATACCTTTGGCGATCTGACAGAGCTGGGCACCGCGCGCGTGCGACCGGATCCCCCGCAAGACGTGGTGCAAACGGCGATGCCCGAGGATGCCTACGCCCAGGGTGCGCAGTCCGCCGAGGCGCTGGATGCGGCACAAGAGGCCGTCGAAGAGTTGCGATCGTCAATCTCTGAAGGTCCGTTCGGCCCTGTCCTTACCGACTTTGAAGGCGATTGGCGCGGGGCAGTTCGAGAACTTGAGGCGCGCCAGTCCGGCGAGGCTACTGGTGCCCTGACACACAAAGACATCGGGCCTATTTCGCTGGTCTGGGGAGAGGTCGGAACCGGACGGGGAACCGGCTACGGGCTGGCCAAAATCAAGGCGAGACATCCCGAGGCATTGAACGACTTGCAGGGTCTCATTGCCCGCACTGATATCGTGTCGAAAAGCGAAAACCGCATCATTCTTGAAAGCGAGGCTGAAAAAGCCGTCGTGCGTCTGGACTGGGATGGCGAGGCCAAAACGTGGCTGATGACGGCCTTTGAAAAGCAGCGGGGTGGCGACCGTAGTACAGGGAGGGCCGCCGATTTGCCGGAAGGCTCATCCCCTTCCGCACCGCCGAGGAATGAAAATAACTCTGATCCCGACATAATTCAAGACGCTCAGCCGTCCGACCTGCGCGCGGCCCTCGAGGCGCGGGCTGCAGTGCGCTCTGAGCTTTTGTCGGATGGGGACTTCGAGATCCTGACGGACAGCGGCGACATGGTGAAAGCCAGCGAGATCCTCGAAGACCTGGACGACGAGGAGGCGCTGGCAACCGTGGTGCAGCTCTGCGCCACCAAGGGGGGCGCCAATGCTTAAGCCCCGCAATATCAACATCGAGCTGACCAATCGGGCCGTTTCTCAGGCGAGCGGCAACCGTTTGGCAGAGGTGGCGGGTCGGATCTCAGCGAAAGAGGCACTTTCCGCGATCCGGCCCGTCGCCGCAGGGGAGGGCTACTGATGGCCAACATGCACGATTGCATCGACGCGGCCGTGGCATCCGGCGAGGTGAAGGACCGGACGCGGGCCGAAGCGGCCAAGCAGGTCTATACCGAGCTGTACGAGCGTTATCGCTCTGCCATGCCGGACGCGCAGGCGGCGATCCTGGCCAAGAAAGACCTGGGCCAAGCCACGCGCCGCGCCCGCAACGCGCGCTTTCACGCCGTCACCAATCAGCTGCAAACCATGCGACGGATCACGGCCCTGGTCGGAAACAGCGATCGGCCCGATCTGGCGCTGCAGTCCCTGGTCGAGTTCGTCGAGGGATCCGGCTTTGATGGCGAAAGCGTCGCGTCCCTGACACGTGCCTACACCACCAGCATCAATGCCGGCATCGTAGAGTTCCTGAAACAGGCGGGCCAGCGCGCTGGCGGCTTCAACCGCGACAAGGCGTTGCTTGAGGATGTCATCCGGGAATTGCACCTCGAGGACACCGGCAACCAGGCCGCCAAGGATCTGGCCCAGGCCATCCAGCAGCAGCAGCGCCGGATGCGGCAGAGCTTCAACAGCCACGGCGGCGATATTGGTGACCTGGCCGATTACGGCGTCAGCCACACGCACGATCCGATGAAAATGCGCAAGGCAGGTTTTGCCGCCTGGCGTGAGCAAGTCTGGACCAAGGTGGACTGGGCGCGCATCGAGAATACCAAGACCGGCCGGCCCTTTGCGGCCACCAAGGGCGAGCTGCCCACGGGAGCGGCCGCGCAACAGGCCGAAGTCTTCCTGGAAGAAATCTTCGACAACATCACGTCACTGGGCTGGGATCGGCGCTATCCCAAGATGCAGGTGGGTGGCAAGGCGCTTTACAACCAGCGGGCCGAGGCGCGGGTTCTGCATTTCAAGTCGGGCAGCGACTGGCTGCGCTACAACGAAAGTTTCGGCGCGGCGGATCCGTTCTCGTCCGCGGTGGGCGGCCTGCACGCCCTGGGCCGCGACGTGGCCCTTATGCGCGTACTGGGGCCCAACCCTGGCATGGGCCTGGAATACGCCAGCCAGGTGGCCAAGAAACGCGCGCAGGTGTTGAGGAAGCAAGGCGCGCGGCATCGCAACATCATCGGTATCAAAAAAGATATCGAGGACCTGACTGACCGTGCGGTGACCCGCACCCGTGCCATGCTCGCCCATGCGGATGGATCCGCCAATGTGCCAGCCGAAGGCTATGGCGGTGTTGCCGCGTTCATGGGCGGGATGCGCAATTTCGTTGTCTCCACCAAACTTGGGGCAGCAATCCTGTCATCGGCCACCGACACCGGCAGCATGTATCACGCCGCGCGCACGATCGGCATGGGCGGCGGCCAGGTGCTGACCCGCCATGTCGATCTGATGGCCAGCGCCGCGACACGCGAGACGGCCGCCCAGCTGGGCTACGTGGCAGATACGTTGGCCACCGTTAGCTCGGGCGCCGCGCGTTACATTGGCGAGACGTTCAGCCCGGAAGTGACGCGCCGCCTGGCCGACTTCACCATGCGGATCTCGGGACTGAACTACTGGACCGACATGGGCCGCAACGCCTTCAAGATGGAAATGTCAGGCTACCTTGCCAGCAACGCCGATCGGGCTTTGGCCGATGTCGAGCCGCCCTTGCGTATGCTGCTGGAGAACCGGGGCATCAGCGCGGCCGACTGGGATGCGCTACGCGATCCGGCTACCATGTTCACCGCCCCCAACGGCGCCAAATTCATCAGCCCGGCATGGTTCCTCGAGCATACGTCCCTGCCGCGAGACCAGGCTGAAGGGCTTTCTATGCGCCTGCTGATGGCGATCGAGGAGCAGGTTGAATACGCGATCCCGACCCTTAACCTTTCTGGACGGGTAGCGATCCAAGGCGAAACCCGGCCTGGCACGCCTTTAGGCGAACTGGCGCGCAGCGGCGGCATGTTCAAAAGCTTCGCCATGTCCCTGATGATCAACCAGGCGCGGCGTTTCTGGGCGCAACCAACGCCCATGGCGCGCGGGATCTACGCAGCAAAAATGGCGGCGACATTGACTGTTCTGGGCGGCGTGGCGGTGCAGCTCAAAGAGCTGGCCAAGGGCCGGGATCCCCGTCCCATGGACAACCCGGCCTTCCTGGCCGCGTCGGTGTTGCAAGGCGGTGCCCTCGGGATCTTCGGGGATTTCTTCTATGCCGGCAGCAACCGTTTTGGAGGCGGATTTGCACAGACCCTGGCTGGGCCGGTTGTCGGGCTTGCGGAAAATGTTTCGCGACCAATCCTGAGCAATGCGGCCAGGGCGGTCAAAGGCGAGGATCTGCTGCTGGGCCGCGATATCGCCAACCTGGTGCGTTACGAAACGCCGGTCTTTTCCAGCCTTTGGTATACGCGGCGCGCCTTCGATGGGGCGGTTGCCGACCAGCTGCAATTGTTCCTGGACGCAGAAGCGGATGCCCAATTTGCGCGGGCGACCCGACGCATCGAGCGCGAAATGGGCACACCGCTTTGGTGGAAACGAGGCGATATCGCCCCGTCTCGAGCGCCTGACTTTTCAAATGTTCTTGGAGGGCAGTAAATGACCACGGCAACTTTTCCAGGCATTCCCGTCTATACTGTTTCCGGGGTGGGCCCGTACCCCATCAACTTTGAATTCACACAGGGCGCCCTGGCGCCGGTTATCGCACTCGACGGTGTTGAAACCAAGCTGCAGGGGTCCGAGTTCACCGTGCTGCCGAATGCCGGCCAAAGCGGTGCGCTGACGCTCGAGGCGTCCGTCGCGGAAACCTTTGACGGTGGCACACTCTATCTGTGTCGGGACACGCCACACGTCCAGACCTGGCAAGGCCAGTCTGCCCGTGAAGGCGGGCTCGAGGTCATACTGGATCGTCTGACCCAAAGCCACCAAGACACGCAGGAAACGCTCAAACGCGCCTTCCTGGCGCCCAATTCCGGCAAGGTGCTGACGCCCGGATCCGTGCCGATCATCAACGAACAGGGTCATTTGGTCGGCGGTCCGACCGCCGATCAGATCGCGGCCGCCCAAGGCTACGCGGCTGATGCCCAGGCCGCTGCCGCGCGCTGGCGCTTCACTCTTGACCTTCTCGTGGCCGACATCGATTTCACCTATACGCTAGGTCAGCCGGGTAGCGTAATACCCGGTCAAACTGTTCAAGCCGGGCCCTACCGCTTCGAGTTTATCTCGTCTGAAGCTGAAGCATCCGAAACCCATCGGACCACGGCTGGTGGTGTTAAAATGCGGGCTCTGCCTGATGCGGCAGGATGGGTCTGCCTGTCCCAGTTCGGCGTGGTCTATTTCGACCGCAGCGCGGCGGCGTCAAACGGCGCGGCGATCAACAGGGCGCTGGCTTACTGCGGCCTGCAAGGCTACGGCCTCGACGTTGGGCGCGGTGTGATCTTCAACAGCGTTCCAACTGTCGAAAAAAAGTGGGTTCGCAAGCGCGGGCACGGTATGGGCTTCTGGCAGAAGCAGCCCACCGAAGAGTACCCCCCGCAGGCGGCAACCTGCGTTGTCATGACCGGCACCGGCCCGAAGGATCAAACCCTGTTCGGCGTATCCTCATGCGATGCGTGGGGCGCCAGCCGTGACAACCCCAGCCCGGTCGCGGGATACAATGACGCCCGATACATGCTGGACAGCTACGTGAACCCGAGCACTTCGGCAGGCGGGCAAACGCTCAAGCCGTTTTCAGCGGCGTGGACCGTTGAGGGCGATGAAGGCAACAACCAAGAGGCGTGGGGCAGCTCATTCGAAGACCTCCGCGTCATGCCTGACATGGGCGGTCTCGACGGTATGGGGCTTATGCGCTCATCCAACCGAGACGTGACCACGCCGCTGTCTAGCGGTGTCTGGGACGTGGGTCTCTACCTCAAGTCCGTTCGTGGGGTTAAGGGACACCGCATCCAGTTCGTCGGCCAGTGGCGCATGCGCGCCCTTCTCATCGCCCCCCATGCCAAGCGGGCCAACACTGGGGCCGCAGCCTACGATTGCAACTTCACCGACTTCGTGTTTTCGAGGATCGCCATTCGTTCCATCGACAGCGCCCCTGTCGTGGACAAGACCGCGACGAGCGTGGATATTCCGTGGGCGGATGATCACGCGTTCGGCGCAGACGGAGACTTCTCGATCCAACTTTCGACAGGTGGGCGCGGTGGTACGACGCACACTTTCGAGAGCATGTCGAAAATCACTGGCGGCGATTACGATATCCTGCGCCTGAACGGTGTGACACCTGACCCCACGGCGGAGAACTACGTGATCGCCCGGCCCGACGCGAAGGGTGGCGGCACGTCTGAGATGATCTTCCAGAACGGAGAAATTCATGGTTTCGTGCATGGCTCGCTGTTGCCGGGTGAGCATGAGAACTTGGGTGGCATCGGCGCAGGGCCGTTTGAGAAACCCCTGTCTGCGCTCGAAATCAGTGGCGATGAACTGACGGAGATCAGCTTTCCCGGGACGTGCATGACTGCCTACGACACTGTCGCGGCTCATATCCACGGCGCGCGTGAGGTACATCTCCCCGTGCTGTGGGAAATGCACAATGGCGCCCGCCTCATCTGCAGCCCTCAGCGTCTGACCAACCCGTACACAATTCATCCCAGTGTGCCGGCGGCGACGGAAACCCTGACCGTCTACCACGAGCCGTGGGGGTCGACCATCGACAACGGCACCTTGGACGAGCGGCCGAAGATCAATGACGGAACCGTAATGAAGCGGTTTACGGATGGCTCCGATAAGGGGTTCTTTGAGCCGGTCAATCTGATTTCGTATCGTCGTGCATTGAGGGCCAACCTCGATACCGGCGTGATGCTCGTTGCGCCGCCCGGTGGTCGCGCAGGTATCGGACGCTTGACCTTGCCGCCCGGTTACCTCGACCCCGACAAGGACGACAACGACTGGGCGCTGTTCTACGACGATGGCGACGACTTCATTCGGTTGCGCAAGGATATGCACCCGAACACCGCCGGATCCGAAAACCTCGGCAGGCGCGTCGCGCCCTATGGTCTGATATGGTCGTGGAATTTTGCCTCGTTCGAGATCGAGCTCGCGGACAACGCGGTGGCGACAATCGAAACGCCATTCATCGGCGGCAAGCTCTCGCTGAGCAGTTTCAATGCCGGGGATACCCACGCGTATATCGGAGAGGGTGTGGAGGTGCGGTTCGATCTCGGCGGTTCGCCCGGTATCCAGAAGACATCCAGCAACGATGGCGGCAGCGTTGAGGTGGGCACCACTGCGCTCACCGCTGGCACGAGCGATGGCGTGGACGGCGCCGTCAATATCGCGGCTACGGTGAACACACTTCAGATCAAGAACATGCGGGAAAGCACCCGCATCTTCCGTGGCACGATCACGTTCTGATGCGCCAGTGCACCGTGAGGCGCTTAGTGGAGGTTGAATGACGCAGACAATGGAAAAGCAGTTCACACGCGGAAATCTGATTTCAATCGTCGCGACCTTCATGACCGGCGCGGCTCTGTTTGCAGGCGGTATCAGTGCTGTCAACAGCATCGACGCCAAGACAATTCAGAATGCTCAGGCGAACACGCGTCTAGAGGATAGCTTCAGGAGCTTCGCCAGCCGTGTCGAGGCCAGGCTGACAGATGCGCAGACGGCGATCACATCGCTGCAGGTGTCGGAAGCCAGGACGGCTGCACAATACGACGCGCTGAACCGCTCGATGGACGAGGTGAAAACGTCCCTGCGCGAGATCAGCACAATTCTCAGGCAGAACGGAGGGCAGAAGCCATGAAACTCATACCGAATGTGAAGTCGAGAATGCGGGCGTACAGCATCTGCACGCTCATCCTGATCGGGGTGGTCTTCTATGGCCCCGAGCAATACTTCGCGCTGACCGGCGACGTGATCGATCCCTACCTCGTGGGGTCCGTGATGCTCTTTCTGATCGTGTTCGGGATCATCGGCTGGTTCATCGACCAGACCCTGCCCAGCATCCTCCGCACCATGAAGCTGGCGGGTATCAGCGCTATCATCACGGCGGTCCTGCTTTGGCTTGTTTCCTCGCCAGTCTTCGCTATGGGGGACGCTCCGAAATCGGATGACGGTCCGCATTCCGGTCTGCCGACATGGGAACAAACGGCAGTCTATGCGCTCCCGCTTACCAAGCAATGGGAGGGGACCGGCCCGACTTTCAAATGCTCTCAGAGCGCCCGCGGAATTTGCGTGAGGGCTTACCTCGATACCGTCGCCGAGCCAGATCTGCCGACGATCTGCTACGGCGAAACCAGCCACACCGGGACCAAGGTTTCCATGGGCGACGTTCGGACTATCGAGCAATGCGAGGCTGGGCTGTACCGGATCATGCGCGACCTCTACTGGAAGAAGTATCGAACCGGCGTCACGATCAATCACATGTCGCCGCAGGTCGATGCGGTCTTTACCGATTTGGCGTGGAACGTCGGGCCCTATGCAGTTCTGCGGTCGTCAGCGCTGAAGAGCGCAAACCGGGGGAACTTCGCTGACGCGTGTTACCGGCACACCTTTTACAATAAGTCGGGTGGCGTTTTTGTGCGCGGTTTGGCGCTCCGCCGGTCAGCTGGCTACAAGGTCTGCATGTCAGGAGTGGACGCGTGAGCGCGCTCGGCTCAAAGCTACGGAAGCTGGAGGGTGGGCGGGTCGCGTTCATGTGCCCAGGCTGCCAACAGGCACATCACGTAACGGTCGACGGCTCGCGTGGGTGGACTTTCAACGGGGATGGTGACCGGCCCACGTTCTCGCCGTCTGTGCTGGTGTCGGGCACCGTCCCAATCACCGACGAAGAGCACGCTAGGCTCATGGCTGGCGAAAAGATCGAGCCGGTTTCGCTGATTTGCCATTCGTTCGTCACTGATGGACGCATTCGGTTTCTCAACGACTGCACGCACGATCTCGCAGGCAAGACGCTGGATTTGCCGGATTGGCCGGGGAGTGCGGCATGATCATCCGCTACGCGCTCATCGCTGCCCTTGTGGCCTGCCTGGGCCTCGGTGGGGCGCTCTGGTGGCAGTCTGACCGTGTGGCCGGCCTGGAGGCCGACAAGGCCCGCCTGGAGCGATCGGTGCAGAGCCTGGAGGCCGCGCGCGCCCAGGCCCGCACAGCGGCGCGTGTGGCGCAAGCTGAGGCAGAGCGCCAGCGCGCCCTCGCCATTGAATACGAACAGGTCAAAGACGCTTTCCGCGAAGGAGATTTCGATGCGCCGCTTCCTGACGATTTCCGCGATCTGCTTGACCGCATCCTGCGGTCCGGAGATTGAGATCGAATACGTCACGCCCGATGTGCCAGCCGAGCTGCGCACGCCTGTGCCTGTGCCGAAACGGAAAACCGAGACACTGGCCGATGTAGGCGTGATCCTGACAGACCACGTCGAGGCGCTTGGAAAGGCGAACGGCAAGATCGTGGCAACGGACTGTATTTTGACCGAGGCCGAGACGGGTAAGGTCAAGGAAGGCTGCGAGGAATGACCTTCTGGGATTTTATTGCAGTGGCGCTCCTGGTGGCTGCCGGCTTGTCCCTTCGCCCGGCTGGGCCAGTTGCAACCATCCTCCTGGGCGCCCTGGCCGCGATCGTCGCCTCGCTGGGGTAGGCCGTGCGCAAGAAAAAGACCCGCCACAGAGCAGGTGTGACGGGTCCAGGCTTGCGATAGCGCCATGAGGCTACAGGCAGAGCTGGTCGCTATCGCTGTTCCTCAATGTTTCTTACCCGTCGCCATCAAAGCGGCGATGGTTTTCTCATGAAAGCTTTCCAGTTCGTTTACCCATTGCTCCATGAATGCCAGATCGCCATCTGTCTCGTTCGTGCCGTCATCGAGGCCGGCATTCATCACGGCAAAAAGCTCGGCCGCGCCGGCGAAAAAGCAGATCCGCATCGTTGCGCGCTGATCGGGTGGCGCGCCTGGAAAGCAGGCGTCGGCAAACACCTTGTAGCAGGTGTCTATGAGCTTCCCGCGCCGGGCCAGCTTGCGAAGCTCGGCGCGGGTCATCTGGTCGATGCTAGGCATTATCCGCCTCCATTTGTGCGCGGGCCGCTTTCAAGTGTGCTAGGCCAATCGCCCATAGCAATGGTGCGATCCCGCTGTCCTCGACTGAAAGGGTCGCCGCTTCAAGCATTTCCCGGTCACCCTCGATGTCGGGATTGAGCGGCATGTCGAGGCCGCAGCGATGCGGAAAATCATCGACCAGCAGCACCTTATCCAGGTCTCTTGCCAACGCGCGCTTTGTCAGTTCTTCAAGGCTAACATTGCTCATGTCGCCACCTAGCTCAGCTGACCGGCTTCGATCGCGTCGGCCAAGGCGCGCAAGTTTGCAATAGCGGTGTCCGCGTCTGCGTCATCCCCCAGCTGGCCAAGCTCGATAGCTTCCGAAATGTCGATTTTCGATATCGCTTCGGTGATAACGAAGGCAAATTGCTCTTCATTGTCGGACAGCACACGCGCCATCTGTCCGCGCAAGATGTCCACGTCAAAATTGTAGTCGCTCATTGGGGGATCCTCTCTTCCCGATTTCCAAGTCGTTGATAGAAAACAGAATGTATCTCGCGGACGAATTCACTATCCGCTTGATATCATTCGGTTTCTTCATGATTTGTAATCAGTAGGTCCGCGGTTCGAGTCCGTGTGGGGGCACCATTCTCCCGATCAAGACCGACTTGGGCCGCTTCAGGCTATTCAGGACGTGGGTTTCCTTCGCATCCGAACCTTCCCTCGGCCCGCAGCGCACGGGTACCCGGCGGTCCGGTCCGAGCCACCGGGTTGGCGTCTGTCGATCGAGTCGCTGTTATCGCAGGCCCTCGCGGGCGATGACGCGGGAGACGTCGAGGACGAGCTGGCCTCGGGCGCGGGCAAGCGCGGGGGTGCCGCCCTCGAGATCATAGGGCACCGCAAGCTCGAAGATGCCCGAGCGTTCGCGGCGGCCGTCGAGGACGCCGACGAAATACTGACCCGATCCGCGGAAGTTGCCATCGGCCCCCGCAACCAGGCTTTCGAAGCGCACTTCGAGCCGCGCCTCGGGCAGTTCCTCGAACGGCCAGGGCTCGGACGCGACACGGGCGCCGGACAGCCGCGCAAGGTTGCGCGCGATCTCGAGCGCCACGGCGCGTTCCGGCGCGTCCGCCCAGCGGGCATTCGCGTCGGTCACAAGCTTGCCGTCCTCATCCTCGACCGCGATTTCATCGGCCGCGGCATAGGCGGGCAGCGACACCTCGCGCACCTCGACCGTCCGGAACGAGATGCGGATCGTGTCGGCGACCTGGGGCGCGGCCACCGGGTAAAGATCGGCGGAGGGGCCGCCACAGGCGGCGGCAAGCGCGGTCATGGCGGCAAGGGCGAAGGGTCGAATACGGATCATGGTCATCTTCCTCGGATTAGCGCGCTGGGGTTGCGTTCCAGCATTCTGGCCAGCGACGTCAGGGCGTCCGCTGCCTGCGAGATGTCCCGCAGGGCGGCCTGGGCCTCGCGGCTGAGCGTGTCGCCCTTGTTGTAGCCGGCGATCGTCACGCTGGCCTGGTTCAGGACATTGCCGAGACGCTCGACCAATGCCGGCAGGTCCTCGGCCGAGGTGGCCACCGCATCGGCGGCGTCGCGGGCCGAGCCGAGCGTGGCGTTCAGGTTCTCGACCGCGCCGCCCTCGCGCAGTTCGGCCAGGGTGGCGTTGATCTCGTTCAGGGCCGCGCCCAGGTCGGCGGGCAGCTGGCGTGCGGCGTCGGTGTCGAGAATGGCCTCGGCCGAGGCGGCCAGTTCGGTCAGCTGGTTGGCCAGTTCCTCGACCGGAAGCGACTCGGCCTTGGCGGCCACGGCCTGAATCTGTTCGACGAGCGCGGGAATGCCCTCGACCGAGGTGCTGATCCCGGTGGCGGCCTCCGCGGCGGCATCGACGGCGGCGACGAGGCGGTCCGCCAGTTCGGATTCCTCGATATCCGCCAGCAGCGACTCGAGCCGGGTGGCGGACGCGTTGAGGGCGACGGGAATGTTCTTCACTTCCTCGGAGGCGACGATGCCGCGAATCTCGGACAGAATCGCACGCACCTCACCGGGAGTTTCCTGGAGATCCTCGTTGGCCACCAGGGCCTGGGCGCTGTCGAGAAAGTCGATCGCGCTTCCGAGAAGTTCCTCGATCGGCAGGTTGTTGATGCGGGTGACCACGCCCTCGACCGTGGCGGCGGCGTCGATGATGTCGCTTTCCGTGGTCGGAATGTTCAGCAGGCCGCCCTGGGACGTGTCGGGTGTCACGGGCTCGGCCTCGTCGACCTGGGTGAGGTCGACCTTGAGCCCGCCGGTCAGGATGCTGGCATTGGTCAGACGGGCACGCAGGCCGTTTTCGATCCGCTCTTGCAGGAAGGCGCGGGCGGCTTCCGGCGTGACATCGTCTTGCAGCCCGAGGCGGGCGGGCTGGATCGCCATCACGACACTGAGGCGCACGCGGCTGTCGCCGAATTGCTCTTCGTCGATGACGCCGAGGACGTTCTGCACCTCGCCGATCTTGAGCCCGTTGATCTCGACCGGGGCGTCGACGGCAAGGCCGGACACGTTCTCGTCGAACACGACGCGAACTTCCAATGTCTCGACCTCGCTGGCCTGGAAGAGGCTGTTGCGGGCCTCGGCTTCGGACGCGTAGACCTCGAAGACGGTGCCGTTGGCGACGGGATCGCCGCCTGACACGAACGTGTCGAAGGTCAGACCGCCGCTGACCAGCGTGGCGAGCGAGGAAAAGTCGATCTCGGCGCCCTGGGGGCCGACGGAAAAGGTAAAGCCCGAGGTTTCCCAGAAGCGGCTGGCGCTGGAGATGAGGCGGGTGTGCTCTTCGTAGATCAGGGCCTCGGCCACGGCGTAGTTGCCCTGTGGAGAGATGCTGGCCTTGCCGACGCGGCCCACTTCGATGCCGCGGAAGGTGATCGGGCTGTCATCGGTCATCTTTCCCTCAGGCGTGGTCCGCAGCACGATCTCGAGGCCACCGCCGCCGGCCCGGAAGAGCGGCGCGTCGGCAAGCCCGTCGAAGCGGGTCTGAGGCGTGCCCGGCTTGCTGTCCCACGTGCCCTCGATGTAGACGCCCGACAGGACGGTATCGAGCCCCGTCACCCCGCGTGCCGTGACCTCGGGGCGGACGATCCAGAAACTGGCGGACACGTCGATGAAGTCGGCCACGTCCTTGTCGACGCGGACGGCGGCCACGACCGCCTCGAGGTCCTTGGAAAAGCGGACCTCCTCGACAATGCCGACGGCCACGTCGCGATAGCGCAGTTCGGTTTCGCGCTCGGCGATGCCGGCGCCGTTCTCGAACACGATCTCGATCACGGGGCCACGCTCGCTGTAGGTCTGCCAGGCGACGGCAAGGGCGATCACGATGGCGAGCAGCGGGATGATCCACACGATCGAGACACGGCTGAGCCGCGGCTTGCTCTGTTTCTCGACCTGAACGGGGGGCGGTGTCTCACTCATCAGGCGGTCCGGTCCGTGGTGTCTGCGCCGGTGTGATCATCCAGAGCGTCCGCTTCGCGGGATTGGACATCCCAGATCATGCGACTGTCAAAGGCTTGGGCAGAGAGCATCGTGAAAATCACCGAAAGCGCAAAAAACAAACTGGCGCGGCCGGGATTGATGGCCGCCAGGGTATTCAACTGCACCAAGGAGGACATGATGGCAACCACGAATATGTCGATCATCGACCAACGCCCAATGTATTCAACGACTTCGTAGAGCAGCTGCCGCTGGTGCATGGAGATGCTGGAGACACGCAGGACCGAGATGGCCAGAAAGGCGATGGCCAGGAACTTGGCCACGGGGATGGCGACACTGGCGATCAGGATGATGAGCGCGATACCGGGAGACCCGTAGTGGAAAAGCTCGATCGCGCCGCCCACGATGGTGTCTTCCTGCACGGTCAGAAGCGTGCGGGTTTGCAACATCGGGTACATGTTGGCCGGGATATAGCACAGGAAACCGACGATCCAGAACGCCCAGACCCGTTGCAGGCTGCCGGTGTCGCGCGATTGCAGGGGCTTGCCGCACCGGCCGCAGAATTCGGTTCCGGCAGGCCAGACCTTGGTGCAGCGGGTGCAGGCGACGAGGCCCAGTTCTCGGGCGCTCTTTATGTCTTGGGTTTGTCCAGCGAGTTCCATACCGACCACCTGCACAGGAAATTATCCTGAACGACTACGAGAAAAACCAGGGCGCAAAACATCCAGAAGGCGGGCCCGAAGCCGACATCGGCCAGGTCCGTGATCTTGACCAGGGCCACCGCGCAGCCGATGGCGAAAATTTCGGCCATGGACCACGGGCGCATCGCCTCGGAGAGGCGAAAGGCCTGCGTCGCGCCCCGCGCCGGTGGACGGTCGAGCACGATGGGGATCAGCACGTACATCGACAGCAGAACCCGCGCCAGCGGGATGAAGACGATCAGTGCCGCGGTGGCGAGGGCCAGGGCGATCATGGGGCCGTCGCTGAAGGCCAGCGCCGCGTCCAGGATCGAGACCGAGTTCGACGTGCCCGCGGCCGTGATCGTCAGAAAGGGAAAGACCGTCGCCGAGACGATCAGGATCGCCACGGTGAGCGACAGCGCGATGATCTGGAGCCCGGCCTTGCGCCGGGGCGTGATCAGCGCCGTGCCGCACCGCGCGCATTTGGCCCGCTCGCCAGCTTCGGGCCGGCGCAGGCTGTAGGCCGCATCGCATTGCGGGCAGACGATGACTTCGTCGAGATTGAGTGAGGTTTCGCGCATCACCACGATAATTAGTGTATCGCCACGGTTTGCAAGCGGCAATTCACGGACGGGCCAGGCTGAAATCGGTGCGGGCCATGCCATCGCGCGGATTGGTCGCGCCACGGTGCAGCGTCAACGGCGCGGCAAAGCCGGGCCTCCCTGACAGGATGGCCTTGCGGGTCACGCCAAAGCCGCCACGATCGCGTCGAGCCCGTCGGTCAGCGCGGCAGGGCCGGGTTGCAGGATGAGGGGCGACTTGATCTCGTGGATGCGATTGTCGCGGACGGCGGGAATGGCGTCCCATCCGGGGCGGGCGGCGATCTTCTCTGGGCGGACCTTCTTGCCGCACCACGAGCCGATGATGATGTCGGGGGCGGCGGCGATGACCTGTTCGGAGGTGACGAAGCGGTCGCGCGCCTTGTCCTTGGTCGCCAGTTCGGGGAAGGCGTCCTGCCCGCCGGCGATCTCGATCAGGTCCGAGACCCAGCCGATGCCGGAGATCATCGGCTCATCCCATTCCTCGAAATAGACTTTCGGGCGGGGTTTGCCCGCCGCGTTGGCGGCAACCTGGGCCAGCCGGTCGCGGTAATGATCGACCAGTTGCGCCGCCTTCGCCTCTTGCCCCACGGTGGCGCCAAGGTGGCGGATCATGGCGAGGATGCCGTGCAGGTCGCGCTGGTTGTAACCCATGACGGCGATGCCTTCGCGCAGCAGTTCGGCGGCGATGTCGGCCTGAAGGTCGGAGAAGGTCAGCACGAGATCGGGCTGAAGTGCCAGGATCCTGGGGATGTCGGCGGAAGTGAAGGCCGAGACGCGGGGCTTTTCCTGGCGCACGCCCCTGGGGCGCACGGCATAGCCCGAGACGCCGACGATGCGGTCCTGTTCGCCCAGGATGTAGAGCGTCTCGACGGTTTCTTCCGTGAGGCAGACGATGCGTTCGGGAGGGAAGGTTTTCATGGGCTGTGATCCGCGCGGTTGGGTCCGGGCACGGTGCTAACACAGTTGGCCGGTGTGTCCATCCGGATCACGGATCAGCCGTGCGAGGTGTTGAGGTCCTGGATCAGGCGGCCGTGGCGGCGGGTTTCGGTTATGACGTGGCCGAAGGTGGTCAGGCCCTTGCCTTCGAGCAGGGGGATGAGTTTCACCAGCGCCTCGCCCGTGGCCTGCGCGTCGCCGAGGGCGGTGTGGCGCAGGTCGGGCGGAATGGTGATCCCGAGGCGGTCGCAGAGGGCGTCGAGGGAGTGTTCGGCGGTGGTGCCGAAGACGACGGCCGACAGCAGCACGGTGTCGAGGACGGGGTGGTCCCACGCGACCCCCATCCGGTCGGCGGCGCGGCGGAAGAAGCCGATGTCGAAGGGCGCGTTATGGGCGACAAGCACGGCGTCGCGGGCGAAATGGTGGAAATCGCGGCCCACGGTGTCGAAATCCGGGGCGTTCCGCACGTCGTCGTCGGTGATGCGGTGGATTTTCGTCGAGGCGGGCGGGATCGGGCGCTTGGGGTCGACATAGGTGTCGATGACCTCGCCGTCGACGATGCGCCCATTGAGGATGCGCACGGCACCGAGTTGGATCACGTGATCGTCCTGCGGCGAAAGCCCGGTGGTTTCGGTGTCGAATGCAACACAGCAGAGTGACCGCAGCGGTGTGTCGCGGATATCGCAGGCCTGTGCGGTTTCCATAAGGTCGAAGTCATAGACCAGCGGGCGGGCCCTGGTCGGGTCGACCTCGGTTTCCTGGGTGTCGAGAAGGAGCATGTAGCCGCCTTCGCCAAGGGGTTTGAGACGGACCTTGTAGCGCCGGGCGCCGGAGTGGTCGTGCAGTTCGGTGGAGATTTCGGCATTGGTCCGGCTCAGTTGGTCCTGTGCGGCGGCGAGGCTGGCGGCATCGAAATAGTCGCCGAGAGGAGCCTTGAGGCGGGGCAGGGCGATTTGGCGGAGGATGTCGGCGGCCTGTCCGTCGTAGAGCACGATTTCCTGGGCCGGGTTCACGAGGATCGTGGCGACGGGGATCTCGGTGAGCAAGGCTGTCAGGCGCTTGGATTCCGTGCGCAGGCGTTCGGTTTCGCGGGCAACCTGTGCGGCGGTGTCCATGACGCCCGCGCTGAGCGTGCGGGTGACGGCGTCGGCGGCGGTGGCGAGATCACCGAGATATTTCGTGCTTTCGGGGCACAGGTCCTTGTCGACGCCTGAATGGGCGCACAGGCGCAGGTTGGCGGAGAGCATCTGGATGGGCTTGGCGAGGTTTTCATCGAACAGCAGCCAGACACCCGCCAGAAGCGCGGTGTTCAAAAGCGCGAAGACGATGAGGGCGGTGAGAAAGGGCGTGGCGGGAAGCGTGCCCTCGGCCCGCGACCAGCCGAACCAGAGCGCTGCGCCGGCCAGTGCCACCGCGCCCATCGCCAGAAAGCAGAAGAACAGGAAGATGCGCAGGCGGAGGCTGAGGCGGGAGAGCATGTCAGGTCTCGCAGACGATACCGAGAAGCGGGTCGTCCTCGGGCAGGGGTTGCCAGTCGGCGTCGGTGACGGCGCCATCCTCGGCGAAGTCCGCGCCGTCGATCAGCAGGGCTGATCGATTGGCGGTGCAGTCGAAGAGGACAGGCGCCTTGTTGACCGGCGCCCAGCGGCCGAAGAAGTATATGTCGGCGATGGTCTGGCCGGGCTGATTGGCGTTGCGCCGGGCGTTGCCGGTATCGACGGCAGCGAAGCGTTCGGTATAAGGCCAGATCTGGGTCCAGGGGCGGATCCAGCTTTGCTCGTCGATCGTGACGGCGATCTGCATGCCTTCGGGCAGGGCGTCGGCGGTGCGGTCGTACCAGGTGTATTCATTGGAGATGGTCGCGGCGATCATGCCGAGACCTGCCGCCACGGGCGTGAGCCAGCGCGGCAGGCGGCGGCCCAGGGCGATATTGACGATCATCAAAAGACCGGCGGCGGCGACGCCCGCGAAAATGGTGGCGAGGAGTTCTATGAACATTTGCTTACCCTAACATGCCTTTGCCCGACGATACCGAGGATTGCATCGTCTTGACCACGACGAAGGCGTCGCGCAGGTGGCTGCGCTCGAAATCCGAGAGGGTGGAGGGATCGAGGAAGTTGTCGGGCAGATCACCCGCCTTGACCTGTGCCGCCTGGTGGTCGAGCCGCATTGTGGCGATGAGGTCGTAGGCATCCAGAAGGTCGGCACCGCCCGACGTCGAGAGGTGACCGGCGGCCTGTGCGGCGACCAGCCGCGCGCGGGTATTGACCTGACGCAACTGGCCCTGCAGCGCGTAGATGCGGCCCAGGTCGGTTATGGGCACGACGCCGTTATGCTTGAGGTCGAGGCGGCGGCGATGTTCGCCCGACCGGATGGTGGCAAGACCGCGCAAGAGGCCCAGAGGGGGCTGGTGCTTGATCGAGTTGGAAATCATGTGCGCGGTGAAGATCGAGTTTTTCGCGGCCTTGGCGAGCGTGTCGGTTTGCAGCGTGTCGAAAAGCGTGGTGTCGCCGCCGATGGGGCGCAGGTCGAACATGACCGAGGCCAGCATCTGCGCCTCGGGGTTGGGGCGCGCGATCCAGTCGTCGAAATAGCCGCGCCAGACGCGCAGGGGTTGGCACCAGCGCGGGTTGGTCGCCATCATGTCGCCGGGGCAATAGAAGTAGCCGCAGGTATCCAGCCCGTCGCTGACGAAATTGGCGAGGCCGGTGAAGTAGGGCATGTCGGCGTCGGTCACGTCATCCGAAAGGATCAGGCAGTTGTCCTGGTCCGAGACGCCGGTCTGTTCTTGACGGCCCTGAGACCCGCAGGCGAGCCAGAGATAGGGGACGGGGGGCGGGCCGAGCTGCGCCTCGGCCAGTGTCAGCAGGCGGCGGGTGACGGTGTCGGCGATATCGGTGATGAGGCGGGTGACCACGTCATGCCGGTTGCCCGAGCCGACAAGCTGGGCCAGCAGTTGCGGGATTTCCGCAGTGGCGCGGGCCATGGTGGCGGCGTCGGCAGCGCGGGCGATGCGGCCCACCAGCGCGCCGGACGACAGGGCCTGCACGCGGGTGAGGTCGGTCTGCGTGACGATGCCCACCAGCCGGGTGCCCTCGGTGATGGGCACGTGGCCGATGCCGCGTTCCATCATCAGGTGCAGCACATCGGTGCCGAGCGCATCGGGGCCGAGCGTCAAAGGTGTTTCGGTCATGATGCTGGAGATCGGGGCTGACGGATCGGTGCCTTGAGCCACGACCTTTCCGTTCATGTCGCGCACGGTGAGGATGCCGCGCAGGTCGTCGCCCTCGGTGATGCAGATCGACGAAATGTGGTGTTCGTGCATCTGCGCCGCCGCGTCGCGGATCGGGGTGGCAGGCGTGCAGGTGAGCGGATCGCGGGTCATCAGGTCGGCTACGCGCAGGGTCGTGAGGTCCTTGCGGTCGGCGCGGGCGGGGCGGCGGCGGTCGAAGAAGCGGGCGACCTTGGCGGAGGACTTGATGAGGGCGAAAAGCGCGTCCGCCGGCATCACGATCAGCGTGGCGTCGGTGCGGGCGGTGGCAGTGCGGCTGGCGGCATCCTCGCGCAGGAGCGCGCGTTCGCCGAAGGAATTACGGGGGCCGAGCAGGGACAGCTGGACGTCGGCCTCGTCGGTGATCTCGATCTCGCCGGTGACGACGATGTAGAGGTTGGCAACGGTGTCGCCCAGCTTGAAGACGGTCGCGCCGGCGGAAAAATCGGCGGCATCGCAGCGCGTGGACAGGTCTTCCAAGTCGCTGTCATCCAGGCTGTCATAGGGGTGAACCGAGCGCAGGAACTGCGTGAGGTCGCTCGAAAGGGGCATGGTCAAGGCCTCTTGAGGGGGTGGTCGGGTCCACTGTGGCGCGGGCCGGACCGGATTTGAAGCGAAAGCCCCGCCGCATGGTGTCGCGGCGGGGCCATCGTTGACCTTAGTGGCCTTCGACGGCGGCACCGGCGCCACGGGGGACGCGGACGCTTTCGACGAGGTCCTTGATCTCCTGCGGGGTCTCTTTCGTGATGCTGGCGACGAAGAACGCCACCGCGAAGTTGACCGCCGCACCGATCGCCCCGAAGGAGGTCGACTTGACCGGACCCAGAAGCGGATCGGCATCGGTGAAGATGTTGGTGTCGGGAATGAAGAACCAACCCTTGTGCAGGAAGATGTAGAGCAGCGTCACGACCAGACCGGCAAGCATGCCCGCGACCGCGCCGACATTGTTGATGCGGGTCGAGAAGATCCCCATCATCAGCGCCGGGAAGATCGAGGCCGCCGCAAGCCCGAAGGCGAGCGCCACCGTCTGGGCGGCAAAGCCCGGTGGATTGAGGCCCAGAAGCACCGCGACCACGATCGCCGCGGCCATCGAGACCCGCGCCGCCATAAGCTCTGACCTCTCGGACATGTTCGGGGTCAGCTGACCCTTCAGCAGGTCGTGCGAGACGGCCGAGGAAATGGCCAGCAGCAGACCCGCCGCCGTGGAAAGCGCGGCGGCAAGACCACCGGCGGCCACGAGACCGATCACCCAGCCGGGCAGGTTGGCGATTTCCGGGTTGGCGAGCACCAGGATGTCCTGGTTGAAGTTGGTGAGCTCGTTACCCTGCCAACCGTTTGCCTCGGCCTTTTCCTGAAGCTCGGCATTGGCATCGTTGTAGTACTGGATCATGCCGTCGCCGTTCTTGTCCTCCCAGCCGAGGAGGCCGGTCGCTTCCCAGGTGGCCATCCAGGCGTATTCGGGCGAGGTTTCGATCTGCTCGACGCTGACGGCGGCGCCGTCGGTGCCGTTGGGCCACATCAGTTCCGAGATGTTGAGCCGCGCCATCGCGCCCACGGCCGGGGCCGTCAGGTAAAGCAGCGCGATGAAGACCAGCGTCCAGCCGGCGGACCAGCGGGCGTCGGACACGCGCGGCACGGTAAAGAACCGCATGATGACGTGGGGCAGACCGGCGGTGCCGATCATCAGCGACAGGGTGAAGAGCACCATGTTGATGGTCGAGCCATGCGCCGCCGTGTATTCGGCAAAGCCGAGGTCGGTGACGATCTGGTTCAGCTTGGCCAGGAGCGGCTCGCCGTCCGAGGTGTCGCCGAAAAGACCGAGCGCCGGGATCGGGTTGCCCGTCAGTTGCAGCGAGATGAACACGGCCGGGATCGTGTAGGCCAGGATAAGCACGCAGTATTGCGCCACCTGGGTATAGGTCACGCCCTTCATGCCGCCGAACACGGCATAGGCGAAAACCACGCAGGCCCCGATCATCAGGCCCCAGAAGGCGTCGATCTCGAGGAACCGGCCAAAGGCGATGCCCACGCCCTGCATCTGGCCGATCACGTAGGTGATGGAGGCCACCAGCAGGCAGATCACGGCCACGAGGCGCGCGGTCTTGGAGTAGAAGCGGTCGCCGATGAACTCGGACACGGTGAACTTGCCGAACTTGCGCAGGTAGGGCGCGAGGAGCAGGGCCAGGAGCACGTAGCCGCCCGTCCAGCCCATCAGGAAGGACGAGTTGTCATAGCCGGTGAAGGCGATGAGGCCCGCCATCGAGATGAAGGACGCTGCCGACATCCAGTCTGCCGCCGTGGCCATCCCGTTGGTGACCGGGTGCACGCCGCGACCGGCGGCGTAGAAATCCGCGGTCGAACCCGCGCGGGCCCAGATCGCGATGCCGATGTAGAGCGCGAAGGAGGCGCCCACGAAGAGAAGGTTGAGTGTGAACTGATCCATGGCGTTATTCCTCGTCCACGCCGTATTCACGGTCGAGCTTGTTCATCCGCCAGGCGTAGAAGAAGATCAGCGCCAGGAAGACGAGGATCGAGCCTTGCTGGGCGAACCAGAAGCCGAGATCGGTGCCGCCGACCCCGATGCCCGAAATGAGCGGGCGCAGGACGATCCCGAACCCGAAAGAGACCAGCGCCCAGATGACGAGGCTGATCAGGATGAGACGCACATTGGCTTTCCAATACTGCGCGCTTGTTTTGTCCAGAGACATGTTTTGGGTTCCTCCTCCTAGTGAATTGGCCGGGCCGCGTCATGCGGCCCGACCGTCGCTTCGTCATGCCGCCCGTTGCGACAGGACGGTGTCCAGCCGGGCGGCGATGTCCTCGATCGCGCCCATGGCGGGCACGCGCGAAAGCGCGCCCCTGGATTGGTAATAGTCGATCAGCGGCGCGGTCTGGGCGTGGTACGACTCCAGCCGTTGCGCCACCGTTTCGGCATTGTCGTCGGCGCGGCGTTTCATGTCGGTGCCGCCGCAATTGTCGCAGATGCCGGGCTTGGCCGTGGGCTTGAAGCTGTCGTGATAGCCCTCGCCGCAGCCGCCGCAGGTGAAGCGGCCCGAGATGCGGTCGACCATGGCCGCATCGTCCACCTCGAGGCTGATGGCGGCGTCGATCTTTTGCCCGCTTTCAGCCAGCAGGGAATCGAGCGCCTCTGCCTGCACTGCCGTGCGCGGAAAGCCGTCGAGGATGACGCCGCCCGCGCAGTCCGGTTCGGCCAGGCGGTCGCGCAGGATGGCGATGACGATATCGTCGCTGACGAGGTTGCCCGCGTCCATGACGGCCTTCGCCTCCTGTCCGGCCGGGGTGTCTGCGGCGACGGCGGCGCGCAGAAGGTCGCCGGTGGAGAGCTGGATGAGCCCGTGCTTTTCCTCCAGCAGGCGGGCCTGCGTGCCCTTGCCGGCGCCCGGGGGGCCGAGCAGGATTAGGACCGGGGCGGTCTGGGGTGTCTTCGCGCCGTCCATGGTCAGTCTCCGCGGTTCATTCTGTTGTCGATGAGGTCGTCGACGACGTCTGGGTCTGCGAGGGTGGAGGTGTCGCCGAGCGCGCCGTAGTCGTCCTCTGCGATCTTGCGGAGGATGCGGCGCATGATCTTGCCGGAGCGGGTCTTGGGCAGGCCGGGGGCCCACTGGATGAGGTCGGGCTTGGCGATGGGGCCGATTTCCTGGCGGACCCAGTCCTGCAATTCCTTGCGCAGCGCGTCGGAGGGCTCCTCGCCGGCCATCAGCGTGACGTAGCAGTAGATGCCCTGGCCCTTGATGTCATGCGGATAGCCCACCACGGCGGCTTCGGAGACCTTGGCGTGGGCGACGAGGGCGGATTCCACTTCCGCGGTGCCCATGCGGTGGCCGGAGACGTTGATCACGTCGTCGACGCGCCCGGTGATCCAGTAGTCGCCGTCCTCGTCCCGGCGGCAGCCGTCGCCGGTGAAGTAATAGCCCTTGTACTGCTGGAAGTAGGTGTTCATGAAGCGCTCGTGATCGCCCCAGACGGTGCGCATCTGCCCCGGCCAGCTGTCGGCGATGCACAGGACCCCCTCGGCGGGGTTGCCCTCCACCGTCTTGCCCGATTCAGGGTCGAGCACCTCGAACTTCAGCCCGAAGAAGGGCTTCATCGCGGCACCCGGCTTGGTGGCGTGGGCGCCGGGCAGGGGGGTCATCAGGTGGCCGCCGGTCTCGGTCTGCCACCAGGTGTCGACGATGGGGCAGGTGCCCTTGCCGACCACGTTGTGATACCAGCTCCAGGCCTCGGGGTTGATCGGCTCGCCCACGGTGCCGAGCACCTTGAGGTCGGAAAGATCGCACTTGGTGACGTACTCGTCGCCCTGGCCCATGAGCGCGCGGATGGCGGTGGGGGCGGTGTAGAACTGGTTGACCTTGTGCTTCTCGCAGACCTGCCAGAAGCGGGAGGCATCCGGGTAGGTCGGCACGCCCTCGAACATCAGGGTCGTCGCCCCGTTGGCCAAGGGCCCGTAGACGATGTAGCTGTGGCCCGTGACCCAGCCCACATCGGCGGTGCACCAGTAGACGTCGCCCTCGTGGTAATCGAAGGTGATCTCGTGCGTCATGGCGGCGTATACGAGATAGCCGCCGGTGGTGTGCACGACGCCCTTGGGCTGGCCGGTGGAGCCGGAGGTGTAGAGGATGAAGAGCGGATCCTCGGCGTTCATCTCGGCGGGTTCGCAGGTGTCTTCGACCTTTTCGGCCTCTTCGTGCAGCCAGAAATCGAGGTCGCGGCGCCAGGCGATGGGATCGCCGGTGCGCTTGACCACGAGGCACTTGACGTCCGTGGTGTCGTGCAGGAGCGCCTGGTTGACGTTGTCCTTGAGCTTGGTCACGCGCCCGCCGCGCGGGGCGGTGTCGGCGGTGATCACCAGCTTGGCGTCGCAGCCATTCACGCGCGCGCCGAGGGCGTCGGGGGAAAAGCCGGCGAAGACGATGGAGTGGATGGCGCCGATGCGAGCGCAGGCGAGCATGGCATAGGCCGCCTCGGGGATCATCGGCAGGTAAAGGACGACGCGGTCGCCCTTTCCGACGCCGAGGTTTTTCAGCACGTTTGCCATGCGGCAGGTCTCGGCATGGAGCTGGCGGTAGGTGATGTGCTGGGCGTCGTCGTTGGGATCGTCGGGTTCCCAGATGATGGCAGTCTGGTCGGCGCGGTCCTTCAAATGCCGGTCGATGCAGTTGGCGGCAACGTTGAGCGTGCCGTCCTCGAACCACTTGATGGCGACCTGGCCGTAGGTGTAATCGACGTCCTTCACCTTGGAGTACGGCTTGATCCAGTCGATGCGCTTGCCCTGCGCGCCCCAGAAGGCCTCGGGGTCCTTGATCGAGGCCGCGTACATCTCGTCATACTTGGCCGCGTCGACATGGGCCTTGGATACAAAATCGGAACTCGGCGGATAGGTTTGGGTTTCTGTTTCCGGTTGCATTGTCATTTGTCTCCTCCTTTGCACGTGACACGCTCGCAGCCGTCCTGTCGAGTCAATCCGTGCTTTGGCGTTGTTATAAAGGGTTTAGTAAAATTTTATAGTTAGCCATTAAGATCATTGACTTTTATTTGTAAATAATTTCCCCGCCCCGGCTGATATTTTGAGAAGAAATTTACAAAAACGATTATTTTCGAGTGTTTACCGCGCTCTAGTGTTGGGCGCCTTTCGGCGCGGGTATGCCGTTGTGTGCAACCGGCCGCCTGAAACGGCTCACCCATAACCTGTGACACATTGTCAGGGCGCTTGGTTACGGAAGGCAGAGGTGGATGAATCACCTGTGGTCCCACGGCGGAACTGCACCGTCCGCCCCTGTCGCGCGACAGGCTCAGGAGGTGGCGGTCCGGAAGACCAGGTGCTTCATGCCCAGGTAGTTGACCGCGAGCGCGACCACTGATCCGCCGGCCAGCGCAACCACGGCGGTCGCGGCCGTGGCGCCGAGCGCGGACAGGATCAGGGCATAGATGGCGAAGTTGACCGCTATGCCTGCGCCCTGAACCGCCGCATAGCCGGCATACTCCTGGTGCAGCGATTTCCGACGCGATGACCGGAATGTCCAGCGCCGGTTGAGCGCCCAGGTGACAGTCATGGCCACGGCAAAGCTGACCGCCCGCAACAGGTAGGGATCGCCGCCCAGGGTGATCAGCGCCCATAGCAGGCCGGCGTCGACCGCGAAGCCGGCACTGCCCACGGCGAGAAACCGGGCGAAGGATCGCGCAGGGCGTGTCATTTGCGGGGGGACAAGGGCCCGCGGTCGTCGCGGCGGGCGCCGCGCAGGCCGAGCACGCCGGGAACCGAAAGGTATTGCATCCGCTTTGCTTCCTGCCGTCCGCGTGTGACCGTATCGAGGATGAGACCGACAGCTCCCATCAGGAATGCCAGGATCATCAGGCTGGCCGACAGCACGGCGGTGGGCAGACGCGGGACCAGCCCTGTCGCGAAATATTCGGCGAAGACCGGGCCGGCAAGCGTCAGCGACATTATCGCGAAGACGGAAGCGATGGTCGAGAATACCAGAAACGGGCGTTCCTGTTTCAGCAGCCGGGTGATCGTGCTGAGGATGCGCAGCCCGTCGCGGATGCTGTTGAGCTTGCTTTCCGAGCCGTCGGGACGGTCCTTGAAGCGGCCCGGCACCTCGGCGGTGGGCATGTCGAGCTCGAGCGCGTGCACGGTCAGTTCGGTTTCGATCTCGAAGCCGCGCGACATCATCGGGAAGGTTTTGACGAAGCGGCGCGAAAAGACGCGGAAACCCGAGAGCATGTCGCTGCTGCCACGGCCGAAGATCGTGCGGACGAGGCCTGAGAGGACCTGGTTCCCCAGCTTGTGGCCCGGGCGGTAGGCGGTATCGGTTCCGGCAACCCGCACGCCGTTGACAAGATCCAGGCCTTCATCCGCCAGCCGGGACACCATCGCGGGGGCCGCGGCGGCGTCGTAGGTGTCGTCGCCGTCCACCATCACGAAGATGTCGGCCTCGACATCGGCGAACATGCGGCGCACCACGTGCCCTTTGCCCTGGCGCGGTTCGCGGCGGACGATCGCGCCGGCGCGGGCGGCGACCTCGGCGGTGCCATCGGACGAGTTGTTGTCGTAGACGTAGATATCGGCCTGCGGAAGGGCGGCGCGGAAGTCGCACACGACTGTGCCGATGGCCGCCGCCTCGTTGAAGCAGGGGATCAGCACGGCGACGCGCGGGCCGGAGCCCTCGGTGGCTTTCGGATCGGCGTTGAATTCGCTGGGAAAAAGGACGGACATGGGCGGCGCTCTTGCGGTCGGTTTCGGGATGCAGAAAAGCCGGTGAAACAGGCTAAAATGCGGCAAATCTGCGGATTTGTGAGGTTAATCGAAACAATGCTCTGGCGCAGGGGAAACACCTTCGGACGGTGTTGCGCCCCGCCGGGCATTAAGGCTTGCGCGGTCGGGGCTTCGTCGGGTTAGTGACCAAAACAAGAAAAGAAAGGCCGAGGGATGCAGGACACGGCGAGAGAGAGCAGGTTATTCGCAATCGTGCTGCTGCTGGCGGTCTGCATGGTCGTGTTCCGGGCGGTGGCGACCGGGATGGCGCCGATAGACACCCTGACTGTTTCGGACAACGACGACATCATGCGCTTCCTGATGGTGCGCGACTGGCTGGCCGGACAGGCGTGGTACGACACCACGCAATACCGGATGTTGCCGCCCGAGGGGCTGGACATGCACTGGTCGCGCTATGTCGACCTTGGGATCGCGGCAATTATCCGGCCCCTGTCGCTGGTGATGACCGAGGCGCAGGCGGCGGCGGTAGCGCTGGTGGCTTGGCCGACAATGCTGTTCGTGGCGCTGATCGTGCTCACAGGCCTGGCGGCGCGGCGGCTTTTCGGAGATATGGCGGCGCTCGTGGCGGTGGTGGCGGTGCTGCTGTGGCCGCCCACGGGGCTGACCTATTTCGCGCCCGCACGCATCGACCATCACAACGTGCAAATCCTGCTGACGACGCTGATGCTGATCAGCGTGCTTTGGCCGGCTCCTTCGATGCGAAGCGGCATAGTGGGAGGCCTTGCCGCGGCGCTGTCGCTGGCTGTGGGGCTGGAAACCATGATAACGATCGCCCTGGCCGGGCTGGTCCTGACGGTGCGGGCGATGATTTTTCAGGACGGCGCGGCGCGGCATTTGGCCGGCTTCTGCCTGGCGCTGGCCGGGGGGGCGACGCTGTTCTTCATGGGGCAAACGGCGCCGGGCGGATGGCTGGTGCCGCGATGCGACGAGCTGTCCTTGCCCTATCTGGCGCTGGCATGGGCGGGCGCGGCGATTTGCATCGGTGTGGTGATCGTGTCGCCGCGCCTGCCGAACCTGGCGTTGCGCGTGGGGCTGCTGGTGGTGCTGGCGGCGGCCGGGATCATCGCCTTGAGCCCCCTGATAGGCCCCTGCGCAAGCGGACCCTATGACAGCCTGCCGCAAGAGGTGCAGGACCTGATAACCGGCCGGATCATCGAGGCGCGTCCGACCTTGCCATACCTGTGGGAGGCCAATGGCCTGGGGTTCCGGTTCGTGGCACCCGCGGCGATGGCCGTGCTGCTGGGCAGCCTGATCTGGGGCTGGCAGAGCCTGCGGGGCAGGACCGGCGCCGGGACACCGGCGAGGTTGGGCGTGTTGCTGCTTTTTGGTTGGCTTGGCGTGATCGGCGCGTTGTTCCAGATCCGGCTTGTATTGATGGGTGCGGCGGCGATACCGATGTTGGTCGGGGTCGTCGTTGCAACGTTGCTGGAGTGGGGAAGGGAAGGCCATTTCGGGCGGCTGGGGTCGGTGCCGGCGCTGTTGGCGGTGGTGCTGACCCTGATGACGCCGACGCTGCATGGCCTGGCGCATGGCGGTGGCGGTGCAGGCGCCACGATGACGGCCTCTGGCGGGCAATCTGTGGATGCGGATGCGTGCCGACGACCCGACATCCTGCGCAGCCTGAACTCGGTGCCCGAGGGTGTAATCCTGAGTTCCAGCAGCTATGGGCCGCCGCTGTTGCTGCTGACCGGCCACGCGGCGTTGGCTGGACCCTATCACCGCAGCGCGGACGCCATCGCGAACGGTGCCGTGCCGTTCGATGGCGATGAACAAACCCTGCGTGCCGCGCTGGAGCGTACTGGCGCGGACCACCTGTTGTTGTGCCGGGATGCGCATTACGGAGACGGCACGTCCTTTGCCACGCAGCTGGCCGGGGGGCTTGCGGCCGAGGGGCTGGTGCCGGTGGACGGCCCCGCGCCGGAGCTTGTTTTGCTGAGGGTGGAGCGCTGAAAGGCGGATGGCGGTCGGCAATGATGCGGTGGATGTCGGCAACATGGCTTGACGCTGACCATGGTCCGGTCATTCTGTCGCCAGCGACAGGAGCAAGATCATGACGGAATGGACAGGCGAAGCGGCCCCGGGCCGTCCGTGGTGGTGGGAGGCCGTGGAGCCCGAAGCCACCGAGGACGGCTTGCCCGATCATTGCGACGTGCTGGTCATCGGCGCGGGATATACCGGGCTGTCGGCGGCCATCGCGGCGCATGACAGCGGTGCCAGGGTGGTCGTGGCCGAGGCGGGTATTCCGGGCGAGGGGGCCTCGAGCCGCAATGGCGGCATGGTCGGGGCGCATCCCCGGTTGAGCTGGGACAAGATGGCGGCGGCCTTCGGCGCCGATGTGGCCGACGACCTGCTGGCCGAGGCGGCGCCCGCGCTGGACTGGGCGAAGGCGTTCATCGAGCACGAGAACATCCAGTGCGATTTCGAGGTCACGGGCCGGGTGCAACTGGCCTACACGCGCGCGCATTTCGACGGGCAGAAGCGGCTGGCCGACAAGGTGCGCGAGAAAAGCCGGGTGGAGGTGGAACTGGTCGAGCGGTCCGATCTGGGGCGCGAGATCGACACGGGTCTCTATCACGGCGGTCTTCTCTTTCCGCAGCACGGGGCGTTGCATCCGGCGAAGTATCATCGCGGTATGCTGGAGGCGGTTCGACGGCGCGGTGTGCCCGTCGTCAGCCACGCGCGGGTCGAAGCAATGACGCGGGAGGGCACGCGACTGGTGGCGCAGACACCCAAGGGCCCGATCCGGTCCGAGAAGGTTGTATTGGCGACCAACGGCTATACGACGCGGCCTTTCCAATGGCACCTCCGGCGCGTGTTTCCGCTGCCGAGCTTCCTCATTGCGACAGAAGAGCTGCCCGAGAACCTGATCGGGCACCTTGCGCCCGGACGGCGCATGATGGTCGAAACCCGCGCGCGGCACAGCTATTTCAGGATATCGCCCGATGGCAAACGGGTGCTTTTCGGCGGACGGGCGGCCATGCGGGACGTGCCGTTGCACATCGCGGCGCAAAGGCAACGGCAGACGATGGTGGAGGTCTGGCCCGAGCTGGCGGAGGCGAAGCTGAGCCATGTCTGGAGCGGCTATACCGGGTTCAGTTTCGCGCAGATGCCGCATGTCGGACAACATGACGGCGTCTGCTTCGCCATGGGCTTCAGCGGCTCGGGCACCGTGATGGCGCCGTATCTGGGCGCCAAGGCGGGCTGGCTGGCCGTCGGTGATGCGCGCGCCGAGACGGCCTATGCAAGAACACGCCTGCCGCGTCACGTGCTGCATCCGTTCGACAGGCCGCATTTCCTGAAAGCCGCGGACCTTGTCTTTCGTCACTGGGTGGACCGGGCCGAGGAATGGCAGGCGCGGCGGTCGTGACGCGGTTTGCGCCGTGGACCGGGCGCGGGGGTCTGCACCGGCAATAGGTGGGGTTGCGATGAGAAACACATGCACCAAGCCGGCGCGCCCTTGGCTGGCGTGGCTGATGGGTCTGGCGGTTGCCGGACCCGGCCAGGGGGTGGCGACGGAGGCGTTCGCGGACGACTGGACGACGCGGAAATGCGACATTTACCAGCAGGCCGTGCGGGACGCGATTTCCTTGCAGGGGCCGGAAGGGCTGCGGATGGCATTCCTGACCAGCAACCAGCAGTTCATAGATGCGCAATGTGCCGTGCGCGTCGAGATATGCCCGATGACGCCCGAGGAATGGACGCTGGCCGACACCCTGCTGAAGATGACAATGAACGAGGGGATGGCCAGTACGTTCGTGCCGTTCGGGTGCCCCTAGGCGACCGGAGCTAAAATTCGCGCGCCCGCACGAGCATGAGAAGACCTATCGTGACAAGTGCGATGCCGGTCCATTCCAGCGGTCCGGGAATTTCCGACAGGACCGGGATCGCCAGAAGCGCCGCGGAGGCCGGGACGGCCGCGGAAAAGCCCGCCGTGTGGGTCGGGCCCAGATGGTTGGCGGCAATGGCGAAGCACACCATGGCGAGGATGCCCGGACCCAGGCCCTGGTAGGCGGCCTGGAACAAGATCGTGCCGGTGTCGGCCTGCGCCAGGCCGGATGGTAGCAGGAAATACCACAACGGCAGAATGACGATCGCGTTGGGCACGTTGATGACGACCAGCGCCTGTCGAGGTGTCAGCCGCCAGCGGCGGACGCCGAAGATATAGATCGACTGGATCGCCGCAGCGGTCAGGAAAAGCACGATCCCCAGCGCGGCGCCGTCGCCGGTGGTCCGGATGCCGGTGACCGCAACGAGGACTGCACCGAGGGTGACGATCACGAGGCTGACCAGTTGTAGCCGATTGGGCAATGCGCCCGTGAAGACGGTGACCAGCAGCACGGTGAAGAACGGCAGCGCCCCGTTGGTGAAAACGCCCGCATAGGCCGCGGAGCTGTACCTGAGGCCCATGTAGACCAGCATCGCGTAAAGCGCACCGGAGCCGCAGAGCACGATAAGAACGATCGGGGTGAGGCCCAGGTGGCGCGGCCACCACGCCCATGCGACGGGCAGGGTCAGCACTCCGGTCACCATGAAGCGCAGCGCGGTGATATCGCCGGGCGTCAGCGCTGTCTGCACGCCTGCGCGCGAAAAGACGATGAAGCCGGACCAGATCACCAGGACGCCGAAGGCGGCGAAAAGCCCCAGCGTGCGGTTCTGGATGTCGTCGGGAAGGGCGGTGCGGGCTGTCATGGCGCGATCAGTGGCAGGGGGGCGGGAAGGTGTCCATAGGCGTCGGCGTGCCGTCGGTATTGCGTCTGTCCCGAAACGCAAGAACGCCGGCCCGGAGAGGGGCCGGCGTTCAGCCTGTGCGGAGGAGGTGTTACTCCCGCGCTTCCTCTTCGAAGACCCGCTTTATGCGTTCAGGACTGCGGGCCGCCGCCTCGTCGCCGTCGAGCTCACGGCGTTCGATCCTGGCCTGCAGGACATGGAACCCAAGCCAGAACAGGACGCCGACGATCACGAGGATCATCTCGGTGCCGACCATGGGATAGATCGGGCCGATCTGCGACAGGTCCGCACCTGCCCAGGTTTCTACAGCTGTCGTTGACATGTCGTGACCCTCCTCAAGTCAGCAGTCCAAGGCGCTTGGCCTCGGCGATGTCGGCTTCGGACACCTCTATGGCATCCATTTCCTCGGCAATCTCCTCGGACATGTCGAGCCCGACGAGTTCGACCGCGGGCGGTACGCGCAGCATGCCCATGCCCATCAGGATCTTGGACACGATGAAGGCGGGCAGAAAACCCAGTACGCCGAACATGATGATCGCGCCGGCAAACTGGCCCCAGGGCGTGATGACCGCGACGGTTTCATGATAGGCCGCCGTGGCAGGGTGGCCCCAGAGCATGAAGCCGCAGATCACCAGACCGATGAAGCCTGCGTAGCCGTGCACGGCCACCGCCCCCACCGGATCGTCGAGTTTGAAGCGGCGTTCGACCCAGAAGTGCAGCTTGTAGGCGCAGACGGCGCCGACCGCGCCGATCAGCATGGCCTGGATCGGGTGATAGAGGTCATTGCCGGCAGAGGCCGTAATGACCCCGGCCAGGCCAGCGGAGTAGGTCCAGAACGCTTCGCCCTTCGATACGACGTAGCCGGCCAGAAGCCCACCCGAGAGCGACATCAGGAAGTTGAACACGATGGCCGACAGGGTTGTGGGCGTGAGGTAGATGGTTGTCGCGGTGAAGTTCACCACGCCTTCCGCGCCGCCCAGCGTGCCGTGGTCGATGATCGGCACGTTGCAGGCGACGTAGAAGCCCCAGAAGCCGCAATAGATCAGGAAGAGCCCGATCGTCACCAGCCACTTGTTGTGCGGATTGATGTTGCGCGGTGTGCCGTCGGGAGCGAACTTGCCGATCCTGGGCCCCAGCACGACGATCACGCCGAGCGCGAAGCCGCCGGCGATGGCGTGGATCACGCCCGACGCGTAGGCATCGTGATAGCCAAGCTGTGTGACCATCCAGCCATCCGGGTGCCAGCCCCAGGCCGCGTCGATGATCCAGGTGCCCGAGCCGATGACCACGGCCAGGATCCAGAAGGCGGTGGGGCGGATGCGTTCGATGGTGGCGCCCGACACGATCGAGGCCGCCGTCCAGCTGAACAGCAGGAAGGCCGCCCAGAAGACACCGTTCAGGCGGCTCCAGAAGCCGTTGCCCAGTTCGGCGCCGTAGCCTTGCGCGCTTTCGAGCGCGGGTCCGGGGCCGCCAAGGTGCGTGCCCATCAGTTCGGACCATGGCACGGCGTTGTCGGATTGCGTGATGCCGCCGGTGATGCCGGGGCCGTTGGGGAAGGCGAAGTAGATCCACCACCCGAAGAAGAAGAAGGTGATGGTCACCAGCGGCATGAGCATGGTGTTCTTCATCACGGTATGCATGTGGTTCTTGTGGCGGCTGGCGCCGACCTCGTACATGCAGAACCCGACGTGGATCAGGAACATGAGCGGTACGGTCACCCAATAGTAGAACTCGGTGAAGATCACCGTAAGTGCACCGATATCGGTATCCAATTTACTGTCCTCCCAGTGTGGTGCGACCCGTAAGGCGACAGGAGGGTGGCGCCGGCGGGTGCACCTATTTCATTTGCCGGCCGCTCTTGAACGGGGCCGATGTCCGGTGGGGCCTGACTTTTTGACCGGCCGGATAAAGGCAGGATGCGTAATTATTGGGCATTTTGCTATTAAAAAAATCACCTAGTGAATAAAAATTTCCCGTGAAGAAAGAAAATCTGTTGGGAGGCGCTGGTTTGCAGCCTCGGAATTCGTTCGGTCGCGTCATGCCATGCGGCGCTGTTTTTGGGTGGCACCGATGTGATCGGTTACACCGCGCAGGGTGCGCGGAATCGGTTCCGCTGTCGGGGAACGATGAGGCCCCGTCTTTTTAGCGATGCCGGGGGCAGGGGGCTTGCACGTTCCCGCAGCGCCGGTCACCAATACGGGTATGTCCTGTGTGACAGGGAGGCGGCATGACGGGATTGCGACAGTCAATAAGCGAACCTTGTGTCGGCGAGGCTCCCCGGCCATGACGCAAAAGCTGTTCAGCGAAGATGAAGCCGTGGGGATGCTGGTGGGGCTGGCCGTGGGCGACGCGGTCGGAACGACGCTGGAATTCCGCGAACGCGGCACCTTCGCGCCGATCACGGACATGGTGGGCGGCGGGCCGTTCAACCTCGCCCCCGGCAAGTGGACCGATGACACCTCGATGGCGATGTGTTTGGCGCAGATGTTGCGCTCGGCCAATGGCTGGGATGCCGAAGATGCGATGAAGCGCTTCGTGAACTGGCGCGACAACGGCTATCTGTCGTCGACGCGGGTGTGTTTCGATATCGGCATGCAGACCGACGCGGCCCTGACCCGGTTTCAGCAGACAGGGAACCCCTATGCCGGGTCGGTGGAGGACGAAACGAGTGGCAACGGCGGCATCATGCGGTTGGCGCCGGTGGTGATCGCCTACGGCGCGGCGAAGGAAAGCGCGATGGCGGTGGCGCGGCTGCAAAGCCGCCTGACCCACGCCAGCCCGCTGTGCCAGCGGGCGGCGGCGAACATGGCGGAGTTCCTGGTGACGGGGGACCGAAGCCTTTTGCCGCGCCCGGAGGCGCCACCGGACGAGGCCAGCGGCTACGTGGTGCACACGCTGCACGCGGCGTTCTGGGCGCTGACGCAGGGGGATACGTTCCGCGACGTCGTACTGGCCGGCGTGAACCTTGGTGGCGACGCCGACACGGTGGGCGCCGTGGTGGGGCAGATGGCCGGGCGTCTTTACGGCTATGGCGGTATCCCCGAGGAGTGGCGCGCGCGCCTTTACGACCATGACAAGATCAAAACTGCGGCGCAGGACCTGTATGCCCTGCGCCCGATCGACCTGTAACGGAAAGGAAAGTCGATGAGCCTGTTCGATGAGGGCCTGTTTCTGAAAGGGCTGGAGCAGAGGAAGGCCACGCTGGGGGCCGAGTACGTGGAAAAGAACCTTGCCGCCGCGGACGAGTTCACCCGGCCGTTCCAGGAGGCGATGACCGCCTGGTGCTGGGGATTCGGCTGGGGCGACGAGGTGATCGACGCCAAGACCCGGAGCATGATGAACCTGAGCATGATCGGGGCACTGGGCAAGATGAACGAATTCGAGATCCACTGTCGCGGGGCGCTGAACAATGGCGTCACCAAGGAGGAGATTCGCGCCATCGTTCATGTCGTGGCGATCTATTGCGGCGTGCCGCAGGGACTGGAATGCTTTCGCCACGCGCGCAAGGTGCTGCAAGAACGGGGTCTGTGAGGACAAGGCCGTCTTTACAGGCGGTCCCGCGTGGGGACGGCGGAGCCCTGGCCCGCGCGCCATGCTGTGCGGTCCCCCGCAAGGGGGCGCGAACCCGGTCCGATCGTGATGGCGCAGCTGCCGGAACGGCCTGTCGTTGATCGCGGGGCTGGTGTCGTGGGCGCGGCCCGAGGACACGAGGCCCCGGACGCGCGGAGGCAGTGTGACGGAAATGTCGCGCCGCCGCGCCGAGTCGCGCAATACCCGGTCCGGCGAGTCGCCGCGCGGCCCCGGAAAGCCGAACCCTCAGCCCGCCTGGTGCAGCCGAAGGTTGCGGGAAACCCTTAAAAAACGTGGAAAATCGAAGTTTTCAGCGGGTTTTGCGAAGTGCCGCAAAGATCTGTGTGTGAAATACGTCACAGAGCGTCCAACAACACGGCGCACCGGGGGCGGTTCGTTGACAGCGAGGGGGCATTTACAGCATTCATCCTCCCAAGCCGTGTCCTGGATCGGGGGCGGTGGAACTTGTAACTTTCCTGCTTTAAGGAGGGATAACCTTGAAAAAGCAACTTCTCTGCACCAGCGCAATCGCCCTCGGCGTCGCTGCTGCCCCTGCCTCGGCCCAGGACTGGAACCTGGATTGGGGTGGTTTCTTCCAACAGCACATCGCTTACACCGACGTCAGCACCCCTGGTGCTGCTGACTTCGATGGCATCCAGATGTTCACGAACGCCGAAATCATCTTCACCCCGAACATCACGCTGGACAACGGCATGACGTTCGGCATCAACGTTCAGATGGAAGCTCTGAACAGCGGTGGTGGTACAGACGGTATCGACGAAGCGTACATGTCGATCTCGAGCGACACGTTTGGCCGCATCGACGCCGGTTTTGAAAACTCCGCCGGTTACAAGATGATGGTTGGCGCACCGCAAGTCGGCTCCATGGCGATCAACTCGCCGTCCGCCTCCGCGTTCATCCCGTTCACCGGGTTCGCAGGTGGTCAGTTCCGTCAAGCCGGTCTGTCGTCCTACACTGAGGTCGCAGGCAACAACGACGTCGCGCGTATCACTTACTACACGCCGAGCTTCAGCGGCTTCACCGCGGGTATCTCGTATGCACCGTCAGGTGCTGGCAACGCTGCTAACATCGCGCCGATCACTCGCAACGCCAACTCCGGTCTCGTCGACATTTTCGACATCGGCGTGAACTACAGCCAGTCTTTCGGCACCACCGATATCACCCTGGCAGCTCGTTGGGGTACTGGTGACCAAACGAACGTTGGTCAATCGGATCCCGAAACCTGGGGCGTTGGCTTCCAAGTTGGCTTCAGCGGCTTCACCTTCGGTGCAGCATATGCTGAGAACGACAACGGCCTTGCCGGTGGCGTCACCGACCAAGAAGGTTACAGCGTTGGTGTGGCATACGACGCCGCCGGTCCCTGGACCTTTGGCCTCGAAGCCTACATCGGTGAGATCAACGACGGTGGCGGTCTCGACGACCACTACGAGTACTACAAGCTCGCAGCTAACCGGGACCTGGGACCGGGCGTCAGCTGGACGACCTACCTGCTGTACGGTGAAACCCGCAACGACTCGCTCGTGAACGGCGACATCGACGGCACCGCAATCGGCACCGCGATCAACCTGAGCTTCTAAGCTTAGCTTGAACGAGTTTGAACGGCGGGGGAGTGTACTCTCCCGCCGTTTTCTTTTAGGGAGCGGGCAACCGTTCCCTTTTTGATGTGCCACAAAGGATGGACATGAAACGAAGCATTGTCTGGCTGGCCTCGTATCCGAAATCCGGAAATACGTGGATGCGGATTTTTCTGGCGAACTACCTGTCTGACGCCCAGAAGCCGCTTCATATCAACCAGATCCAGCGTTTCGGATTCGGCGACTCCAAGCCGGACCGGTACATCGCGGCGGCGGGACATCCCGTCGACTTCAAGAGTCCGGAAACGACGTTGCAGCTGCGCGACCGTGTGTTGCAGGGGATCGTTGCCAACAACGCGGACGTGAATTTCGTCAAAACGCACAACTGCCGGAACGTGGCCTTCGGGACAGAACTGATCCCGCCACGGTTTACGCGGCAGGCGATCTATATCCTGCGCAATCCGCTGGACATGCTGTTATCCTACGCACGGCATTACGGAATGAGCCATGCCGAAACGGCCGACGCGATCGGGCGAACCGACAATGCCAACGCACCGGATACGACGACGACCTGGCAGTTTCTTGGAAGCTGGAGCGATCATGTGAAGGACTGGACGCAAGGCGGCGCCTTCCCGGTTCTGGCGCTGCGATACGAGGACCTGCTGGAAGATCCCCGGACCCATTTTGGCAGGACGCTGGAGTTCATGGGTGTCCCCGTGGTGCCCGAGCGGCTGGACCGGGCGATCCGGTTTGCCAGCTTCGATGAGCTGAAGAAGCAGGAAGACGCCGGAGGGTTCGCCGAGAAATCCCCCAATTCCGAACGTTTCTTCGCCAAGGGGCAGGCGGGGCAGTGGAAGGACGACCTTGAGCCGGCGCTGGTGACGAAGGTGCGGCGGGAGCATAAACGGATGATGAAGAAATACGGGTATTACAGTGTCTGACCTGCGGCGGATCATCTGGCTGGCCTCGTTCCCGAAGTCGGGCAACACGTGGCTGCGCAGCCTTTTGGCGCATTACTTCATGCCGCCCGGAATGGCGCCAGATATCAATAACTTGCGCCAGTTCACCACCGCCGATATTCGGCAGGATTTCTTTGACGCCGCCAATGGCGCGCCGTTCCGGGGCAAGAGCGTGGAAGACTGGCTGAAGGTGCGCACCAAGGCGCTGCACATGATCGCGGGGGCCAAGCCGGACAAGCATTTCGTCAAGACGCATTGCACGCCCGTCCGGGTGGGGCCAGTGGACCTGATTCCGCCAGAGGTCACGGCGGGGGCGCTTTACATCATGCGCAATCCCTTCGATGTGGCGCCTTCCTTTGCGCGACATACATCTGCCCCTATGGATGCCGCGATCGACAAGATGTGCGACCCGGAAAACGTGATGGGTACCGAAACGGGTATTCTGGATGCTCTCGGGCGGTGGGACGACCATGTCACCCGGTGGGCCACGGTGCCTGGAATGCCGCGGCACCTGATCCGGTATGAGGACATGCTGGACCGGCCGGCCAAGACGATGGAGCGGTTGCTGGACTTTCTGAGCATCAAGCCGGACCGGCCGAAGCTGGCCCGCGCGATCAAGGCCACCAGTTTCGAGGCGATGAAGAAGCAGGAAGAAAAGCACGGTTTCACCGAGCGGCCCGCGGGAATGAAAAGCTTTTTCGCCAAGGGCACGGCAGGTGGATGGAAAGACGACCTGACGCCGGCGCAGGTGGGGCGGATCCGCGAAGAATTCGCGCCCGTGCTGGAACGGTGGTATCCCGAGATGCTGGATGAGACCGCCGAATTCGCCAGATCCGCCTGAGGCAACGCTTTAAGGAATTGCCGCAACATTCGGAATTACAGGAATTTTACGCCGGACGCAGTCCGAGGATTTCGCGTGTCTGGGCACAGGTCGCCACGGGCCGGTCGTATTTCGCGCAAAGCTCTGCCGCGCGTTTGATCAGCACCGCATTTGACGGCGCGAGCGTGTCGCGGTCAAGGCGCACGTTGTCTTCCAGGCCGGCGCGCGTGTGGCCGCCCGCCGCAATGGCCCATTCGTTGACCACCACCTGATTTGCGCCGATGCCCGCGGCACACCAATTGGCGTTCGGCGCACGCTCCTGCATGGTTTTCACGTAGAAGTCGAACACGGCCCTGTCGGCGGGCATGGCGTTCTTCACGCCCATGACGAACTGGACATAGAGCTGGCCGGGCAGGACACCCGCGTCGTGCTTGGCAATGGCCTGCAGGATATGGGAGAGGTCGAAGGCCTCGACCTCGGGGGTGATGCCGTAGGTCGTCATCTCGGCCGCGAGCCAGTCCACGAGATCGGGCGGGTTTTCGTAGACGCGGCTGGGAAAATTGTTGGAGCCGACCGAGAGCGAGGCCATGTCGGGCCGCAAGGACAGCATCCCGCCCCGTGCCTTGCCCGCGCCCGAGCGCCCGCCGGTCGAGAACTGGATCACGACGCCGGGGCAGTGCTTTTCCAGCCCCTCCTTGAGAGCCGCGAACTTTTCGGGGTCGGAGGAAGGCGACTCGTCGTCGTTGCGCACATGGGCGTGGATGATCGTGGCGCCGGCTTCGACCGCCGCGTGGCTGCTTTCGACCTGTTGGCTGACGGTGATCGGCACCGCCGGATTGTCGGATGTGCGGGGCACGGAGCCGGTGATCGCGCAGCACAGGATGCAGGGTTTGCCAGAGACGTCAGACATTGATCACTGTTTCTTTTTCGAAATGAACATGATTCCTGTGCGCGTAACTGCCACACCGAGGACGAATGGCCAAGGCGCGATCAACAGCATGTGCCGAGCCGGGAGGCTGGTGCGCCGTTTAGTCCATGCGCATCGCTTCGGTTTCGATGTTGATGTCGACCGTGTCTCCCACCAATCCGTTCTCGACGCCGTAGGTCATGCCGAAATCGCTGCGCTGGATGCTGGCATCCATCGACAGCCCGAGCACGAAGCGTTCGTGACCAAAGGGATATGCCTCCGCCTTGTTCAACGTAACATTCAACGTGACCGGCTGTGTCTGGCCGAGGATGGTCAGCTCACCCTCGACCGTGCCTTCGGTGTCGGACGTCTGCGTGCCGCCATTCGCAGTAAAGGTGATTTCAGGATGATTGGACACGTCGAGGAAATCCGCCTTGCGCACATGTTCGTTGCGGCCATCGTGAAAGGTGTCGACGCTTGTGGCGTCGATGTTCACGGTGACCTCGCCCAGTTCCTGCGTTTCGCTGTCGTATTGAAAACTGCCTTCGATCCCGGGGAAGATGCCGAGAGTCTTGGCATAGCCGACATGGTCAATGGTGAAATAGACCGAGGTGTGACTGGGGTCGAGTTCGTACCGGGCCATCTCGGCCTGGGCGGCGGCGGGCAGGGCGGCAAGGGCTGCAGCCAGCATTTGAATTCGCATGTTGTCTCCTATCTGTTGGAATCAGGGGGATGACGGTCAATGGAAAGGTAGAGCGGCACGTGGCCCCTGCAACGGTGAAAACGGATAGGCCCGGTACCAGTCTGCGCTGTATGAGTTGGAACGTGCACCGTGCGAAAGGCACGGATGGACGGGTCGACCCGGCGCGTGTGCGCGCGGCAATACGGACGGAGCTGGCGCCGTGGAGGCCAGACATGCTGGCGTTGCAGGAGGCGGACGAAGAATGCCGTCCGCATGGCCGAATCCTCGATGTGGCGGGAATCGCGGCGGATACCGGGCTGGAGTACCTGCACGACAGCGCGGCATTGCGCTGGGGGCCGCGCAGCGACGGGTTCCTGGGAACGATCGTGTTCCTGCATCCACGCTTCGACGTCTTGTACAGGGACGTCGTCGACCTGCCCGGGCATTGTCATCGCGGTGCGGTCGTTGTCGAGGCCGAGGCCGACGGAACGGCATTTCGAGTGATGTCGATGCATCTGTCGTTGTTTCAGCCCCTGCGGGTCGTGCAGATGCGGATCCTTGGGCAATACCTGTATCGCCGCCCCGAGATGCAGACCATACTGCTGGGCGATTTCAACGAATGGCGCCCCTGGGGCGGGCTGATGTTCAATTCCCGGCTGCTCGGGCGCCGGTTTCGCGGACCCGCTCGGCGCAGCTTTCCGTCGGGATGCCCGGTGTTGCCGCTCGACCGGATCCTGACGGACCGGGCCGGCGTTGTGAGGGAGGTCGAAACGGTGCGTACGCCGCAACTGCGGCTTGCCTCGGATCATTTGCCGATCCGGGGTATCGTGCACCTGAATACAGCGAAATGATCGGTCGGTGGTGACCAAAATGTGATCTGGCCGCGGGTGTCGCACGTTCTATGTAAACCCACCAGTGGCAAGGATAAAGCATGGTCGACGTAACCCCACAACAGAATGGTCCCGCGATAAGGGTTCGTCCGCCGATGGCGGAGTTTGTTGCGACAGCGGCGCTGATGGGGCTGGGGCTGCTGGTGCTCTCCGGCACGGTGCTGTCGACCCCGGTCTGGTCCATCATTGCCTTCGGGATTTGCGTCGGACTGGTCTCGGTGGGCTTGCGCGGCGGATATCCTCATACGGTTTTCGGCCTGTGCAACACCGTGACGCTGGGCCGGGCCGCGCTTCTTTCCGTGCTGTTCGGCGCGTTGTTCGAGGTGACTGCGGTGTCGGCCTGGGTGGTGTTCTGGCTGGCACTGGTGATCCTCGCGCTTGACGGTGTCGATGGCTGGTTGGCGCGCCGCTCGCGGTTGAAGTCTGCCTTCGGAGCCCGTTTCGACATGGAAACGGACGCGGCGCTGGGGGCCTTGCTTGCGCTCTGGTTGCTGATTTCAGACAAAACCGGAGCCGAGATCCTGGTCCTGGGCTTCATGCGCTATGGCTTCGTGCTGGCAGGTCTGTTCTGGCCCGCGCTGCGCGCGGACTTGCCGGACTCGATGCGCCGCAAGACGATCTGCGTGGTGCAGATCGCGGCCCTGATTGCGTTGGTGTTTCCCCTGCTGCCGGCAGGCCTGGTGACACCGATCGCGGTGGCGGCAGCGGCCCTGCTGGCGCTGTCATTCGCGGTGGACACGATCTGGTTGGTGCGGCACCGCAAATGAGGCGGGCGCTGATCCTGATCTCGTCCGCGGGGCTGATGCTGTGCGTTCTGGCGTTGCCCAACCATCCCGGGCAGATGTCCTTGTCGGGTATGGCCTATTGGCCGATCGAGTTGTCGGTTCTGCTGTTCGCCATGCTGGGCGCGGGTCAGGTGCGCGGCCTGGCCACGGCGGCAGCCTTGGAGCTGGTCGCGGTGACGGCGCTGAAACTGGCGGATATGGCGAGTTTTGTGGCCTACAACCGCGGCTTTAACCCGGTGTCGGACCTCTTTCTGGTGGAGGCCGGGTTGAGCCTGCTGAGGGACAGCATAGGGCCGATGCGCACCGTGCTGCTTGTACTGGGCGCATTCATGGCGACGGCGATCCTGTTCACGCTGTTGCGTGGGGGTCTGAAGGCGTGGCAACGGCTGGTGCTTCCGGCGCCGGCGCGAGCGCTGGCATTGGTTGGGGTCCTGGCGACGAGCGGTTGGGCGGTCGCCGATACCGGGCACCACCTGGGATACTGGTCGTTCGCACAAAGTCCTCCGGGGTCGGCCCGGACGACCCGGGTTGCGGTTGCGCGGATCGGCGATGCGCGGGAAACCGTGGCGGAACTGGCGCGGTTCAAACAGACGGCGCAGGACGATCCGATGCGCGACATAGCGGGCGTTTTCGATCGGCTGCAGGGGCGGGACGTGCTGTTGATCTGGATCGAGAGCTATGGGCGCGCGAGTTTCGACAATCCGGAGTACGCAGGCACGCATACCGTGACGCTGCGCGCCGCTGAAGCAGACCTGCGTGAGGCAGGTCTGGCGATGAAGAGCGGCTGGCTTACCTCGCCCACGGCGGGCGGTCAGAGCTGGCTTGCCCATGGCGCGCTGAACAGCGGATTGTGGACGTCGGACAACGCGCGGTACAGCGCGATGATCGCCAGCGGGCAGAAATGGCTGTTTCACTTCGCGCAGGCGGCGGGATATCGCACCGCCGCGGTCATGCCCGCGATCACGATGGCCTGGCCGGAAAGCGCGGCCATGGGGTTCGACCTCGTCTTCGAGGCCGAGGACATCCCCTATAAGGGCGCGCCGTTCAACTGGGTCACGATGCCCGACCAGTTCACGCTGGCCGCCTACGGCGACCTTCTGGCCGAAGACCCGCGCCCCGATTTCGTGCAGATCGCGTTGATCTCGTCTCATGCGCCGTGGACGCCGGTGCCGCGGATGCTGCCCTGGGAGGCCATCGGCGACGGGTCCGAGTTCAGCGAAATGGCGGGGCAGGGTCCGTCCCCGCGAGAGCTGTGGAAGGATCGCGACGCGGTGCGCGATGCGTATCGAAGATCGGTGGATTACGCGCTGCAGGCTGTCTTTTCCCACGTGGCGCGTCTGGGGGAGGCCGCACCGCTGGTCATTGTCGCCGGCGACCATCAAGCGGCGGGGTTCGTGGCGGGCAGCGACAACAAGGACGTGCCGGTGCACATGATCGCGCCGCCGGAGGTCCTGGGGTACATCGCGGCGTGGGGCTGGAGCGACGGCCTGATCCCGTCCGCCGCCGCGCCGGTGCGCCGGATGGACAGCTTTCGCGACGATTTCATCCGGGCGTTCACGTCGATGGAACAGATTGCAGGTGTCAGCGAATGAGGGCCTGGGCATTGAAACTGCTGGCGTCGGCGGGACTGATGGCGGTGATGCTGTGGTGGACGGACACGGAAGAGGTGGCCGGACGCCTGGCCAAGGCGGAGTGGACATGGCTGGCGGCAAGTCTCGGGGCCTTGACGCTGGCGACCGTTTCCATGGCCCGCCGCTGGCAATTGACCGCGCGCGCGCTGGATATCCGGATCGGATTTGGCGTCGCGTTGCGAGAGTATTACCTGGCGCAGTTGATCAATTCGGTCCTGCCCGGCGGCGTTCTGGGAGATGTGGGCCGCGCCGTGCGGGTACGCCGTCAGGCCGATTGGGCGCGTGCCGGACAGTCGGTTGCCGCCGAGCGACTGATGGGGCAGGTGGCGATGTTCACCCTGCTGAGCCTTGGTCTGGTCGGTGCGGTTATCGTGCCGGGCGGCACCGTATGGCCGGGCGGTGTCTGGACCCTTTTGCTGATCATGCCGCTTTTGTGCGGCATGGCCTTGTGGGTGGCACGGCAGTTTCCCGCAACCAGGTCGTTCCCGGGGCTGATCCGGCGGCTGCTCGGGCACCGCAGGATCGTTCTGCATGCATTTTTCGGCGCGGGGCTGCTGGTTTTCGCACTCTATGCCTGCGCGCGGGCCACCGGGTCGGTCATACCGGCGACCGGCCTGTTGACGGTTCTGCCGCTGGTCTTCTGCGCGATGCTTGTGCCGCTTTCGATTGCCGGCTGGGGGTGGCGCGAAGGGGCGGCGGCGGCGCTGTTCCCGCTGGTCGGTCTCACGTCCGATGCAGGTGTGGCAATGGGCATCTGCTATGGCGCGATGATGCTGATCGCGACCTTGCCGGCGCTGGTGCTTCTTTGGGCGCCGAGCCCGAGCGCATCCGCGGCAGGGGAGGCCGCATCGCAATGACCCGCGCCGTTTTCGCCATTCCCGGAGACAAGGACCAGCGCACCGGAGGGTACATCTATGACGCGACCGTGCTGAGTCGCTTGAACGCCTTGGGGCATGATACCGCGCATGTGCAGTTGCCGGACAGCTTTCCTGACCCATCTTCCATGGACATGCAGAAGACGTTCGATGCCCTGGCCGCGATCCCGCGCTCTTGTCCGACCATCGTGGACGGGCTGGCGCTGGGCGCGTTGGATCCGGCGGGACTTTGCCGTGTCGCCGCCCCGATCGTCGGGATGGTGCATCACCCGCTGGGACTGGAAAGCGGTCTGCCCGCAGACCGCGCCCGACGACTTCTGGAGAACGAGGCCGAGGTCTTGCGCCACGTGGCGCATGTGATCGTGCCGAGCCAGCACATCGCGGACACCGTGGAGCGGGAGCTTGGGGTCGAGCGGGACCGCTTGACCGTGGCGCCGCCGGGGTTCGAGCAACTGGACGAGGACACCCGGCCGGAGCCGGCCAAGGCGATGCCACCGTTGATCCTTTCCGTGGGGCTTCTGACGCCGAGGAAGGGGCATGATGTTCTTCTCAAAGCGCTCGCCCAGCTGACCGACCTTGACTGGCAGGCAGAAATCGTCGGCAAGGCGCATGAGGCCGAGACCGCCGAGAAGCTGCGCGCCGAAGCGGCGGCGCTGGGGCTTTCGGATCGCGTGCGATTCGCCGGAGAGGTGAGCGAAGACGCTTTGCGACGCGCCTATGGCCGCGCAAGCGTCTTTGCCCTTGCGACCCGCTACGAAGGATACGGCATGGTGTTGAGCGAGGCGATGCAGAACGGTTTGCCGGTCGTCTCGACCCGTGTGGGTGCGGTCCCCGAAACGGTAGGCGAGGCAGCACTGCTGGTGGAGCCGGACGAGCCCCTGGCGCTGGCAGAGGCAATCAGAACCTTGCTGACATCGCCGGAAACCGCCCGCAGTTATGCCCGCGCCGCGCGAGACCGGGCGGCGTCGCTGCCCGGCTGGACACACACGGCACGTGTTTTCGCGGACGTTCTGGAACGGATTGGGTCATGAGCCTGTTACTCTTTCGAAAATGCGCGGCGCTGGTTCCGCATCACCCCGAAAAACGGAAGTTCCATGTTTGCAGTTGAAGTCCGCGATCACATCATGATCGCACATTCCTTGCCATCCCCCGTCTTCGGCCCGGCCCAGGGCCTGCACGGTGCGACCTTCGTCGTCGACGCAGCGTTCTATACAGAGGACCTGGACCCGAATGGCCTGGTGGTCGACATCGGCCTTGCGACCGAAGCCCTGAACGCGGCGCTGGAGCCGCTGAAATACGGCAACCTTGACGACAAGCCGGAATTCGAAGGCAAGATCACCACGACCGAGTTCCTGTGCCACCACATATGGACGCAGCTTCGGGATACGGTCAAATCGAAGGGCCTGGGCGATGACGGACGTGTCAGGCGCATCCGGGTCCAGCTTCATGAAAGTCACGTGGCGCGTGGGTGGTATGAATCGGATATCTGACACGCAATTCCAGCTCGACTGGTTGAGTCTGCGCGAACCGGCGGACCACGCGGCGCGGGCCCCCGAATTGCTGCGCGAGGCCGCGTCATTGATGGCACCCGGAACGCGGGTCGTGGATCTTGGCAGCGGGACGGGATCGACGGCACGCGCGTTTGCCGCCGCAGGGTTCGAGACGATGAGTTGGCGTTTTCTGGACACCGATGAAGGCCACTTGCAGGTGGCGAAGGCGCGGCATCCGGCGGCCGACTGCGCGATGTGCAGCGTGGAGGATGTGCAGGCGCTTCCGCTCGAGGATGCCGGCCTTGTCACCACGTCCGCGCTTCTGGACCTGATGAGCGCCGCTTGGGTGGCCGCGTTGGCGAAACGGTTGGCGGCGGCATCCATCCCGTTTTACGCGGCACTCAGCTTCGATGGCAGAATGGAGTGGGACCCGGGTTTGCCGGCGGATTCCGACATCGTGCAAGCGTTCAACCGGCATCAGCGCGGCGCCAAGGCGGGACGGGTCGCGATGGGGCCGGACGCCGCCGTGCAGACGGCGCAGGCCTTTGAGGCAAACGGTTTTGAAGTCAGGCTAGCGGACAGCGCGTGGCATCTTGGCCCGGACGACGCGGCCTTGCAGGCCGAGTTCTTGGCCGGTGTCGCGGTCGCGGCCGCCGAGGCCGGGGAAACGCAGGCCCAAAGCTGGGCCGAAGCAAGACGCAGAACAGTCAATCACACAGCCCTCGTGGTAGGGCACCGCGACCTGTTGGCGATCCCGGAGGGAACGCCGGCGCAGACATTGCGGGAACCCCGGAGATGAGCATGGACGCACTGGATGTCACACCAAGGGTCTGGGCCCGTATCCTCGCCGCGCGGAACGACGAAGCGTGCTTGTGCTGCGGTGACTGGAGTTCCGGCGAGCGCGCCGCATTGACGCTTTACGGGGGGCTGACGCGGACATTGAGCGGCCAAAGCGTCATCGCACAGATCGGCCAGTCGCTGGACGGGCGCGTCGCGACCGAGTCGGGCGATGCGCAGGATATATCCGGCAAGGACGGGCTGGCGCATCTGCATCGCCTTCGGGCGCTGGTGGATGCGGTGGTGATCGGCGTGAAGACCGCGCTGCACGACAATCCGCGCCTGACTGTCAGGCTGGCCAAGGGGCGCAATCCGGCCCGCGTGGTGATCGACCCGAACGGACGGCTGCCCAATGACGCCGGCTTGCTCAGGGACACGAGCGCGCGGCGTATCGTCATCCAGGCGGTGGACACGCCGCGTCCCGCCGACGTCGAGGTGATCCGTCTGCCGCGCGGCGCCTGGATCTCGCCGGCGCAAATCCTGGCAGCCCTGCGCGGTCTGGGCCTTTACCATGTTCTGGTCGAGGGCGGGGGGATCACGATTGCGCAGTTCCTCGAGGCCGGTCTGCTGACGCGGCTGCACGTGGCCGTGGCACCACTGCTGATCGGGGCGGGGCCCGCGGGCCTCAAGACCTCGCCGGTGCCCTGCCTGGCCGAGGCGTTGCGTCCCAAGACCGAGGTCTACAGCCTTGGCTCCGACGTTCTTTTCGACTGTGCGCTGGCGCCCGAGCCGCCTGCCGAAATGCTGTGGCCGCATCGCCTGAACGACCGCCCGGCTTTGCGGCACTGAAATTGTGTTCCGAATGTCCCTATCCGCCCCTGATAATCTGAAAGTGTGTTCCATGTCGCCAGTACCTGAAAGTCTTCGACCCAGTATCGCGGAACGCCTGAGCCGGGTGAGCGCCGATCTGCGCCTTGGTCTGCCATGCCTTGTGGCCGACGCGGGGTCGCGGGCGGTCGTGGTGGCGATCGAGCCGCTGACCCAGGAGCGTCTGGATGCGCTGCGCGGGATGTTCGGCGTGCCCGAGCTTGTCCTGACCGGGAACCGGGCGCGCGCCGCCATGGCACCTGTGCAAAGCGCCGACGTGACCGATGGCCCGGTGCGTATCCACCCGCCGAAACAGGCCGATATCGGCTGGTTCATGCGCCTGGCGGACGCCGGCCAAGATGCGGCGGCGGGGCCTGTGGCACCGCTGCATCGCGTGCGATCGGAGGAGTCGCGCCTGCATGGCGTGGCGCTGAGCCTGGTGAAGTCGGCAGAGCTGCTGCCGGCGGCGTTGGTGTTCGACGTGGCGCGGACCGCCGATTTGCCAGTGGAACTGGCCATGACGCACGTGAACGTGGCAGAGACGCTCGGCCATTTCGCAAAGGCGCCGGTGCTGTCGCACGTGGCGGCGGCCGGCCTGCCGGTCGAAGCGCATGACGCAGGCCGGTTGCACGTTTTTCGCGACCCGGACGGACGCACCGAGCATTACGCGTTCGAAATCGGAACGCCGGATCCGGCGGGGCCGGTGCTGGCCCGACTGCACTCGGCCTGCTTTACAGGCGATGTGCTGGGCAGTCTGAAATGCGATTGCGGGCCGCAGCTGCGCGCCGCGATGCTGCGGATGGGCGAGGAGGGCGCCGGCCTGCTGCTCTACCTCAATCAGGAAGGGCGCGGCATCGGGCTGGCCAACAAGATGCGGGTCTATGATCTGCAGGCGCAGGGCCTCGATACCGTGGATGCCAATCATACGCTGGGGTTCGAGGACGACGAGCGCGATTTCCGCGTGGCGGCTGTCATCCTGCGGCAGCTTGGCGTCGGGAAGGTGCGTCTGCTGACCAACAATCCGGCGAAGGTGCGGACCTTCCGGGCTCAGGGGATCGAGGTCGTGGAGCAACTGCCGCTGCGCGTCGGAAAGAACATTCACAACAGCGGCTATCTGTCTGTGAAGGCGCTGAAATCCGGGCACGCACTTTGAGTACTGACGAAGCTCGGGCATTGTGGGTCGTGGACAGGCAGACGGTTGAGCTGCGGGCGGTCGATGTCCGTGCGGGACCGGAGGATGTGGTAATCGAGACGCGCTTCAGCGGGATCAGCCGCGGCACCGAGCGGCTGGTCTGGAGCGGGGGTGTACCGGCCAGCGAGCACGAAACCATGCGAGCCCCGTTTCAGCAGGGTGCGTTCAGCTTTCCGGTGAAATACGGGTATGCCGCGGTGGGCACCGTGCAAGGGGGCGAACGGGCCGGCGAGACCGTTTTTGTGCTGCATCCGCACCAGACGCAGTTCGCCGTGCCGTCCGAGGCCGCGTGCCCGGTGCCGGACACGGTGCCGGCGGCGCGCGCGGTGCTTGCCGCCAACATGGAAACCGCGCTGAACATCACGTGGGACGCCGGTGTGGCGCCGGGCGACAGGGTCAGTTTGATCGGTGCCGGCGTGGTGGGTCTGTTGACCGGCTATGTTTGTGCGTGGATCCCGGGAACCGAGGTGACGATGGTCGATGTCGATCCGCGCAAGGCGGCACTGGCCGACGCGATGGGATGCAGTTTCTCGCAGCCGGCAGAGGCGGCGGGCGACAGGGACGTGGTCATCCACGCGTCGGCGACGGCGGAAGGTCTGGCAACGGCCATTGCGCTGGCGGGCATGGAGGCACGGGTTGTCGAGGCAAGCTGGTTCGGCACCAAGACGCCCGAGGTGCCCCTTGGTGGTGCGTTCCATCAGCGCCGTCTACAGATCGTCAGCAGCCAGGTCGGGCAGGTGCCCGCGGACAGGCGCGTCAGGTGGAGTTATCGCAGGCGGCTGGAAAAGGCGTTGGATCTTCTTGCGGACCCGGCGCTGGATGTCCTGGTGTCCGGCGAATCACCTTTCGATCAGCTTGCCCAGGATTACGGTGCGATCCTCGAGGACCCGTCCACGTTGTGCCACCGCGTCCGCTACGCCCCCGCACTTTAGAGGGTCGGCCTCTTGCGCGTTCAGCCGCGTATACTGCGCAGGGCGCTGGTCACAACGAAGAGAACAGCGGCGACGCAGACGATGGAAGGACCCGTCGGGGTGTCGAGCAGATACGCAGATTGCAGGCCCGCGACCGCCGAGACCGCGCCGATGGCGGCAGCGGCAATCGCCATCTCTTCGGGGCTGCGCGACAGGGGCCGTGCGGCGGCCGCGGGAATGATCAGCATTGCCGCAATCAGAAGCGCGCCGACGACCTTGATCGCCACGGCGACGGTGATGGCCAGCGCCAGCGTGAGGATGAGCCGTTCGCGCCGGGGGTCGATGCCGCTGGCATAGGCCAGCTCGTCGCTGAGCGTCGAGGCCAGAAGGGCGGACCAGCGCCAGCCGATCAACGCCACCACCAGCGCGGCGCCGCCCCAGATCACGATCAGGTCGCCACGGGACACCGCGAGGATGTCGCCGAACAGATAGGCCATCAGGTCGATACGTATCCCGGACAGAAACGATACCGCCACCAGCCCGAAAGCCAGAGCAGAATGCGCCAGGACACCAAGAAGCGTGTCCATGGCATAGCCCCGTCCCGACAGCCCGGTGACGGTCAATGCCATGGCAAGCGAAACGGCCACGGCGCCCGCGAAGACCGAGATCTGCAGCGCCAGCGACAGCGCCACGCCCAGGATTGCCGCGTGCGCGGTGGCGTCACCGAAATAGGCCATCCGCCGCCACACGACGAAACTGCCGAGCGGGGCTGCCGCGCAGGCGACACCGATACCGGCCAGTGCGGCGCGGGTCATGAAATCATCGAGCATTATTCGGCGGCCTCGGTCTCGGTGCTGTTCGACGGATGGTCGTGCACGTGGTCGTGCGCGCAGGTCTCGTCATGGGCGTGGTCATGATCGTGCCGGTAAAGCGCCAGCGCGCCGCCAGTGCCCGACCCGAACAGCGCCTGGTATTCGGGGGCGGCCGAGACGGTTTCGGGCGTGCCCTGGCAGCAAACGTGCCCGTTGAGGCAGATAACGCGGTCCGAGGCGCTCATGACGACGTGAAGTTCGTGACTGATCATCACGATGGCACAGCCGGTCTCGCGGCGCACGTCCTCGATCTGGCGGTAGAACGCGGCAGAGCCGGGCTGATCGAGCCCTTGGGTCGCTTCATCGAGCAGCAGAAGGTTCGGACGTCCGATCAGCGCCCGTGCCAGCAGGACGCGCTGCATCTGGCCGCCGGACAGGCCGGCCATCTGCCGGTCCGAAAGATCCGGCACCCCGGATCGGTCCAGTGCCTGCTCGATCGCGGCCCGGGATGCGCCGGAGGGCAGCCGCAAAAACCGTTTCACGGTCAGCGGCAGCGTTGGGTCGATGTGGAGTTTCTGCGGCACATAGCCGATACGCAGGCCGGCGCTGCGCACGATCTTGCCGGACACGGGCGCAACGGCGCCGATGAGCGCGCGCAAAAGCGTCGTCTTGCCCGATCCGTTCGGCCCCACGATCGTGATGATCTCGCCCGGTTCGACGGAAAGCGAGACATCGCGCAACACCCGGACGGCGCCGTAGCCGACGCTGATATTCTCGACGGAGACGAGGCTCATGTGTCGGCCTTGTCGGAACAGGCGGGGCAAAGGCCCTCGGCCTCGACCACGGTTCTTTCGATCCGGAAACCGGCCGCGCGGGCCGTCTCGCCCAGTTCGCCGCTTGCGGGTGTCGCCTGCGCCTCTGCCACCGAGTCGCACTGGCGGCAGATCATGAAGGCGGGCGAGTGGTTGGCGCCGGGGTGAGAGCAGGCCACGAACGCGTTCAGCCGTTCGATCTTGTGCGCGAATCCGTTGGCCACGAGGAATTCGAGCGCGCGATAGGCCACCGGGGGCTGGGAGCCGAATCCGGCCTCACGCAGGCGGTCGAGCATGTCATAGGCGCCAAGCGCACGGTGCTCCTGCAGCAGGATTTCCAGTGCCTTGCGGCGCACGGGCGTAAAGCGCAGCCCTTCACGGGCGCAATGCGCCTCGGCCTCGGAGATCGCGGCAGAGATGCAATTGGCGTGATCGTGCGTCTCGAAGCCGAGCGGTTCGCTAGGGCCAGCGGGGCCTGATTTGTCGGTACTTGTCATATTATAACGTTTTGTATATGCGACATGCGGTGTTATGTAATTACAAGAGGCCGTGATGTCCAGAACCCTTCTTTCCCTATCCGCCACGATGGCGTTCGTTGCAGGCACTGCCGGTGCCGAAACGCCGCAGGTCGCCGTGGATATCGCGCCGATCCATTCGCTGGTTGCCCGCGTCATGGACGGCGTGGGCCAGCCGGCGCTGATCGTGGCGCCGGGGGCCAGCCCGCACGAATACAGCTTGCGACCCTCCGACGCGGGGGCGTTGCAGGAGGCGGAGGTGGTTTTCTGGCTCGGGCCTGACCTTACGCCCTGGCTGGAGGATGCGCTGGACACGCTGGCGGGGCAGGCCGATGTGGTCGAGTTGTTGCAGGTCGATGGCACGGTAACCCTGCCGGTCCGTGAAAGTGCCTTGTTCGAAGCGCATGACCATGCTCACGGATCGGGTGGGCACGATGACCATGCGCATGACGACGACCATGCCGATCACGAAGGTGACGAGGAGACTCATGCTCACGCGGAGTCGGAGCACGAGCATGAGCATGAGCATGCGCACGACCACGAGCATGAGCACGACCACGAGACAGGCGCCGAGCACGGCGAAAGCGCGGAGGGCCACGCCGCGCACGATCACGGCCATGGCGGGCTGGACCCGCATGCCTGGCTGTCGCCCGACAATGCCGCCACGTGGCTGACCGCGATCGCTGCCACGCTGTCGGAAGCCGACCCCGCGAACGCCGAGGCCTATCGCGAAAACGCCGCCGCCGGTGTCGACGAAATTGCCGCGCTGAAATCCGAGCTCGACGCGATCCTCGACCCGGTGCGCGGCGGCAATTTCATCGTGTTCCACGATGCCTACCAGTATTTCGAGGATGCCTTGAACATGCCTGCTGCAGGGGCGATCTCGGTCTCGGACGCGGCCGACCCCAGCCCGGCGCGCATTGCCCAAATTCAAGCACGGGTGCGTGATGAGGGTGTGACCTGCGTGCTGTCGGAACCCCAGTTCGCCCCCGGAATCGTCGACGCGGTGATGGAGGATGCGCAAGCGCGGACGGATGTGCTGGATCCGCTTGGCTCGGACCTGGAGCCGGGACGTGCGCTTTATCCGCAGCTGCTGCGCAATCTTGCGACGACCCTGGCGGAGTGTCTTTAGGCCTCAACTGCCGGTCTGGATCTGATAGCCGGGCCGGGTGATTGCCTTGACCGTGGTGATGGGCGCGCCGTCGATCCAGGTCGTGCGTTCGATCACCATGAGAGCGGCCCCGACAGGTGTCTCGAGAAGGCCGGCGATCTCTTCGCCGGCCGAGATGGCATAGAAGCGCAGATCGAGCCTTGTGTAGGGCTTGTTGTGGACAAGCCACTCGTTCGCGCTCTGCTCGGTGAAATCGAGATCGCGAATTTCGGGCGACGTCCGGGGGCAGATCCAGCGGTCCTCGAGGATGTAGGGCCGGCTGTCGGACAGGTGCAGGGCCTCGACGCGCACCATGGGGCGCGGCGTGTCGAGTTCGAATGCCGAGAGCACCGCGCGTGGCGCATCGGCTTCACTGCGGCGGATCAGGTGATAGCCATAGCGCCCGCCGCGCTGTTCCACCTCGCGGCGGGTGATCGGGATGTCGAGCGTGGCGCGGGTGACCGGGTCGGGCCGCACCCGTGTTCCGCCCTTGCGCCGACGCTCCACCAGACCGCTGTCGGAAAGATCCTGCATGGCGCGCTGTACGGTGGAGCGCGCGCAATTCAGGTCTTCGGCAATGTCGGCATCCCGCGGCAGGCGGTCGCCGGGGCCGTATTGCCCGGTCAGGATCTGGTCGTGGATCCGGTCGCGGACATCTCTCCACGACAGGCGTGGCGGCGTGGTCATATCGCCTGTCCCAGTTGCGCGGTGACAGCCAGAAATGCGTTGGTGATCCGGTCACGCGCGACGTGGCGACCGTTTTGGACCATGTGGCGCCCCGCGCTCCAGACATCGGTGACGCAACTGCGGCCACGGCCCGTGAAGATAAGACTGTCGAGCGCGGTGTCGCCGGAGCGATTGCACAGGAACTCGTTTTCGGTGGACACGGCGATGAGATCTGCAAGCCGACCTTCGGCAATCTGCCCCGAAGCACGGCCCGCGGCCTGTGCTCCGGCCTGCGCCGCGGCGTCAAAGAGTACCCGGCCCGTGGAGTGGTCCGCCGTTGCCATCGCCGCGCGGCTGCGGTCGCGCAGGCGCTGGGAATAGTCGAGCGTGGCAAGCTCCTCCCAGAGCGCGATGTGGATATTGGAATCCGAGCCGACGCCGAACCGTCCACCGGCGTCGCGATAGGTGATCCCGTTGAAGATACCGTCGCCCAGGCTGGATTCCGTGATCGGGCAGAGGCCGGCGACAGCGCCCGTGCCGGCCAGCGCACGGGTCTCGGCGTCCGTCATTTGCGTGCAGTGGATCAGGCACCAGTCCGCCGTCACATCGGCATTGTCCAGAAGCCACTCGACAGGGCGGGCGCCGAGGTGGGCCTCGACCTCCTGAACCTCCGCGACCTGCTCGGCGAGGTGCATATGGATGGGGCCTTGGGGGCAGATTTGGCGGGCTTCGGCCAGCGCGTCAGGTGGCACGGCGCGGAGGGAATGGGGCGCGATGCCGATGGCAAAGTCGTCCGGGGCTTCGGCAATGAGCCTTGCGCTATCGCCGTGCAGGCGGGCGAACAGCTCCGGGTCGCTGCCGAACCGGCGCTGGCCGCCTTCCAGCGCGCGCCCGTCGCAGCCGCCCTGCATGTAGTGCACCGGCAGCAGGGTGAGGCCGATGCCGGTATTCGTCGCGGCCGTGGTGATCCGCCCGGCCATCTCGGCCAATTCGGCATAGGGTTTGCCGCCGATATCGTGGTGCAGGTAGTGAAACTCGGCCACCGCGCCATATCCTGCCTCGAGCATCTCCATGAACACCAGTTCGGCAATGGCCTGCACGTGGTCCGGCGTCAGCCGGTCGAGAAAGCGGTACATCAGCTTGCGCCAGGTCCAGAAACTGTCGTTGGGGTCGGGGCCTCGGGTTTCGGTCAGCCCGGCCATGGCGCGCTGGAATGCATGGCTGTGCAGGTTGACCGGCGCGGGCAGCAACAGGTCGACGGTGTGCGCGCCGGGCGACGGCGTGCGGGAGATTCGCGTGATGCGCCCCTGGTCGATAGTCAGGCAAAGGTCGCTGACCCAGCCGTCCGGAGTAAGGGTCTGACGAGACTGGATTTCCTGCACGGGCGATCTCCATTGACAAAATATGTACCTACATATTACCGTTCCGTAAGCCGCGTGGCAAGGAGGGAAGAATGACCGATCACCTGACGATCACCAATGCCACCATTGCCCGCATGGACGGCTCGGAAGACGGGTACGGCCTGATGCGGGATGCGGCGTTGCGGGTGCAGGGCGAGCGGATCGACTGGGTCGGGCCGATGGCCGAGCTTGGCGAGGTGCCGCAAGACGCGCAGGTGATCGACGCCGGAGGGCGGCTTCTGACGCCGGGTCTGATCGATTGTCACACCCACATTGTGCATGGCGGCAATCGCGCCCGCGAGTTCGAAATGCGACTCGAAGGGGCGAGCTATGAGGAAGTGGCGCGCGCCGGGGGCGGGATTGTCTCGACCGTGACGGCGACGCGGGAAGCGGATGAAAGCCTGCTGCTGGCGCAGGCGTTGCGCCGCGCCGATGCGTTGATCGCGGAAGGGGTCACGACGATCGAGATCAAGTCGGGTTATGGCCTTGATATCGAAACGGAACTGAAGATGTTGCGCGTGGCGCGCGCGGTGGGTGAGGCACGTCCGGTGCGGGTCGTCACGTCCTTTCTGGGCGCCCATGCGGTGCCGAAGGGCGCGGATGCGGACAGCTATATCGACGAGGTCTGCCTGCCCGCGCTGGAGGCGGCCCATGCCGAGGGGCTGGTCGATGCGGTGGACGGCTTCTGCGAAGGGATCGCGTTCGACACCGGGCAGATCGCGCGGGTGTTCGACAAGGCCGCGGCGCTGGGCCTGCCGGTCAAGCTGCATGCCGAGCAGCTGAGCAATATCGGCGGGGCGAAATTGGCGGCGGAGCGCGGCGCGCTGTCGGCGGATCATGTGGAATATGCGAGCCAGGCCGACGCCAAGGCGCTGGCCGAAGCGGGCAGCGTGGCGGTGCTGTTGCCGGGGGCGTTCTATACGCTGCACGAAACGCAAAAGCCGCCCGTCGCGGCGTTCCGCGCCCACGGTGTGCCGATGGCGGTGGCGACGGACTGGAACCCCGGATCGTCGCCGATGGGATCCGTCCTGCTGGCGATGAACATGGCCTGCACGCTCTTTGGCCTGACCCCGGCCGAGGCGCTGGCGGGCACGACGCACCATGCAGCCCAGGCGCTGGGGCTGTATGACCGGGGCGAGATCGCGCCGGGGATGCGGGCGGACCTGGCCATCTGGGATGTCGAGGAACCGGCGGAGCTGAGTTATCGCATCGGGGTGAACCCGCTGCACAAACGGATCTTCGGAGGGCGGGCATGACCCTGACGCTGGTGCCGGGAGAGACCCGGCTGGAGACGCTGGAGCGGCTGTGGCGCGACGGTATGGCGGCGGTGCTGACACCGGATGCACGGCCTGCCATTGAGGCCGCGGCAGGGCAGGTCGCGCAAGCAGCGCGCGGGGATGTGCCGGTATACGGCGTCAACACGGGCTTTGGTAAACTGGCCTCGGTGCGCATTCCGCCCGAGGATGTGGAAACGTTGCAGCGCAACCTGATCCTCAGCCATTGCTGCGGCGTGGGCGAAATGCTCGAGCCCGAGACCGCGCGCCTGATGATGGCGCTGAAGCTTTTGTCGCTGGGGCGGGGTGCCTCGGGCGTGCGATGGGAGATCTGCGCGCTGATCGAGGGGATGTTGGCGAAAGACGTGCTGCCGGTGATCCCGTCGCAGGGGTCGGTGGGCGCGTCGGGTGACCTTGCGCCGCTGGCGCATATGGCCGCCGCGATGATCGGCGAGGGCGAGGCGCTGCTGGACGGCGTTCGGATGCCCGCTGGCGACGCGCTGGGAAAGGTCGGGCTGACGCCCGTGGTGCTGGGCCCCAAGGAAGGGCTGGCGCTGATCAACGGCACGCAGTTCTCGACCGCCTGCGCGCTGGCGGCGCTGTTCGATGGCGTGCGTGCGCTGAGGGCCTCCATCGTGACATCGGCGCTGTCGACGGACGCCATTATGGGCTCGACCCAGCCATTGCAGCCCGAGATCCACAGCTTGCGCGGCCATAAGGGGCAGATCGACGTGGCGACGGCCATGTCGGCGCTGATGGCGGGCAGCGAGATACGCGAAAGCCACCGGGAAGGGGACAGCCGGGTGCAGGACCCGTATTGCATCCGGTGTCAGCCGCAAGTGGCGGGGGCGGCGCTGGACCTTCTGCGCTTTGCCGCGACAACGCTGGAGATCGAGGCGAATGCCGTCACGGACAATCCGCTGGTGATCGAGGCGGGGATCGTCTCGGGCGGGAATTTCCATGCCGAGCCGGTGGCCTTTGCCGCCGACCAGATCGCGTTGGCGCTGTCGGAAATCGGGGCCATCGCGCAACGCCGAGTGGCGCTGATGGTGGACCCGGCGCTGAGCCATGACCTGCCACCGTTCCTGACGCCCGCGCCGGGGCTGAACTCGGGCTTCATGATTGCCGAGGTGACGACGGCGGCGCTGATGAGCGAGAACAAGCACCTGGCGAACCCCTGTTCGACCGACAGCACGCCGACCTCGGCCAACCAGGAAGATCACGTGAGCATGGCCGCCCATGGCGCGCGGCGGCTGCGCCGGATGAACGCGAACCTGTCGATGATCCTGGGCGTCGAGGCGCTTTGCGCGGCCCAAGGGATCGAGGCGCGCGCGCCGCTGGTGACATCTGACGCGTTGCGGCACGCGGTTGGGACGATCCGGGCGGAGGTGCTGCGGCTGGAAGAAGACCGGATGATGGCGCCGGACATGGAAAAGGCCGCGGCGCTGGTGCGCGAGGACGCGCTGGCCCGCGAGACGGGTGTGGAGGTCGGGCTGTGAGTTTTCTTGAGGTGACGCGGGGGCAAAGCCCGCTGGTGCTGGGTCTGCCGCATACGGGAACGGATGTTCCGTCTGACGTGGCCGAGGGTCTGAACGAGACCGGGCAGGGACTGGCCGATACCGACTGGCATATCCACGAGCTTTACGCGGGTCTGGTTGGCAACGTGACGACAGTGCGCACGACGATCCACCGCTATGTCATCGACGTGAACCGCGACCCGCAGGGAGCGAGTCTGTATCCCGGCCAGAACACCACGTCGCTGTGCCCGGTGACCGATTTCGACGGTCTGCCGATCTTGAAAAAGGGGGCGGAGCCCGACGCGGCCGAGATCGCGCGGCGGCGGGAAGCCTATCACGCGCCCTACCACGCTGCGCTGGCAGAGGAGCTGGAGCGGGTGCGGGATATTCACGGGTTTGCGGTACTCTACGACTGCCACTCGATCCGGTCGGAGATTCCGTTCCTGTTCGAGGGTGTTCTGCCGGATTTCAACGTGGGCACCGATGCGGGCCGGACCTGCGCGCCGCAGATCGAGGCGCTGGTGGTCGGCACCTGCGAGGCGGCGGATGGTTATTCCAGCATCCTCAACGGGCGCTTCAAGGGCGGCTGGACGACGCGGCATTACGGGCGGCCCGGCGAGGGCCTGCACGCGATCCAGATGGAGCTGGCGCAGTCCACCTACATGCAGGAGAGCCCGCCCTGGGACTATGCGCCCGACCGCGCGAACCGCCTGCGCCCGCATCTGAAAACCATTCTAGACGACCTGATCCGTTGGAGGCCCGAATGACCAATCCCCGCCATAACCTGCGCGACATCTACCCGCCGACCGGCACCGAGATCAGCGCGAAAAGCTGGCAGACCGAGGCGGCGATGCGGATGCTGATGAACAACCTGCATCCGGACGTGGCCGAGAACCCGCATGAGCTGGTGGTCTATGGCGGCATCGGGCGTGCGGCGCGGACATGGGACGATTTCGATCGGATCGTCGCGGGGCTGAAGGATCTGGAAGCGGACGAGACGCTGGTGGTGCAGTCGGGCAAGCCCGTCGCCATCGTGAAGACCCATGCGGATGCGCCACGCGTATTGATCGCCAATTCCAATATCGTGCCGCATTGGGCCAACTGGGACCATTTCAACGCGCTCGATAAGAAGGGCCTGATGATGTACGGCCAGATGACCGCCGGGTCGTGGATCTATATCGGGTCTCAGGGCATCGTTCAGGGCACCTATGAGACCTTTGCCGAAGCCGGGCGTCAGCATTACGACGGCGACCTGACCGGCAAGTGGATCCTGACCGGCGGCCTGGGCGGCATGGGCGGGGCACAGCCCTTGGCCGCAGTGATGGCAGGAGCCTGCTGCCTGGCGGTGGAGTGCAACCCGGACAGCATAGATTTCCGCCTGCGCACGCGGTATGTCGATGAGAAGACGGACAGCCTCGACGAGGCGCTGGAGATGATCGAGCGCTGGACCAAGGCGGGCGAGGCCAAGTCTGTGGCCCTTCTGGGGAATGCGGCGGATATCTTTCCCGAGATTCACAAGCGGGGCGTGCGGCCTGATATCGTGACCGACCAGACCAGCGCGCATGACCCGGTGAACGGCTATCTGCCGCAGGGCTGGAGCATGGCCGAGTGGCGCGAGAAGCGCGAGAGCGACCCCAAGGCTGTCGAGAAGGCGGCGCGCGCGTCGATGAAGGTGCATGTGAAGGCGATGGTGGATTTCTGGAACGATGGCGTGCCGACGCTGGATTACGGCAACAACATCCGGCAGGTGGCGCAGGAAGAGGGGCTGGAGAATGCCTTTGCCTTTCCCGGCTTCGTGCCGGCCTATATCCGGCCTTTGTTCTGCAAGGGGATCGGGCCGTTCCGCTGGTGCGCTCTGTCGGGCGATCCGGAGGATATCTACAAGACCGATCAGGCGATGAAGGAGCTGTTTCCCGAGAACGAGAAACTGCATACGTGGCTGGACATGGCGCGCGAGCGGATCTCGTTCCAGGGGCTGCCGGCGCGGATCTGCTGGATCGGGTTGGGCGACCGGCACCGGGCGGGTTTGAAGTTCAACGAGATGGTGGCGAGCGGAGAGCTGAAGGCGCCCGTGGTGATCGGGCGGGACCACCTCGACAGCGGCTCGGTCGCCAGTCCCAACCGCGAGACGGAAGCGATGAAGGACGGCTCGGACGCGGTGAGCGACTGGCCGTTGCTGAACGCGCTGGTGAACACGGCGAGCGGGGCGACTTGGGTCAGCCTGCATCACGGCGGCGGCGTCGGCATGGGGTTCAGCCAGCACGCGGGTGTCGTGATCGTGGCGGATGGCACTGACGCGGCCGCCAAGCGGCTGGAGCGGGTGCTGTGGAACGATCCGGCCTCGGGCGTGTGGCGGCACGCGGATGCGGGATACGAGACCGCGATCGACTGCGCCAAGGACCACGGGCTGCGCCTGCCGGGTATCCTGGGGAACTGAGTCATGGACAGGGACGACAGAGCTACGGGTGCAGTTTGCCAGGTGCGGCAACGCGCGTGCCATGGCACGGAATTTAATCACACGAGCCCGGGATCGGACCGCGGGACGGGGCCGCTTGCTGCAAACCGCTGTACGGCCTTGAAAAACCGCAGCTTCGGCGCGACTGCTGGGAAAACATGCGTGACGCCGCGATGAAACAAGACCAAACACCACCAACCAACAAGGAGAGACCCATGGACAGACGCAAATTTTTGACGAGTGCCGCGATCGGCACCGCCGCCGCTCCGCTGGCCACACCGGCCATCGCGCAGGACGTGCAGCAATGGAAGATGGTGACCGCATGGCCCAAGAACCTGCCCGGGCCGGGCGTCGCCGCGCAGATGCTGGCCGACCGGATCACCACCCTGTCGGGCGGACGCATCGAGGTGAAGCTGTTCGCCGCGGGCGAACTGGTGCCGGGTCGCGGCGTGTTCGATGCGGTCAGCGAAGGCACGGCAGAGCTTTACCACGCGGTTCCGGCCTATTGGGGCTCGAAATCCAAGGGCATCCTTCTGTTCGGCTCGCAACCTTTCGGCCTTCGCGCGGACGAGCAGGTGGGCTGGCTGTACCATGGCGGTGGGCAGGCGCTTTACGACGAGATGTACGGCCAGTTCGGCATCAAGCCGTTCCTGTGCGGCAATTCCGGCCCGCAATGGGGCGGCTGGTTCCGCAACGAGATCAACTCGGTCGAGGACCTGAAGGGGCTGAAGTTCCGCACCACGGGCCTTGCGTCCGAGATGTGCGCCAAGCTGGGCATGGCGGCCGAGGCCATGGGCGGGCCGGACATGTTCCAGGCCTTGCAGACCGGGGCGCTGGACGCGGGCGAGTTCATCGGGCCGTGGACCGACAGCGCGCTGGGCTATCAGCAGGTGGCCAAGAACTATTATTGGCCCGGCGTGGGCGAGCCGTCCTCGGCCGAGGAATGCGGCGTCAATGCCGAGGTGTTCGGCGCGCTGCCCGACGACCTGAAAGAGGCCGTGTCGGTGGCCTGCGAAAGCCTCTACAACCCGGTCTGGACGGAATACACCACCAAGCACGCGGCCTCGCTGAAAAAGCTGGTCGAGGAAGACGGCGTGCAGGTAAGAAAGTTCCCGCAGGAGGTGATCGACGCCATGGGCGAGGCCGCAAAGGAAGTGATCGACGAACTGCGCCAGGACAGCGACGAGTTGGTCAAGCGGATCACCGAGAGCTTTGTCGCTTATCGCGACAGCATCGGGGCCTACATGACCTATGCCGATAACGGTCAGATGAATGCCCGTGCCGCGGTGATGGGCTACTGATGACGCGGGCGCGCGGGGGACAGCCTCGCGCGCCACGACCAAAGGGGCAGGGAAGGCCGGGACATGCTGGCACTGGCAGGGATCATCGACGGGATCAATCGCGGTATCGCGTCGGTATTGCGGTGGTTCGCGCTGCTGATGGTGCTGGTGCAGTTCGGCATCGTCGTCGGGCGCTATGTCTTCGGCGTCAATTCGATCTGGGTGCAGGAAAGCGTGCTGTACCTGCACGCGACGTTGTTCATGTTGGCGGCGGGTTACACCCTGCTGGTCGACAAGCATGTGCGGGTCGACATCTTTTACGCCAAGGCCGCGCCCGCCACGCGGCGGTGGATCGACATGGCCGGGCACCTGTTTTTGTTGCTGCCCTCGATGGCGGCGTTGATCTGGTGGTCCTGGCCGTCGGTGCGCAATTCATGGAAAATTCTTGAAGGGCCCATATCCGTGGGCGGGATCGAGGCGGTGTTCCTGTTGAAATCCCTGATCCCGGTGTTCTGCGTTCTGGTGGCGCTGCAATCTCTCGCGATCCTGCTGCGGCTTGTCGCCGGGGAGGAGCCGGCGTGACCGAGTATCTCGACCTTTTGATGTTCGCGGCCTTGGTGGTGGCGATACTCTCGGGCTTTCCGGTTGCCTTCAGCATCGCCGGAATCGCGGTGCTGTTTGCCTATCTGGGTTGGGGCCTGGGCGCGATGGATATCTCGCTGCTCGGCGCGTTCGGGCAAAGGGTGTTCGGGCTGATCTCGAACCAGGTGCTGATCGCCATACCGCTTTTTGTGCTGATGGGGGCTTTGCTGGAGAAAAGCCGAATCGCCGAGGAGCTTCTGGACACGATGGGACGCGCCTGCGGGTCGTTGCGGGGGGGCCTGGGCATTTCGGTGATCCTGGTGGGCGCGCTCTTGGCGGCGTCGACCGGAATCGTCGGTGCGACGGTGGTGGCGATGGGAATGATCGCGCTGCCGACGATGCTGCGCTCTGGGTACAATCCGAGCGTGTCGGCCGGGATCGTCTGTACGGCGGGCACCCTGGGGCAGATCATTCCGCCCTCGACCCTGCTGATAATCCTCGCCGACGTGATGTCGAACGCCTATCAGCAAGCGCAGTACGAGCAGGGCAAGTTCTCGGTCGAGGCCTTGTCCGTTGGCCAGTTCTTTGCCGCGGCATTGATCCCCGGGCTGGTGCTGGTGTCGCTGTACCTGATCTACGTACTGGTCCGGGGCGCGTTGCGACCGCAGGACATGCCGCCCGCGGATGCAACCATGTCCAAACCGAGCGGGCGGGAAGTGCTGGAGGCCATCGTGCCGCCCGTGCTGCTGATCTTTGCCGTGCTGGGGTCGATCCTGGGCGGATTGGCGACGCCGACCGAGGCCGCCGCCGTGGGCGCCGTGGGTGCGCTCTTGATGTCGGGCGCGCGGCTGGGACGGATGCGCGCTTTGATCCTGATCTCCGCCGCGGCGCTGATCGCGCTGGCCGTTGCGGCGGGCGTCTTTCCGGTGCGGTTGCAGCGGGGCGATCTGGGCGCAGGGTCCTACGTGGCGGGCGGGATTTACATCGCGCTGGCGGTGCTGGGGCTGATCGGCGTGCTGGCGGCGCTGCGCAACGTGCTGGCGGAGCGGGTGGCGCATGATGCGGTCACCTCGACCATGACCATGACGGCGATGATCTTTGCCACGATCCTGGCCGCGGGCATGTTCTCGCTCGTCTTCATCGGTCTGGGCGGAGAGGACCGGGTGGCCTATTGGCTGGCCAACCTGCCGGGCGGGGCGACGGGGGCGTTGATCGTGACGATGATCATCGTTTTCTTCATGGGCTTCTTCCTGGATTTCGTGGAAATCTCGGTGATCGTGCTGCCGCTGGTGACGCCCTCGCTGATCCTGCTTGGGCATGACCCAATCTGGCTGGGGATCATTCTGGCGATCAACCTGCAGACCTCGTTCCTGACGCCGCCTTTCGGTTTTTCGCTGTTCTATCTGCGCGGCGCGGCGCCGCCGGAGATCACGACGGGCCATATCTATCGCGGGGTGATGCCGTTTATCGGGTTGCAGGCCGTGGGTGTGGCGGTTGTCTGGATTTGGCCGTCACTGGCGACATGGCTGCCGCGAGTGATGTTCTGAGGCGCGCGTCAGAGCGCCACGATATGATTGTCCCAGGCGCAGTCGATCCGGTCGAGCGCACGCGGGCCGTCCGCGCTGATGCCGATCAGACCGCCCAGTCCGTCGCTGGCGAGATAGCCCGCGCCACGGGTCGCGAGCCCGCAGATATCGGCGCGGGACAGGGCGCCGCGGAAGTCTCCCTGGTCGGTGAACCGATGGAGCCTGCCGCCACGCGGCGAAGTGATGGCAATCTCCTGCCCGTCGCCGCGAAACGCGATACTGCCGGCGTATCCTTGCATGGCCAGTTCATCCGCAAGCGGGGCGGAAGCGAGGACCGGAGTGCTGCCGCGCCGATGCAGGCCGAGCAACGGCGTGGCACTGTCGGGCAGGCCTTCCCACTGCATCGCAAAGCCCACCAGCCCGTCGGCGCGAATGGCAAGGTGACGGATAGAATTCTGGTGCAGGTCGTCTGAAAGTGCGACCTGTTCGAGCAACGCGCCCCCGAGAGACAGGTAGCTCAGATTGGGCCGCATCGTGTCGACGTTCAGCTTGGTCCGGTCGGTGGGATCGGTGGCGATCCCGCCATTGGCGACTACCAGAGTGGCGCCATCCGGCATGAGGCGCAGGTCGTGCGGGCCTGTCCCGCCGGTCGGAAATTCGCCGATGCGATGGTATTCTGCGCTGGCGTCCCAGATGCCGATGTAGCCTTGGCTCGTGTCGCTGGCTTGTTCACTGGTGAAGAGCAGCGCGCCGCCTTCGGCAAACACGCCATGGCCGTTGAATTGTCGCACCTCGGGCGGGGTCAGCTGGTGGACGACATCGCCGCGTGCGCAGTCGATCACCAGGGCAAAGCTGCCGGGCCGGCGGGCGAATGCGACGGCCTCGGCCCGGTGCGGATGTCCGGCCCCGGCATGTCCGCGGGCGGGCAGGGGGATTCGGAACGCGACTTCGGCGGCATCGGTCAACCCATAGAGCGCGAAATGGCCATCGGGCTGACGGGCTGCTGCCAGAAACTGCGGATTGCCGGCCGCGGCCCAGCCAAGTTGGGGCACGCTGCCGGCGGCCAGTAGGGTTGCAAGGAAACCTCGACGCGTGGTGGGCATGGTCAGTCTCCGTCGTGGGCGTTGAAGCCGGGCGCGATGCCCAGCGGTTCACCGACCTCGCTTGCAATGGTGTCGTGCAGCGCTTCCACGGCCTGCTGAAGCACCTCGACCCGCAACCGGCCCTGCGGTGTCGCGACATCACCCAAGGCGGGGTCTTCGATGCGATCCGCGGTTTTTCTGAAATGCGCGTGGGCGGCTTCGGTGCGGGGCAGATCACGGTCGGCCAGGGCGCGGGCAAGATCGACGGCACCGCCAACCGCAAGCCGAACGTTGCGCAGGGACCGCCCCGAGCGCCGCGCCTCGGCCAGCGCGGGGCGTGGCCGGTCGAAATCGCCCATTGGCAGACTCAGCCGTTTTCCGGACGTGAACTCCAACGATGACAGGACTTGGGTGAAGATCGCCCGCTTCGCCTCGGCGTCGGTCATGTAGGTCGTGTTGCCGGACTCTCCTGCCGTGCGCAGTACCGGGGCAAACTCCGTTTCCCAGGCGGACTGAAGCGCCGCGGCCTGCCTGCCGAGATCGGCGGAGATCGTGGTCACGAGGGCGCATGTGTAGCTCTGTGCGGCGTAGTCCGAGAAGTCCGGATCGTAGAGCAGCATGTCCAACGCGTACAACCCGCGCGCCGCGATCGAGACGTCGGCGTAGGCGTCCGGTTCGTGGGCGACCGGATCCTCGTCGGCGATCAGGCCATTGAGGGCGCGCTGGGTGAAGCCGCGTGGATCGGGCCAGAACCCGACCGACAGGGCGCCCGTTTCGGACGGCCCGATGCGGAGATCCGAAATCGGCATCCACGTGTCGAACGTGTCCTGGAAAACGGGGCGCAACGCATCCGCCCGGCAATCGTTTTCGGCCGTTTCGGCGAGTTGTTCCGACGCCTCGGCAAATCGTTCCAGTCCCGGCAGGATGTGCTGTTCGAGGGCCTCATCGACCCCGGCATGGGCCGGAGCGGCCGCAAGACCGAAGCTGAGGATCAGGGCGGGCAGGTATTTCATAGGCTCTCCAGAAAGCGGATCAGGGCCGCGCGATCCCCGGGCGGCATTTCCGCCACCTTGTCACGGGCGGCGCGCGCCTCGCCGTCATGCCACAGGACGGCTTCCAGCAGCGACCGTGCCCGCCCGTCATGCAGGAACGTGCTGCGGCCGGACACAGTCTCGGTCAGTCCGATCCCCCAGAGCGGCGCGGTGCGCCATTCCTGGCCGTCGGCGCGGCCTTCGGGACGATGATCGGCCAGCCCGGGACCCATATCATGCAAAAGCAGGTCCGTGTAGGGCCAGATCAACTGAAAACTGGCCGGGTTTTCGCCGTCCAGACGATGCGTGACGAAATTGGGCTGGTGGCAGGATGCGCATCCCGCATCGAAGAAAACCTTGCGCCCGCGCAGAACCTCCGGGTCGTCCACGTCGCGCCGTGCCGGAACGCCCAGCGTCCGGCTGTAGAAGGCAACGAGGTCCAGCCCGGTCTGGTCGATCTCGAGCCCGCCCTGTTCCGGGTCACCGCCGTGCCGGGCGGCGGTACAGTCGGTCTGCGCGTCGGTACACTCACCCGCGCCGGCGCGATGGATCGGATTGGAAATGCCGATATCGCCGGCGAAGGCGCTGGCGCTCTGCTCGAGCACGGTCGGATTGCCGGCCTTGAGCCCGAAACGGCCCAGCATGGGTTGATCATGGACGTCGGACCAGACCACCTGGGGTCGTCCTGAAATGCCGTCCCCGTCGCTGTCGTCCGGATCGGCGCGGCTGAGGATGTCGGCGGTCGGGATCGCCTCCAGCAGGCCCATGCCGATCATTTGTGGCGCGACCCGCGGGCTGAGCATGGCGTCCTCGGCCAGCGGACCGTAACCCAGATCAACCGCGTCATAGCTGGGCTGTCGCAGGGTGGCGGTCTCGCCGCCCGAGAGCGGGATCTCGATCTCTTCGTAGGTGACCTGAAGTCGGTATTCCGGGGCGTGGCCGGGCAGGCTGAAATCCTGCAACTGGCTGCCATAGGTCGGCTCGGGGCTGGTGGCGTGGGTTCCGGCTATGAAACGTTCGATGTCCTGCGGGGCCGATGCGGGCACCGAGACGCGCAGGAACATGGAAACCGCGCTGTCCTCGGGGCCTTCGGGAGGATGGCCGCGCCCGTCTTTCAGATGGCAGCGCTGGCAGGAGCGGGCATTGTAAAGCGGGCCGAGGCCGTCCGACGCGATCGTCGATGCCGGGGGAGACACCCAGAGCCGCCGGAAGAGACCGTTGCCGACGCGGAAATCGAGCTCCTGTTCGAATGTCAGGTTGTCGGCGGGCTGGGAAAAGGCGTCGGGCGTCTGCCGGGCGCGGACAGTCTGCGCCCCGCCGGAGTTTTCCTCGAACGTCCAGGGTGCGGAGAAGTCCTTTGGAGGCGCGGTGACAGCGGCGACCCGGCGGCGTTCATCCTCGGTGCGGGGAATGACGTCGAGATGTATGTCCTGCAAATTGGCCCATGCGGTCGCAGCCGTTTCCTGGGCGAGGGGGACGGCGGGAAGGACAGATGCCGCTGCGAGTGCCAGCATCAAGGAAGGCTTGAATGTCATCGGGGTTCGTTCATCAAGGGAAAGGGGCGCGCCGCCGGGCGCACCCCATGACGCCCGCGGGCGTTATTGAAAGACAGCGGACGGATCATCGAGGCTGTCGGAGCCTTCGATCTCGATTCCGCCAAGCTCGAGCGCGCTGACCACGCGTTCGATTGACCGGGTCTGCTCGATCAGACCTTCGACGCCGCCCATGATGAGCGCCTCGCCGCCCGCGTTGCCGCGTGCCAGCATCTCGTCATAGGCAAACCCTGCCTCGGCCGCGGACTTGATCCGGCCAAGGGCAAGGACGGCATCGGAGAGGCGGGTGCGCATTTCGCGGTCAAGCTCGGGGTGATCCTGCGCCACGAGGTCCGACAGGGACGGACCCGAGACCAGCGTGCCATCGGTGCGCACGTATTCGCCCAGATAGACGTTGCGGATGCCGACGCCGTCGTAGAAATGGTCGTTGTGGGTGTTGTCCGAGAAGCACGAATGCTCTTCCTCTGGGTCGTTCAGCATCAGGCCCAGGCGCATACGTTCGCCCGCGGTCTCGCCATAGCTGAGGCTGCCCATGCCGGTCAGGATCGCCGAAAGCCCTGCCTTGGGATCCTGCGTCAGGTTTTCGCGGGCGGCGCCGCCTTCGGCCCATTGAGACACCATCCATTCTAGGTCCGACACCAGAAGTTCGGTCGCGGCCGCGAGATAGTCGGCCCGGCGGTCGCAATTTCCGTTTGTGCAGTCATCGCCCTGGGAATAGTCGGTCCACGGACGGTTGCCTGCGCCGTCGTCATGGCCGTTCAGATCCTGGCCCCAGAGTAGGAACTCGATGGCGTGATAGCCGGTCGCCACGTTGGCTTCGATGCCGTCGGCCTCGTGCAACTGGTCTTCCAGCAGGGCGGGCGTGATGTCCGATGCGTCGATCTCCTGGCCCGACAGGGTGAAGGTCGGGTTGGCGATGACATTGAGCGCAGCGAGCTGGTTGGCATCGGTCGGTCCGCCATAGGCACCGTCGACATAGTCGATCAGGCCCTCGTCCAGCGGCCAGGCGTTCACCTTGCCTTCCCAGTCGTCGACGATGGGATTGCCGAACCGGAAGACCTCTGTCTGCTGGTAGGGCACGCGCGCCTCGAGCCATGCCTGGCGGGCGGCGTGCATCGTGTCGGCGGACGGGGCGTCGATCAGCGCGCCCACGGCCGCTTCAAGCGCCTCTGCCGTGGTCAGGCTGTCCGAGTAGTTGGCATGTGCGATATCGGCGTAGGTTTCGAGCACCTCGGGTGCGCTTTGGGCCTGGGCGGTGCCGGCACAACCCAGCGTGATCGCGCTTGCGGCGAGAATTAAACGTGGCATTGGAGTCCCTCAATTCGGTCAGATGAGCGATAGCGGCGTTGAGCCGTAAGAATCGGTTGATGCCGGGACTCTTACAAAAATAGTCGGATACCTCAATTCCTGATTTAAAAACTCGGAAATTGAGAGGCTGCACGGACATGTGCCCCGACCATCGGATCGAAACGCCAAGACAGAGTGTATTGCGTGCAAATTGAGGTCTTGTGTCGACGCTGAAAGACTTGGATGGCGCAAGCCCGCCATCCAAAATGGTGTCTGGGGTCAGATCGCCCGGATCATCGGGTATCGACGCTTACTTGAGGTGCGCGCGCAGCATCCAGGCGAATTTCTCGTGCGTCTGCCCGCGTGCGATGCACAGGTCCTCGGTCAGCGTGTCGCCATGCTTGGCGGCCAGTTCGCCGGCACCGGCAACGGTTTCGGCCAGGGTTTCCTGCGCTTCCTTCAAAAGGCGGATCATTTCTTCGGCGGTGGGGACCCCTTCGGCCTCGGGCACTTTCGAGCGCTTCAGCATGCCGGCCAGCATCCCCTCGGCGTGCCCGTCCAACGCCTTGATGCGTTCGGCCAGGTCGTCCTGGGCGACGAAGTGATCTTCGTACATTGTCTGGAACAGCTGGTGCAGAGGGCCAAAGGCCATGCCGGTCACGTTCCAGTGAAAATTCTGCGCCAGCATCGTCGCGACGGCGGTTTCCGCGACGCACTGGTTGAGTGCCTCGGCGATCTGGGCGTTGGCATCGGTCGAAAGGGATTGGGCCGTCTGGGTCATTCGTGCCTCCTGATTTGGTGTCCGGGAAAGGTGCTGGCTGGCAAATGGCTGGCTTGCACGACCTAATTAGGTCTCAATGACCCGATCGGCAAGCCAATTTAGAATCTTTCTAAATCCGAGCAAAATTGTCAGCGACAGTCCCCAGAAGAAAGACGAGGTTACGATGGGCGTGCTTGGGCACGCGAGAATGCAGCAGGAACGTCGTGCTTGCCTGGTCGTTCGTCTTGATGCTGCGGGCCAGCGACATCAGCCAGTCCTCGTCGAAGGAGGTTTCACACTCGCCGTCGCGAAAGAGGATCGGGCGTCGGCCCAGAGCCTGGGACAAGCAGCGCACGAGAATCTCCGAGGCCGCGTATCTGGCCACATGCCCATTGACAGACAGCGTGGCGCAGGCCCCGAAAAGATCGACGTAACTCTTGCAGCGCGCATCGCGAGCGACGTGCCGCAGGTGGTCGATCAGCGGGCCTGGCCCGGCCAGCGCTTGGGTTTCAAAGCCGCTTTCGGATCCGTGGCGGCATTGCAGGGCAGATGTCATTCAAGAGCCTCTTGGTTTGTCTCTCGGGTTCGAATTGCTATCGGCGCAGGTGTGACCGGCGCGGCATCAGGCCGCTTTTCCGCCGTCGAGAACGGTCAGGGACACTTTCTTTTTCTTGCACTTCTTCGCGTAGGCCTGATCCCAGTGCTTGTAGCGGCCCATGACGGTCTGCTGCGCGACGACCAGTTCCACGAAAGCCTCGCGCTGCTTGTCCTTCTTCAGTTGCTTGAACGCGGATTTCTGCGCCTTGGTCATCGAGCAGCCGATGCAATGGCCGTCACGCTTGAACTTGCAGACGTCGATACAGGGACTTGGGACTTTTGACATGGGGCCTCGCTGGAATATGGTCTAAGCACTGTCTGGCATGGGGTTCAGGTGGTCGGGGCGGCGGGTCTCACTTCGTCAGGATCAGATTGCCCGCGCGGGTGATGCGCAAGGTGTAGGTCTGGCCGTCGAGGACGATATTGGCCTTTACCCCGTTCACGATCAGGTCGCGGGCGTCGTAGACGGCGCCTTCGTCGTGGTCCACGATCTGACGCGGCTCGGGGACGGGGCTGGTCCGGCTCATCGCGGCCTCACCGAGTGGCTTGACGCCATGTGCCGGCCAAGCGGTTCTGCGGCCCGGGCCGTGGCGTGAGCGTCAAGGTTGGGGAGCATCATTCATGTTTCCTTCCAATGACATGCGGGCTGCCAATCGCGGTGGCCGGGCTCCGGGTGACGATTGCTGCGCGAAATTTCCTGACTATTCGAGTCGGGTTTGTGTCATGCGTACAATATTCCGATTGTTTCAGTCAAGAAATCTCGGGCTGCGCCGCGGGCTTGCCTGGGACATTCAGCGACCCGCGGCCTGGTCCAGAAAGCGCAGGCGGTTGCCGAAGGGGTCGATCACCTCCATCTGCAGGCCCCAGGGCAAAAGCTGGGGCTTGGGCCGCATGTTGGGGTAGGGCGCCAGGGTGGCGTGCCAGTCGCGCAGGTTGTCGACATGGACCATCACGGTCGAGCCCGGTGTGGCATCCCCGTGATGTTCGCTGAGATGAAGGTGGAAATCCCCCAAGCGCAGAAAGGCATAGAGCGGTGCGTCGGGGAAGATGCGCACCTCGCCGGTCCACTCGAACCCCAGCCAGTCCACGTAGAACGCCCGCGCCTTGCCTTCGTCGAAGCTGCGAAAGACCGGCGCGGTGCGGGTGACGCGGGGCGTCATGCGGGTGCGTCGGCGTCGATCTTCTGGATTGCGCTGAAGCCCTCGAATTTCGGTGTACCCTCGTGCAGCTTCCGGCTTTCACCGGCGCGCGCGTGGGAGGCACGGAATTCGGCGCTGGTGGTCCAGGCGCGGAAATGTTCTTCGCTTTCCCAGACGGTGTGCGACGCATAGAGGACGCGGCCCTCCTCCTGCGGCCCCCTGAGCATGTGAAACGACACGAAGCCGTCCATGTCCTTCAGCCTGCTTTCGCGGGTCAGCCAAAGCTCTTCGAACGCGGCGGCGTTTTCCTCGGGGACGGTGAAACGGTTCATGGCAAGGTACATCGATAGCCTCATTGATTGTTCAGTGTCGCGCAGGGATCGTCCCGGTCGGCTGGCGGGACGATCCGGGTCTCGTCAAAAGGTATATCGGTTTGCGACTCGACGAAACCGATGGCGTGGGTCGTGACCTGAGGCGCGGCGCGCGCGATCATCGCGGGAATGCCCCAGTCGGTTCTTGCGTGACCGTTGCCGGCGATCACGGCGACAGGGGGACCGTAGGCCTCCAGCGCCTCAAGCGCGGCGCGGGCGAAGACCGCGTCGCGGTAGCGTTGCACGGCGACCATGCCACCCATCATGTCCCGCGGCATGGCCTCGCAATGGGCCGCGAACTGCATCGTTTCGCGCGTCGCCTGTTCCTCTTGCGCCAACGGGGCGTCCAGACCGTAAAGCGTGGCGTCAGGGCCGAACACGGTGGCGGCCCCGTCGCTATAGACGGTCTTGACGCTGTCACGAGGCGCAGCCGCCCCGATGATCCTGGCCTCGTCCAACGCATCGAAGAGAGGTGCGTAGATCGGATAGTCGGGCCATCCGCTGGCCTCCCAGGCGGCCTCGATCCGGGTCCGGTCCGCGTCGGCCTTATCTGCCTCTTTGGCGGTCAGCATCTCGAACACGACGGCGGTCGGTTGCAGCTCTTCCAGCACCGCGGCCTGGCCAAGATGCGCGTCCGGGTTGTCGTGGACTTCGCCGAGGATGACGATATCGGCCGCCGGCTGGGACAGCGCGGGTGCCGCGAGACAGAGAAGAAGCGTGGCGAGGCGCATGGACGATCCTTTCAGGCAGAGGCCGCGTGCGGCAGGATATAGGGCACTCCCGACGGGGGAGGAGCGGAAACCCTCAAGCTACAGCCATAGGCCTGCGACAGGATGCTGTCGGTCAAGACCGCGGCAGGCGTGCCGAAGGCCAGCCGCCGCCCCTCGGACAGCACGGCAACCCGGTGGGCGTAGAGCGCGGTGAGGTTCAGATCGTGCATGACCGCGATGACGCCACCACCCGCCCGGGCAAACCCCCGGGCGATTTCCATGACCTGCAACTGGTGCGCGATATCAAGGCTGCTGACAGGTTCGTCCAGCAACAGCCAGCGCGGCTGGCCGTTCTCGACCGGGGTCCAGACCTGGGCCAGGACACGGGCCAGCATCACGCGCTGCGCTTCGCCGCCCGAGAGTTCCTGGAACGTCCGGTCGGCATAGTCCGCCAGACCGACGCGCGTCAGCGCCGCCAGGGCGACCTCGGCGTGTTGTCCGGCGGTGCCGGCCTGCTGCCCGAGGCGTACCACCTCGATCACGGTGAAGGGAAAGGCGAGGCGTGACGCTTGCGGAAGCACGGCGCGCTGCGCGGCCAATTCCCACGGTTTCATCTCTGCGATGTTCCGGTCGTTGAGCCGGACGGTGCCGCGATATGCGGACGCGGCCGTCATCGCACCGAGCAACGTGGATTTGCCCGAGCCGTTGGGGCCGACGATCGCCGTGACCTCGCCGGGGGCGGCGTCGAGGGTGACACCGCGCACCGCGCGGCGGCGTCCGTAAGAGACATGGATATCCGTTGCGACCAAACTCACAGGTCCACGAGCCCCCGTCGCTTGAGAAGGATCCACAGGAATACGGGCGCGCCGAGGACGGCGGTGACGATGCCGATGGGCAATTCCGCGGGAGCGATGACGACCCGCGCGATCACGTCGGCAAAGACCAGCAGGATCGCGCCGAGCAGCGCCGCGTTCAGAAGCAGCGCGCGGTGATCCGGTCCCGACGCCAGGCGCAGCAGGTGCGGCACGACGATGCCGACAAAGCCGATTCCGCCCGATACCGACACGGCGGCCCCTGTCGCCGCGGCGACCGCGAGGATGGCAAGGATTTTCACGCGCTGCACCTCTATGCCGATATGCGCGGCCATGGCCTCGCCCAGGGCCAGGCCGTTGAGACCACGGGCGAGGGTCAGGGACGCGCCTGTCGCAACAAGGATCATGGGACCCGCTGCAAGCACCTTGGCCCAGTTGGCCCCGGCAAGCGATCCAAGGCCCCAGAACGTGAGGTCGCGCAGCTGCTGGTCATCGGCCATGTAGACAAGCACCCCCGAAAGCGCGGCGGCCAGGGCCCCGAGCGCGATGCCGGCCAGCAGCATCGTGGCGACGGAGGTGTGTCCGCGACGCGTGGCGACACGGTAAAGCAGAAGGGTCGATCCCCAACCACCGAGAAAGGCTGCGAGCGGCACCGCGTGCGGCCCGACCGCGCCAGCCAGCCAGGCCGGTGCCTGTGCGCCCAGCATGATCGCCAGGATCGCGCCCAGCCCGGCCCCGGCGCTGACACCCACGATGCCCGGATCCGCCAGGGGATTGCGAAAAAGCCCCTGCATGACTGCCCCCGAGACGGCAAGCGCCGCGCCGACCAGCACGCCCATGACGAGGCGCGGCAAACGGATGTCCCACAGGACAACGCGTTCCATCTGGCTCAGGGGCTGACCTTGGAGTATCCGGGCCGAGACATCGGACAGGCGCACATCGGTGGCGCCGATTTGAAGGCCGGCGAGGCAGGCAAGCAGCAGCATCCCCAAGAGAAGCCAATGCAGCCTGTAAGCCCGTGCCACCCGGTCGCGCGGACGGCGCTGCACATCGGTGATCGCCGACATCGCCTAGCTGCCCTGTTCGTAAAGCGCGGCGTTCAGGTGGCGGATACCCTCGGCGGTGCGAGGGCCGAACCCCAGCATCAAAAGCCCGTCCATCCGCACGACCGCGCGCTCTCGGGCCGCCGGGGTCAGGCGGATCGCGGGCATGTCGAAGAGCGCGTCATCGGTGATGGCATGGTCGCCGGTCCGGCTCATCATCACGATCACGTCCGGTGCGGCCTGGCCCACGGCCTCGTCCGTGATCTGCTTGTAGCCTTCGAACGCGGAGATCGCGTTCAGCCCGCCCGCCATGCGGATGATGGCATCTGCCGCGGTGCCGGTGCCGGAGGCGTTGATCTTGCCGCCTTGGGTGGACAGGACGAAGAGGACGCGCTTCTTGTCCCCCTCGGGACGCGCGGCATCCGATATCGCAGCCTGCATCTCGGCCTTGACCTTGGCGGCCAGGGCCTCGGCCCGGTCCGGTACGTCGAGCGCATCGCCCACGACCGAGATCTTGCGCAGGATGCCTTCGGTGGTCAGCGCGTCGGGAACCTCGACGAATGTCACGTCAGCCGCGCGGATCACGTCAAGGGCCTCTGGCGGCCCGGCCCCTTCCTCGGACACGATGAGCGAGGGACCGACCGACAGGATGCCCTCGGGCGACAGCGCCCGCATATAGCCCACGTCCGGTAGGCTTTCGACGGACGGCGGATAGGTCGACGTCGTATCGCGCGCCTTCAGCCGGTGTTCCTGTCCCAGCGCCGCGACGATTTCGGTGACGGAGCCGCCGATGGACAGGACCGTGGCATGCGGGTTTTCCGCGGTCTTTGCCTGCTGTCCGCTGACGGAGAAGGCCGCGACGGCACCCACCATCGAGATGCCGATCGCGAGGAATGCCGCCCTTGCACCCGATTTGCAGGTCATGCCGCCACCTTTTCGGCCGAATTCAGCTTCGAGACGATTTCGCCCCAGGCGGGGCGGGAATCGCGCCCTTCCTTGCCGACGCCGAAGCACTGGAAGATCAGGCCGCCATCCGCATCGAAGGCTTCGACCGAGACAGCCGGACCGCGTTGCGTGGGCTTTTCTACGGCCCAGAGTTCCGCCACCTTGTCGCGCCGCAGGTGCAGGTTGAAGCCGGGATCCATCACGTTCTGCCACGGCCCCATCGGGTGCAACGTGACGATCGGACCGGAATGGATCTGGATGCAGCCGCGGTTGCCGACGAACAGCATGATCTCGATCCCGGTATCGCGCACGGCGTGCAGCATGTCATCCACCGCCTTGGGGTCAAGCCGGCGCACGAACGGTGCGCCAGCGATGCGGTAAGCGCCCAGGCGATTCATCTTCAGCTTGGAACACAGGCGCAGAAACTGGTGGGTGTCGGTCAGACGGGCCCACTCGTCGCGCAGGATATCGCGCTTGTCGAGGCGCGACTTCGGCGCTTCGGTGGGCTGGCGGGGTGCGACCGCCTGCGTGTCGGACTGATCTTCCACTGCGAGGTCCGCAACCAGCCCGGCCCAGGCATCGTGCCGCGAGGAGTCGCGCAGGTGGATCTTGTGGATGGCGTCACCCGCCGCATCGAAGATCTGGATCGACCGGCGCGGTCCCGTCTCTGTCTCGGTTTCGACCGCGAACCCGTGTACCCAGTGCGATTGAAAGATCCGCAGGTCGATATTCTCGGTCAGGGTCATCGCGGCATGATCGCCGGGATGATAATTGCCGTACTCACCGACCTTTTCGTGCACGCAGGCCTCGACGCGGGTCAGGGCCATGACCTCGCCCAGCTGTTCGGCGGCAGGGATCACCCGGTCGGGATGCGCCGCGATCCGTGTCACGCCCCGGCCCACCTCGGCGGCCACCAGCTCTGCCTCGGAAATCGCCAGCGCCTGTGCCGCGTCGCGGGCGCGTAGCTTGGGGTTTTCCGCCCGGTGGGCGCGGATGTCGTCTGGGGTTGGGGAGGTGCGGTCGCTCATGGGGCATCCTTCGGTAAGCGTGCAGGTCCGATGGCTGCGCCCGGTATTCCAGCGGTGCGTGGCTCTTGAATTTACTTGACTGTTTTAGTCGGATTGGTTTAGCGCTGCAACCCGTCGCGATGGGGATCATCGAAAATCGCGAAAACGCCGCGCCAGCCTTTTGCAAGCAACGGACCTACTTTTGCAAAAGGAGCGAGCGCATGCTCACCATGATGTTGCGCGGCACGACCGCGCTGATCTGTCTGTCACTGGCCGGGACGGCCACCGCGCAGGAGGAGCCGGGGTTCCTGGGAACGCTGATCCTGACACCCGGAAAGCGGGATCTCAGTTTTGGCACGGCGTTGTCGCGGACCGTCATCGACGAAGTTGAGATCAAGGACCGGCAGGCGAGCACGGTCGCGCAGCTGATCGATTCCGTACCCGGCGTCACGCTGGTAAACGGCACCACGCCGCAGGGGTCGGGGATAAACATCCGGGGCTTCGGCGCGAACACGACCTACGGGTCGGATCAGAAGATCGCGGTGCAGATCGACGGCGCGTCGGTTGGGTCGGAAGAGCTTTACCGCATCGGCACGCAGCTCTTCACCGATCCGTTTCTGTACAAAGAGGCCGAAGTGCTGCGCGGCACGATCGGCAGCTTTGCCTACGGCTCGGGGATCGTCGGCGGCGTCGTCCGGCTGGAAACCAAGGACGCCTCCGACTTTACGGGCGGGGAATTGGGTTTTGGCGGATCGCAGACGCTGGAATTCAGCACCAATGGCAACGGGTTCGTGAGCTCGACCAACCTCGCGTGGATGCCGGCGAAGGGAGCGGAGTTCCTGCTGAACTATACCTGGCGCGACCAAGGCACGCTGGAGGCCGGGGACGGCACCGAGATCGGCAACAGTTCGTTCGAGACGCCATCGTTCCTGGCCAAGGCCAGGTTCACCTTCGGGCAGGATGACGCGCATTCGCTGATGTTCAGCCATTCGCGGACCGAGGCGGACGACAAGGATGTGCCCTATGACCAGTTCCAGACGACGCCCGGCAGTTTCGGCCGGGTCGACCGGCTGACCGACACGAAACAGACGACCGTCGAGTACCGTTTCAATCCCGCCAACGACCTGATCGACCTGCGTGCGAACCTGTCCTACGCGGATCAGAAGATCGACAATACCTACATCGACGGAAGCTCACCCCTTCAAGGCGGCCAGCCGGTGGCCGTCTTCTGCGCCAACCCTTTCTTTGGCGTGATCTGTGCCGACAACCGCTATCAGACGACCAAGCTGACCCTTTCGAACCGGGCGATGTTCACGACCGGCACGATCGAGCATGACATGCTGGCGGGGATCGAGGGCATTCACAAGAAGCGCCTGGACGCCAATAGCGCGCCGGGCGGAACGGACGACCGTTTCGCCGCCTTCGTGGTGAACGAGATGACCATCGGCCAGACGACCGTGACCCCCGCGATCCGGTACGAGACATCACGGATCAAAAGTTCGCAGGCGCTTGGGAGCGCGCCTCGCAGCTATTCAAGTGACGCGCTGATGGGCGGCTTGGCCGTGGCCTATGATTTCGGCAACGGCGTTTCGGTGTTCGGCAGCGCGGCCTATACCGAGGGGCTGCCGCCGATCGACGATCTGGGTGACTCCGCCACCGCGCAGCGCCGCCTGGCCACGACCGAGAAATCGCACACGTTCGAGATCGGGGCCGCCTACACCGGAACCGACATCTTCCGGGAAGGCGACTCGTTCACGCTGCGCGGGAACCTGTACCAGACGAAGCTGTGGGACATCACGACCTATACCGCGGCCGGCGCCATGGGAAGTGATCTGGACGGTGTCACGACCGAGGGGGTCGAGCTTGAGGCGTCTTACGGGACCGCCCGGGGGTTCTACATCGACTTCGCCGGGCACGTGGGCGAGGGGCACGAGTACGATCCCGACAGCACCTCGCGGACATGGCGCAACTCTGCGGCGGACCGGGTGCAGCTGACAGTGGGTCAACGGGTTGGCGATTACCTCGATCTCAGCTGGGAGGTCATTCACGCCGCCGACCGCTTTAACTCGCTTGGCGCGGATCTGGGGGATACGACCGTGCATAACCTGCGCGCCACCTGGACACCCGCTACGCGCTGGCTGGAGGGCAGCGAAGTGCGTTTCGGGATCGAGAATGCCTTCGATGCGGATTACGTGGGGCACCTGTCTTCGCCCAACCGCAAGGCGCCGGGCCGGACCCTGAAAGTGTCGCTCAGCCGAACGTTCTGAAGGTGGACACGCCGGGCGACAGGTAACGCTTGGCTCGGGTAATAATATGAAAAATCCTACGGGCTGGCCCATGCTGGCGTCCGGCCCGAGGAGACTGTTTCACGCCCACGGATCCCGCCAGGCCCATGCCCGCTGGCGCGCGGTGGCCGCCAGTTCCTACACCATTTTCCGGGATACTACCGGGCAGGCCCTGCTCAGATCGCAAGTCGATACATTTCCTCACTCTATCCCGGCAGAAAGCTCGGTCGCGCGCCAAGGTGCGTTCTGCTACTCAATACAAGAACGACAACCGCCCAACTTGACGAGCGGAATGGGGGACAACGGATGCGGGTCGCTTTTCTTGACGATTTTCACAATGCCTACGAGAAAACAGACGGGGTTGCGCAACTCAGGCAGCACGCGGACGTTTGTATTTTCACAGAAGAAATTGGCGTCCCTTCTGAGCTTGGTGGTTTTGATGCCATCGTCGCAACGCGAGAGCGCACCGTCTTCGACCGGGAAATGTTGGAAAGCCTGCCTGACCTGAAGCTGCTCTGCCAAACGGGAAATCACGCCTACCACATAGATATGCTTGCGGCTGAACAGCTCGGCATCAAGGTCGGCAAAGCATCCGGGGGGTTTTGTGGCGCCGCGGGCGAGTTGGCGATCGCTCTCATGATGTCCTCTATGCGAAGAATTCCCCACTGCGACGCCGCACTCAAGGCGGGCGAGTGGCCAACGCCCATGACACCCGTCCTGCGAGGGAAGACGCTGGGGATTGTCGGCCTTGGCAACATCGGAAAATTCGTAGCGGGAATTTGCAAGGCTTTCGGAATGGAGGTCGTCGCCTGGGGAGGCCGCTTGAGCGACACGGCAGCCGCGGAGGTCGGTGTTCGCCGTGTTGACCTGGACGAGCTCGTGGCAATTTCAGATGTAATATCGGTCCATGCGACGCTTTCGCCTGCAACCCGGAGCCTCATCGATGCACGTCACTTTGCGCTCATGAAGCCGACTGCACACATCATCAATACCGCGCGCGGCCCAATTATCAACGAGGCGGCCATGATCGACGCCCTGAGAGAAAAAAAGATCGCAGGGGCTGGTCTGGACGTCTTCGATACCGAGCCCTTGCCCACGGATCACCCACTCCGAAAATTGGACAATGTCGTTCTGACCCCTCATCTCGGGTGGCCGACAGATGAAATGTATGCGCAATTCGCAGATGCTTCTCTCGAGATATTACTTGCCTACAAGAGCGGTGCAGAGTTTCCCGAATTCTCTTCGACCCATAGTTAACGCAGATCCGTGTCAGCCGCGCAAGGAATGCGAAGGTCACGAGTTTTCGGCTATTGAGCGCGATTGATTCCGGGTCATTCAAGAATTGAAGCAGTTTTGGCGCGAGTCTCGCGAAGGCGAGGCTATCGGACTCGTTTTTTGAAGGTTTCCGTCAAGCAGGAAAGAGCCACATCATGACAAGTTGCAAAAGGGCCGACCGAATGAAAATTGCCGTCTTTCCGGGCGACGGAATTGGAGACGAGGTGATCGGCGAAGCGGTGAAAGTCCTCAATGCTGCACTCGGTTCTTCCTATGAATACGAACTTGTTAAGGGGCTCATTGGCGGCGCAGCGATGGCTGCCTGCGGTGAAGCTTTGCCGGCTCGGACCATCGCGATTGCAGAAGAAGCCGACGCAATTCTCTTGGGAGGCTGCGGCCTTCCGGGAGATGAAACAATGTCCAGCGATGTCTCTGCAACCGGAGCGCTCTTGAAGCTGCGCAAGCGTTTGAATCTGTTTGCGAACTACCGACCCGTCAAGCCCCACCGGGCTCTGATCGGCGCTTCGACTCTCAAACCTGAGATTGTCCGTGACCTTGATCTGGTTGTCGTCCGCGAGACCAGTTCGGGCCTGTATTTCGGGCTTCCGCGAGGAATTTCGACTTTGCCGGGCGGCGAACGGGCGGGAACGAATACGCTGACTTACTCCGAGTCGGAGGTCGAACGGATCGCGCGGGCAGGTTTCGAGTTGGCGAGACGGCGCACCGGGAAATTGACGTCAGTCGACAAGGCAAACGTTCTTGAGTCCATGGTGCTCTGGCGCGATGTGGTTTCCCAGGTTTCCAGGGAGTATCCGGACGTTGCACTGTCCCATCTTTATGTGGACGCTGCGGCGATGGAATTGATGCGCGACCCCAAACAGTTCGATGTCATGGTGACTGAGAACCTCTTCGGGGACATCCTGTCCGATGCAGCTGCAATGCTGACGGGTTCTATCGGAATGCTGCCATCGGCAACGATGACCTATGGGCGCAAGGGTTTGTTCGAGCCGGTTCACGGGACCGCTCCTGACATTGCGGGACGAAATGTCGCCAATCCGATTGCAGCAATCCTCTCGGCGGCGATGATGTTGCGGATGTCCTTCGGGCTGGAAGAAGAAGCAATACGGATTGAGCAAGCTGTCGACAGAGTCCTGGACTCTGGATTGCGAACCCAAGACATATTCACTCCGGAAGGCGAGCTTGTTGGAACAACTCAAATGGGGGATGCGGTCGTGGCGGCGCTTGTCTGAACGACGCAACACCTGAAGAAGTCGGCGGTCTGTCAACGATGCTCTGCGACCGCCGAATGACGAGTTCGACCGTCTCTGCGGTGGTAAACGCCGCCCTTCCATCGCGATGTGACGGCTGATCCGGCCAGCCTTCTGCGGATACTTTACTCGATCCGATCCTGAGCGGCATTTCAAGGCACAGATAGACCAGAACCTGCTGTCCCAATGGGTCCTCAGACTGCGCATCGAGGGTTAGGTGTGCGTTCCCACGGTGTTGACGAAAAACCGCGATCGGCTGCTAATAACGGACATGTCGGGCAAGATCCTGGCCGTAATTCCGGGGCGTCGCAAATGGCGCCGGTGCTTTCGAACGATCACTTCCCGGTCGATGACGCTCTGATGAGGCCCGACAAAGAGCTTTGGAGTTGGAGTTCCAGGCAATGTTCGGACACGTCATGTACCGGAGTCGTGTCACGCGAACGCTTTTTCCGAGGCCTGCTCGCGCGTCCAGGCGCAGAGTTACATTAGCTCACTCCGGCAGCAGGATATTTCGGTTTCGTGAACCTGCGTCCGCCTCATATGCTCAGTAACAAGCCATGAGAGGAGGAGTTGATCATGGAGGGTGGAGCAAGATTTGACGTCATTGTTGTGGGCTGCGGTGCCGCTGGTCTGGCAGCAGCAACGGCATTTGCAGAGCATGCGCAAGGCAAACCCAAACCCAGGACCGTGCTTATTCTGGAACGGTCGTCGAAAGAGCAAAGAGGCGGCGCCACACGCTGGACCGGAGCCTTTCTGCGCATCACGGAGAACCGCAAACTCGACCCGGATTGGGCCGATCGTGTCAAGCGTGTTTCTGGTGGGTTGGCCAACTACGATTATTGCAAAAAGCTGGAGCAGGAGACTCCCGGCACTTTGAAATTCATCGAAGAGCGGGGCGTGAACATTCTCTTCCCGGAATTTCCGTTCGCTCACACGTTTGGAGACGAGAAGGATCCCGGCGTTCAGCCTCCGGGCATGCCCGACGGAGGAGGGCTAGCCATTGTGGAAGCGCTGTGCGGGCGCCTCGAAAAGATGTCGAACGTCACCTTCAAATACGAAACCGAAGCGCTTGAGCTGAAGACAGATTCCGAAGGTGCCGTCGACGGGTTGCTCATCCGTGAGTCCAGCGGGAAGACACAGAGCATCAAGGCAGGCGCAGTCGTGCTGGCTTGCGGCGGTTTTGAAGGAAACCCGGAAATGTTGACCAGATACCTCGGAAGCAAGGCCTGCGATCTTCCGCTGATCGCGCCCGGCATTGCGAACAACCGAGGCGATGGGCATCGAATGGCAATGAACCTTGGTGCAGATGTTGCGGGGCAGTTCGACATGATCCACGCCGAACCTGTCGATCGTCGGACCGGAAAGGCGGATGCCGTCATTTACACTTATACCGGCGGCATTTTCGTCAACGGCAAAGCGAAGCGGTTCTACGACGAAGGTAACGCCACATGGGACAACACCTTCGAGTTGGTCGGCTATGAAATCTGGAAAAACCAAAACCAGGAAGCCTATTGGATCGCGGACGCCAAGACGACGCAGATCGAGGGATGGGATATGGGATATCTGAGCGACGTCCCCCCCGAAACCGCCGATACCATCGAAGAACTCGCCGAAAAGCTTGGACTTGACCCGGCCAGTTTGCGGGCCTCGGTCGATGAGTTCAACGCGGCGGCTCACGATGGTCCCTTCGTTCCGGACGCGGTTGACGGCAAGTCAACAACAGGCTTGACACCACCCAAATCCAACTGGGCGGTCCGGTTGGACGAAGGGCCGTTTATCGGGATGCCACTGACGGCGGCCATCTGTTTCACTTATGGCGGCATCCGGACCGATCTGCACGGGCGTGTCGTGACGCCAAATGGCGTACCCATCCCCAACCTCTACGCCGCAGGCGAGCTGACAGGGCTGTTCTACCACGAGTATCCACCGGCAACGTCCGTTCTGCGATCCCTGACGTTTGGCCGTATCGCCGGAGCGCATGCCGCAGCGACAATGCCCGACTTGGCAGATGCCGTAACCTGAACTCAACCCGAAGCTCATGGCAATGACGGCCCGTACGGCCGTCATTCGACTTATGGAAAGACAAGCTCAATGCAGCACTATGACATGTGGATCGACGGCAAGTGGCAGGCATCCGAAAGCAAAGCCACCTTTCCAAGCCTCGATCCGTACACGGGAAAAGACTGGGCCACTTTCGCCAAGGGCGATTTCAGAGATGCCGATGCGGCAGTCCGATCGGCCGACCGAGCGTTTCGCGAAGGCGATTGGCCTGCCATGACGGCAACCCAGCGGGGTCGGGCGCTCTATCGTCTGGCCGACATGCTGGAAGCGCATGCCGAGGAACTCGCAGACCTCGAAGTTGCAGACAATGGCAAGCTCAAGGCCGAAATGCTCGTTCAGATGAAGTATCTTCCCGAGTGGTTTCGCTACTACGGCGGCATGTGCGACAAGATCGAGGGTCGCGTTACGCCAATCGATAAACCGGGACTTTTCCATCAGGTGGTCTACGAGCCATACGGGGTCGTCGTCGCGATCGCGCCTTGGAACTCCCCTCTGCTTTTGGCGACATGGAAAGTGGCGCCGGCACTTGCTGCCGGCAATACCGTCGTTGTCAAACCGTCAGAATTCTCTTCGGCGTCGCCCCTGCGCTTTGCTGAAATTTGTCACGAAGCGGGCCTTCCCCCCGGTGTTCTGAACGTGGTCACCGGCTACGGGGAGGAGGTAGGTGGCGCCCTGGTGGAACATCCGCTGACAAGCAGGGTCGCCTTCACAGGAAGCGACGTGGGTGGGCGAGCGGTTGCCCTCACGGCGATCAAGGACTTCAAGCCGGTTTCTCTCGAGCTGGGTGGAAAATCGGCGAATATAGTCTTTGAGGACGCAAATCTGGATGACGCTGTAAAGGGCGTGATCTCGGGAATTTTCGCGGCCACCGGGCAGACCTGCATGGCCGGCTCGCGGCTTCTGGTTCATGACAGCATTCATGATGAATTCGTGGAGAAACTGCTGGTATTCATGCAGGATGCGAAACTTGGCGACCCCAGGAATGCGGAGACCAATATCGCGCCGGTCTCGACGAAACCGCAATTCGACAAGGTGCTGAGCTTTTTTGAGATCGCGAAAGCGGAGGGCGCAAAATGCGTCATGGGCGGTACTCGCTCCACGAGGCCAGGCTGCGAGAAGGGTCTTTTTATCGAGCCAACAATTTATGTTGGCATCGACAACCGTATGAGGATCGCGCGCGAGGAAGTGTTCGGCCCGGTATTGTCCGTGATCCGTTTCGGCAATGACGATGAGGCGGTGGAAATCGCAAACGACAGTCCTTACGGCCTCGCAGCGGGGGTTTGGACACGCGATCTGGAGCGCACCATAACGCTGCCGCGCCGTATTCGGGCCGGTACTGTATGGGTGAATGCCTATCGGGTTGTCAGCTATCTTGCCCCTTTCGGCGGATTCAAGCAATCCGGGATCGGACGGGAAAACGGAGCTGCGGCGATCTATGAATACCTTGAAGAAAAAAGCATATTCATTAACCCGAAACCTGGAATCGCAAATCCCTTCGTTCTGAGCTGAGCGAGACCGAACTTCCGGTAAGGGGCGAGGTGCGGCAGATCTGCGCCACCAGCAGGTGCGATCGCGCGGGCACCATGTCCGCATTCAACCACCGCTCGCTCTCTGACAACTGCGCTCGGGTAGAGTGATATTTCCTCACGCAAGTGGTGCGGCAATGTGGTTTGTAGTTGCGCCTTGCCGGATGCCAAATGAGGTGGTTAGCACGGGAGGACTTCGTGACCGCAACGGGAAACATCGGGCCAGGCGTAAAGGGCGCGCAAATACTCCGCCACAATCAGGCCGAGAGCCCGCTGATCTGCCTTCCAACGCTTGCTGTGGTCAAGTTCGCCGCAGACCAGATCGCACGCGGAGTGGAATAGCGCGATGACTCCGACACCACGTCCGCTCGAAGGTAAGACCGTCATCGATTTCACGCAGATCGGGGCGGGCCCAACTTGCACAATGATCCTCGCCGATCTCGGGGCACGGGTCGTCAAGATTGAGCCGCCGGGAGGGGATATCGGCCGGACGCTTGGACCCGGCTGGATCGACGGCGTGGCCGCTCTGTTTCACGGCTTCAACCGGAACAAGCAGGGCCTGACACTCGACCTGAAGTCGGAGGTTGGTCAGGAGGTTGCCCTGCGTCTGATCGCGGATGCCGACGTGGTGGTCGAGAGCATGCGCCCCGGCGTGATGGACCGGCTTGGTCTGGGCGAGACGACCTGCAAGGCGGCCCAGCCGGATCTGGTGTACTGCTCCGTTTCGGCCTATGGGCAGACCGGGCCCTATTCCAGGCGCGCTGGCGTCGACGGCATCATGCAGGCCGATTCCGGGCTGATGAGCCTGATCGGCTTTCCCGAGACCGGACCGGCCAAGGTCCAAACGCCCATTGTCGATGTCTTCACGGGCTATGTCGCCGCCTGCGGTGTGCTCGCCAGCCTGATGATCCGCCAAGGTGACGAGCGGCCGCAGCTCGACATTTCCCTGTTCCGGTCTGCCATAGCGCTGCAGCAAGCCGCAATCACCAGCTACCTTGTCGACGGGGAAGAGCCGCGTAAGCAAGGCTCGGCGGCGCCGTATTCCGCACCGAACGAGGCGTTTCCGACCGCAGACGGATGGATCATGGTGGCGGCCTACAATGGCGGCCGATGGGAAAGGCTCTGTGACGTGCTCGGCTGCCCGGAACTTGCGGCGGCGCCCGGCCTCGCCACTTCGGGAGAGCGGGTCGCGAACCGGCAGCGCATGGTCGCTGTTCTGACCGAATATTTCTTGCGCCGGACCAATGCCGAGTGGTTCGAACTTTTGTCAGAAGCCGACATACTTTGCGCGCCGGTCTCGACCTATGGCGACCTTCTTCGGCACCCGCAGGTCGTGCAGGCAGATCTTCTTGCCCAAGTGCCACGGTCGAACGGAGATACGATCATGACGCCTGGACCCGCTATTAAATTCCATGGCACCGAACAACCAAGAATGACGGCGGCGCCGCCGCGGTCGGGCGATCCCCGGGAAGTGCTTCGTCAATTCGGTTTCAGCGATGAAGAAATTGATGCGGCAATCGCATCGCGTTGTTTCGGCGGTGTCCAATAGGCCTTCGGCACGATGAATACGCCCTGCATCGAATACAGATCTAGCGATATCGATCAGGGCAGGGGATCGTGGACTGGCCCACTGCACCCGGCGCAAATCCGTCATCATTCGCATGTGTCAGGCGCCTTTGATCGGAGATCGCAAAGATTGATATCCTGGCCAGTTGCCGTAATGTGACATCCCGACTGCTTAATTGGGCGGTATCCTATGCACGACCTTCCACCTCTCAACCCGCTTCGTGCTTTCGAGGCTGCCGCCCGTCACAGTTCCATGCGAAATGCGGCGGAAGAGATGAATGTGACCGCCGGCGCGGTAAGCCGGCAGGTCAAAGCGCTGGAGGAATGCTTGGGCGTCATGCTTTTTCGCCGGACCGCCAGCGAGATAGTCCTCACCGCTGAAGGGGAGCGGTATTTCCAGAGCATCTCGCCGCACCTTTGGGCCCTTGCTGAGGCGACCAAGCAACTGATCGGGAGCAAGGGACAGGAAGTGGTCCACATCCGGGCCTACACCACATTTGGCGGCAAGTGGCTTATCCCCAAATTATCCAATTTCTCCGACCTTCATCCAGGGGTCGAGATCCGGCTGACGACGTCCCTCGAGGCCGTCGACTTTGATCGGGAGAAGGTTGATGCCGCGATCCGGCTTGGCGATGGCGGCTATCCGGGGCTTGAGGTCGAGAAGCTGATCGAGAACCATCTGGCGCCGCTATGCACTCCGGAGTACGTGGAGCGACACGGGTTGAAGGCCAAGGAAGACCTGGCCGGCAAGAAACTCCTGCACACGCTCGCGCGGCCCGAGGACTGGCGGGTCTGGGTCGATACTGCCGGTCTGGGGCATCTGGTCGACTGGTACCAAGGGCCGAAATACGCAAGCTCCATGCTGGCCTATCAGGCTACGCTGGATCACCAAGGTCTGATGGTGGCGCAGAAAGCCCTGTTCCGAGACGATCTGGACGCTGGGCGGCTGGTTCAACCGTTTGGGCCGACGGTGACTCGTGGCGCCTTTACCTACTACCTGATCTATCCACGCAACCGGATGCGCAACCCCGCGCTTCGCAAATTCCGGACCTGGCTGCTACAGCAATGCGGGGCGGAACGGAATGACGAGGCCGTCATTCCCGCGCTGACACGGTTCGGCCAGGCCTGAGCCTTCGAAAAACCTACCCTGGGGCTTCCATTGCCTACTTACCGCAAATTGCCTCAAGCCTCGACGGGCGTGCGAAGGGAGGGACGTGGTCGCGCATGACCTGTCGCGGCTGCCGAACGATGCTGCAATGGCAAGAGCCGACTCCTTGAAGGCAATTTCGGGAGAGCGTGAGCATATGTCAACGCGGGCCTGCGCAACTGTCCTTTGCGACCAGGTTCGTGACCAATCAATAGTTATTTCAGGAAACGAGCAGCTGGCGGCCGCGTCCCGCAAAGTGACGGGGCTCGAGCCGAAGCTGGCTACTGCGATTAGGCTACCGGAGGCAATAAAGATGGAAAACACCTTCAAAAAAGGTTTGGACGGACGCGATGTCACCCTACTGGCCTCCCGCAGCAAAGCAGGCGGAAAGGGTACGTTCCCCCGAATTCCTTCTCATACCCCGGTCGCCGGTCTCTACGAAGATATCGAGCTGAGCGGGCCGGCCTCTCTCTACAGCTACACCGTTATCCATCCCAATCCGAAATTGGCAACGTCGGCTTTCGTCCTGGCTCTTGTCGACTACCCCGGCGAGACGCGGGTGTTCGGGCGCCTGTCCTGCCCGGCGGAAGATCTCCGGATCGGCATGAGCGTGCATGCGATCGCGGAAGGAGGCGGGGTGGGGTCCGAAGCGGTCTATCGCTTCGTGAAGGCCGAGGAGCCATCGGCATGAGCACGACAGTCCACATCGCCGGTACCGCCATGACGCCTTTTGCCCGGCACGAAGACAAATCCATGCAGGACCTGGTCCAAGCCGCCGTTCTGGGAGCACTTGCCGATGCCGGGCTCGAGCCGGGCGATGTACAGGCGATGTACAGCGCCAACGTCTACGGCGGTATGATCCTGGGTCAGGTGCTGGCGCGGGACCTCCAGATCACTGGTCCTGCGCTCTACAATGTCGAGAACGCCTGCGCCAGCGGCGCGACCGCGGTCCACCTTGCCCGACAGGCCCTGCAGCTGGGCGTCTACGACACCGTCGTGGTCTGGGGCGTCGAAGCACTGACTCAGCTGGGCGGCGGCACGATCCCGCTGCAAAGGAACGACTATAAGACGCAGCTCTATTCGGACCAGGGCATGACGCTTCCCTCGGTCTACGCGATGCGCGCGATGCGGTACTTGTATGAGCGTGGCGAAAGCCCCGAGATCCTTGCTCGCGTCGCCGTCAAGAACCGCGCCGCCGGGGCGCGCAATCCCTATGCGCAACAGCGCAAGGAAGTCACGTTGGAGGAGGTCCTGACCTCGCGCCCCGTGGCCGAACCGCTGACCCTGCTGCAATGCTGCCCGTCGATGGTCGATGGTGCGGCCGCCGTGGTGCTTACGACGAAGCAGCCGAAGGGCAGGCAGAAGGCTGTTCGCATCCTCGGCTCCGCCGTCCAATCCGGTCATCAGGAACTGGGCTGCGAGGATATTCTCGATGCGGAAATCACCGCCCGCACTGCTCGCAAGGCCTATGAGGAGGCCAGCGTTCCGCCTGCGGACGTTGATGTCGTGGAACTGCACGACGCATTCACCATCGCCGAACTGCTTTACTACGAAGCCCTGCAACTGGCCCCACCCGGCGAAGGCGCCGCCCTGCTGCGCCGTGGTGACACGGCGCTTGGCGGCAGGGTCCCGGTAAACCCAAGCGGCGGACTGCTGGCCAAGGGGCATCCGCTTGGGGCGACAGGCGTCGCGCAGATGGTCGAGATCACATGGCAGCTGCAGGGCCGTGCCACCGGCCGTCAGGTCGAAGGCGCGAAGATCGGGCTGACGCAGTGCACAGGCGGCGGAATTGCAGGCGTGGACCACGCGGCATCCTCCGTCCATCTGCTGGGGGTCTGATCCGATGAGGACAGCTATCGTGACAGGCGGCGCGCGGGGCATTGGCCTGGGGATCGCCGAGGCGCTGGTGGCCACCGGGTGCGCTGTCGCTATCTTCGACCTGAACCAGGAGGCTCTGGGGGAGGCGCACGCCAGGCTTGAAGCCGACTTTCCGAATGCGCGGATCCTGCCGATGAAAGTGAACGTGACCTCGGTCGCCGAGGTATCGGCTGCCGTGGCCGAAGTTCACCGGAGCCTCCGGTCCATCGACGTTCTGGTGAATAACGCGGGCATCGTCCGCGACAAGAAGATCACCGACATGGACGAGGCGGACTGGGACGACGTCATCGACACCAACCTCAAGTCGCAATTCCTGACCTGCCGTGCCGTCGCGCCAGTGATGATCGGGCAGGGGGCGGGGCGGATCGTCAACATCTCGTCCCGCGCTTGGCTGGGCGGCTATGGCCAGTCAAATTATTCGGCGGCGAAGGGTGGGGTGGTCAGCCTGACCCGCAGCCTCGCTCTGGAATTCGCGAGCAAGGGCCTGACGGTGAATGCGATTGCCCCCGGCATCGTGGAGACGCCAATGTTCGAGGGCTTCACCGCCGAGGTGCAGGAGAAGCTCCGCGCGTCCGTGCCGCGCAAGCGGATCGGGCGGGCGGACGACATCGCGCGGGCGGTTTTGTTCCTGGCGGATCCCGCGAACGACTACGTGACGGGCCAGCTGATCTACGTCTGTGGCGGCCGGTCTCTGTCGAGTCCGAGCGTATGAGGCCCCCATGCCGATCCACATCGAACGTCACGACCACGTCGTCATCATCACCCTCGACCGTCCGGAGAAGCTGAACGCACTGGACATCCCGCACCTGCAAGACCTGCGCCAGGCCATAGAAGAGGCTGACGCCGATCCCGACGTCCGCGTACTGATGCTGACCGGCTCCGGGGAACGGGCCTTCTGCGCGGGGGCGGATATCGGCGGCATGACCGCCACTGCCGGCGTCGCGGAGGCCTTCGGGCTGGACCGGACGCGGTCGTCCGAAGCGGGCCTCTATGTCCGGATGCTGGACCTCTCGGATATCCGGCGGCGCAAACCGATGATCGCGGCGGTCAAGGGCTTCTGCCTGGGCGGCGGGCTTGAGATCGCTCTGCAGTGCGACATCCTGATTGCCGCCGACAACGCAGCCTTCGGCTTGCCGGAGGTTGCAATTGGTAGCCTGCCAGGAGCAGGTGGTGTCTCTGCGCTGCTACGCGCGGTGCCACGCCACGTGGCCTTGCATATGGTCTTTTCGGCCGAGCGTATCTCGGCCACCCGCGCGCTGCAGGTCGGCCTGGTCAGCGCCGTCCATCCGCTGCCGACCTTCGACGCGGAATCGCTGGCCCTTGCCACAAAGATCGCCGGCATGGGGCCGCTCGCCGTGCAGATGGTCAAGATGCTGGCCGACCAGACCGATGGCCAGCGCGCGGAGCAATGGATGCAGATGCACGAACTGGCCTGGGGCCTCTTGCGCGATACCGAAGATCGGATCGAGGGCCGCAGCGCCTTCAGCGAGAAGAGAAAGCCGGAATTCCGGGGGAGATAAGATGGGCCTGTCGGCCCCCACGGTAATCCCACTATCCGTGTCGTTCCTTCGGTCGGTGATGGTCGGCGACGAGGTCTCGATCTTCACAGGGATCGAGCGTGTGGGCCGAACGTCCCTGACCATCCGAGCCGAGGCGTGGCGACGGGACGACAGTGAGGGACTGCCGACGGTTGGCGAGTTGCTGGCCGAGGCCTCGGACGGGGAGGAGGGCGGTTGGTTAACGCGATTTGGCACGTCGGTATCGTGTCGGTATTTCAGTAGCATCGCGTCGGTGGAAATGTCGCCGGGCGGGACGGGTTAACACTCGCTGCTGTTACCCTCGCTGCCGCGAAGGTCGGCTTCGAGTCGTTGTGAGACATTGGGTTCGAGCATCCAGCCGGTTAACAGCCGCGAAGCGGCCCGGCCATCGTCAGCCCCTCCCTTGGGCTGGCGATTTGGCGAGGCTGGGCGCAACGACCCTTTCGAGGATGTATTTGGCAGGCATTAAGTGCTTCAGAATTGTCGTCGGATCGCCACCCCGGGGGCTGACGATTGCCTCCGTCGTGAATGGCAGCAAGTCCCGCATAGCCAACGCTCCCGATCGCTGCAGCGAAGGTCCGCGTCGGGCCAGCCGTGCAGTCGGACGCAATGCTGCTGACCGCAGGGGCAGACCTATATCGTGCCGTTCAGGAGACCAAGGCAGATTGTCCCGGCGGCCGAGACCTCGCCGGGGCGGAGCCTATTGCACGGCGACCCGGGCGGGGGCCTTCACAGGAGCGATCCGCATCCCGAGCCGGAGCAGCAGGTCCGCGTCCTTCCACGCAGCCGGGTTGCCGGTGGTCAGAAGCTGGTCGCCCACGAAGATCGAGTTTGCGCCCGCGAGGAAGCAAAGCGCCTGCACCTCGTCGCTCATCCCCGTGCGCCCGGCCGACAGGCGCACGACGGAGGCCGGCATCAGGATGCGGGCCAGCGCCACGAGCCGCACCAGCGCGAAGGGATCGACGGCCTGCGCGCGCGCCTGAATCGGTACGCCCTCGATCTCGTTCCACAGGTTCACCGGCACGCTGTCGGGATGCGCGGGGAGGGTCGCCAGCGTCACCAGCATGGCGATGCGGTCTTCCTCGGCCTCGCCCATGCCGAGGATGCCGCCGCAGCAGACCTTGATGCCACCCTTGCGGACCTGCTCGACCGTATCGAGGCGGTCCTCCATCGAGCGGGTGCTGGCGATCCGGGCATAATACGCCGGCGAGGTGTCGATGTTATGGTTGTAGAAATCGAGCCCCGCCGCCTTCAGCCGCGCGACCTGGGCCGGGAAGAGCATCCCCAGCGTCATGCAGGTCTCGAGTCCCAGATCGGCCACGCCCCGGACCATGTCGCAGAGCTTGTCCATGTCGCGGTCCTTGGGGCTGCGCCAGGCGGCGCCCATGCAGAACCTTTGCGCCCCGGCGGCCTTGGCGCGCCTGGCGGCTGCCAGAACCTCTTCCGTTTCCATCAGCTTGGTGGCCTTTACGCCCGTGTCGTGATGGGCGGATTGTGAGCAATAGCCGCAATCCTCGGGGCAGCCGCCGGTCTTGATGCTGAGCAGGCTCGCGGTCTCGATCGTGGTCGGGTCGAAATGGGCGCGGTGCAGCGTCTGGGCGCGGTGCAGCAGGTCGGGAAAGGGCAGGGCGTGAATCTCCCGTGCTTCTTGCATGGTCCAGTCGGTCCGGATCATTGTGCGCGCTCCTTCAGGCGGGTGATCGCCGCGGTCAGGCCGCTGGCCAGAGCGACCTTGAGCAGATCGCCGAGGATGAATGGCGTGAAGCCTGCTGCGATCAGGCCGGGAAGTGGGACGAAGGCGGTCAGCCAGAGCAGGCCGACGGCATAGACGACGGCAAGACCGGCGAGCATCGCAAGTGCCTGGCCGATCCACCCTCGATTGCGGGACAGCCAGCCGATGACCAATGTCGAGAGCAGGTAACCCGCGAGGTAGCCGCCCGTCGGCCCGACGAGATAGGCAAGCCCGATGCCGCGTTCCGGCGCATTGGAAAAGACCGGCAGGCCCAATGCACCAACGGCCAGATAGGTTGCCATCGCCGCGAAACCAAGCCTCGGTCCGAGCGCGGCGGCGAGAAAGAACACGGCCAGCGTGTGAAGCGTCATCGGGACCGGCCAGAACGGGATCTGCACCTTGGCGCCAATTGTTATCAGCAAGGCGCCACCAAGTACGACCGCGATGCCGCGCCAGAGCGATGCGGGGCGGGTCCGGGATGGGTCGAGAAATGCCATGTGTGTGTCCTCCGAAGATAGGTGTGGAATCTATCTATAATTGGGAGGGTTCGGTCGGGTGGAAGCAATCAAGATTATAGATAATTATCTGAGAATCTTGTAAGTCTCTCTTGAATCGGAGTTTTTTGCAGCAGGTTTGCGTTTTCCAATCCAGCCGACGTGGCGTGCAAGTGTGGTGCAGGCAAGATCGGTTTGCCCTCTGCGCAGCGCGTCGAGGATGGCGCGGTGATCGTGATCGGTGCGCGCCTCCCAGTCGCGTCGCCAGGCGGCGAAGAGAAAGCGCGCGGTTGCCGCCTGAAGATCGTCGATGGTTCGCAAGAGCCGTGGCATCCGGCAGGGGGCAAGGATCAATCGGTGAAAGTGGCGGTTCGCCGCGTCCCAGTCGCGCACCGTGCTGGCGCTGTCGCCGCGCCGCGTAACTTCCTCCGCCTCCTGAAGAATCCTGCGCGTCATGTTGGGCGCGGCGTGGCGCAGCGCGAGGCTTTCGAGGCTGGAGCGCATCTCGGCCACCTCGCGCAATTCGGCGATGTCGAACTCGGTAACACGAAAGCCGCGCCTTGGTTCGCTCTCCGCCAGGCCCTGGGTCTGCAACGCGCGAAAGGCCTCGCGCACCGGGACGTGGCTGGCGCCGAACTCGGTGGCGATGTGGTCCTGCCGCAACCGTGCGCCGGGCGGGATCTCGCCCGAGATGATGCGGTCGGCGAGGATGCGGGCAATGCGGGTGGATTGGGTCTCTTCGGGGGCATGCTTCATGAATTATAGATAATTGATGTCCCGCGGTAAGTCGATACGCTTGGCAGGCCTGCCGCCACGGAGTCTGTCCGGCAGCGCCGAACGCACCCCGCCCCTGGTACAAGGGCCGGGCGTGTCCGGAGCGGGAAAAGGGGGCGCTGAACGAAATCCCTTCCTCAGCCCAGCCGCTGCAGGAAGATCACGTTGTCCTCGGCCGTTTGGCCTTGCACCTCGGGCCGGGTGCTCTTGCGCGCGATGGCACAGACGCACAGCCGCCGCCAGTGGCGCGGGTCGAGGGCAAGCGAGCCCAGCGTTTCCTCGGCGCCGGGAAACACCATGTCCTCCGCCGCCTCGGAGCCCGGCGGACGCTTGCCGTGTTCGGTGATCAGCAGTCGCCCGCCGGTGGTTACCGCCCCCGCTGCCCGGGCCAGCACCCGGGCGCGCGGCCAATCCTGCGGCGATTGCAGAAAGCTGGCGACCACGAGGTCGTGTCTGCCGTCCGGGAAGGTTTCGGCCAGATCGTGTTCTTCGAAGCGGAGGGACCCGGCCAGTCCGGCGCGGGCGGATCTTTCAGAGGCGTAGGCGAGCGCCACGGCGGACACGTCCACCGCTGTCACCTGCCAGCCCTGCCGGGCCAGCCAGAGCGCGTCGTCGCCCCGGCCGCAGCCCAGTTCCAGCGCCGTCCCCGGCTGCAGCGGACCGGCGAACTGGGACAGGACGAGGCCGGGTTTGCCGGAGGTCTCGCCGGTCTTTTCGCGGTAGCGGTCGTTCCAGAAGTCTCGGGTGGTTTGCTGCATGGCGATGTTCCTTCAGGCCGTTGCGGTCAAATCGGGGTCGAAGATCAGCGAGCGATGCGCGGCGCTGCCCGCCATCACGCCCGAGGCCGCGGCGATCGTGGCGTTGGGCATGGGGCTGGCGAGGTCGCCGGCGGCGAAGACGCCGGGCTGGCTGGTGGCCTGCATCGGGTCGACGGCCACGTAGGGGCCGGTGGGGCCGTCCGTCAGTGCACAGCCAAGATCGCGTGCCAGATCGCAGGAGGGCGCGGTGTCGGGGGCCAGGAAGAGACCCGCCAGCGCAACCTCTCGCCCGTCGTCCAGGCGCACCCCGTCGAGCGCCGGCGCGGTGCCGAGCAGGTCCACGACTGGCGTTTCCTCGACCGTGACCCTCCGGTCGGCCAGGCCTTGCCGCTGATCTGCGGAGAGGGCGAGCAAACCTTGCGTAAAGAGCGTGGTCGGCCCCCAATCCGGCAGCAGCATGGCCTGGTGCAGCGCCGCGTCGCCGCGCGCCAGAACGCCAACTGGGCCGCCGTTCAGCTCGTAGCCATGGCAATAGGGGCAATGCAGCACGGTGCTTCCCCAGCGTTCGGTTGCCCCCGGCAGGTCGGGCAGGCTGTCGCGGACACCGAAGGCCAGCACCAGCCGCCGCGCGGTGATGTTTCCGCCCTTTGCCAATGTCACCCGAAACCCGTCTCCGTCGCGCACCGCCGAAACCGCCGTGCCGTCCCGGAAGGACAGAGTGGGGTAGGCCGAGAGTTCGTGTCTGAGGGTCGCGCGGATGGCCTGCGGGGCGCGCCCATCCTGCCCGGGGAACCCGTGCGAGGCGGCGGCAAAGCGGTTGCGCGGCGCGCCGGTGTCGAGCACGCAGACGCGTCTGCGGGCGCGGGCGAGCTGCATTGCGGCGGCGAGCCCGGCAAAGCTTCCGCCAATGACGATGATATCATGTTCCATGGTCTTCCCTCATATGTATCATTAAGAGTTACGTGATTCGCCGCGCACCTTCAAGACACGAAACTTTCATTGTTACTTGAGTGCTGCTAAGGAGGCTGGACAGACAATGAAAGGAAACCCGATGGCGCGCGATCTTCGCATGTCCCGCATGTTGCACGTGTTGATCCACATGGACCGGCACGTCGGGCGTGCCACCTCGGAACAGATCGCGCAGATGATTTCGACCAATGCCGTGGTGGTCCGCCGGATGATGGCGGGGCTGCGCGAGCGGGGAATCGTGACGTCGGAAAAGGGTCATGGCGGCGGCTGGCAACTGGCTTGCCCGCTGGCCAGGATCAGCCTGCGCGATGTCTACGAGGCGGTCGGTCACCCGCCGCTGTTCAACATCGGGCCACAGGCGGATCATTCGTCCTGCCTCGTCGAACAGGCGGTCGACGCGCGGCTGGACGCGACGCTGTCAGAGGCCGAGGCGCGGCTGCTGGCGCAGTTTTCCGCGATCACGGTGGAGGAGGTCGCGCAGGATTTCGAGCGGCGGTTTGCAGAAAGCGGGCACTCGGTGCCGTTCCAGTGGCATGGTTCGACGGCGCAATAATCCGGGGCGGACCTCTATGGTCCCGGACTGGCGTAGTGAGCCGCCTGCCAGGCAGTTTTGCCAGACTGCCGTTGCCTCGCTTGACGGGACGCGGGCGGCTTGGTATCAACCACCCGTGCAACGACGCACCTGAAATTATCACGCATCGCAGCTGAGCATTTGTTCTGTTGCGATTTTTTTGTGTCGAATCACAGCCCGGATGCTCAGCCTGTCAATATAAACAGGGAGACTATCCGAAATGAAAAAGCACTTCACTACCAGCATGATTGCCGTTGCCGCCGCTCTGTCGGCGCAGACGGCCTTCGCCGAGGTCAAGATCGGTGCGATCTTCGATCTGACCGGCGGTCTGAACATCTACGGTATCCAGCAGGACAACGCGCTCGATCTCGCGGTCGAGAGCCTCAACGCGGACGGTGGGGTTCTTGGCGAACAGATCGAGGTGGTCAGCTACGATTCCCAGTCCGAGCTGAGCAAATATACCCAGTACGCCAACACATCCGTGCTGCGCGACGGGATCTCGGCCATGTTCGCCGGCTTGACCAGCTCGTCCCGCGAGGCCATCCGCCCGATCTTTCGCCGCGCGAACATCCCCTACTTCTATTCATCGCTTTACGAAGGCGGCGCCTGCGACCGTCAGACCTTCGTGACGGGGTCATCGGCATCGCAGCAGCTTCAGCCGCTGATCGAATGGGCCATCGAAGAGTACGGGCCGCGTATCTACATCATGGCGCCGGACTACAACTTCGGCACGATCTCGGCACATTGGGTCAATGAGTACGCCGAAGCGAACGGCGGTGAAGTGGTGGGCGAGGACTTCCTTGCCCTGACCGTCACCGACTACGCGCCGACGATACAGAAAATCCAGCAATCCCGTCCCGATTTCGTGGTCGCGCTCCCCGTGGGGGCAAACCAGACCGGCTTTCTCGAGCAATTTGCGGCGGCCGGCCTGAAGGACAGCATTGGCGTGGTCTCCTCGAATTACGGCTCCGGCAACCAGCAGGTCGTGGTTTCGCCGGAAGCGGGTGAAGGGCTGATCGCCAGCCAGGGTTACTTCATGCAGGTGGAAAATCCCGCCAATGCGGAATTTGTCGAGAAGTGGACGGCGAAATACGGCGATGACACGCCCATCGTGTCCGGCGCGGTCGATGTCTGGAACGCCGTGCATGTGTGGGCCGCCGCCGTCGAGGAAGCCGGTTCGGCCGAACCCGAAGCCGTCATCACGGCCCTGGAAAGTGGCATCACGTTCGACGCCCCGAACGGCACCGTCACGATGGAACCCGGGTCCCACCACCTGCGCCAGAACATCTACATCGCGCGCGGCAACGATCATCACGGCTTTGAAATCGTGGAGACTTTCGAAGACGTCGCGCCAACCTACGAGAACGAGATGTGCGATCTTGCCTCCAATCCCGACCTCGTCGAACATTTCACGCCTGAAACCAATTAAGTCAAAGCGCGCCCCGGCCTCGCGGCAGGGGCGCGTATCCTTCAAGGGAGGAAGCCATGGAACTCGATTTCCTGGCGACAGTCCTGCTGTCGTCCTTGTCCAGCGCGTCGATCCTGCTGATCGCGACAATCGGCCTTGCGGTCGTCTTCGGCCTCATGGGGGTCATCAACCTTGCCCATGGCGAGTTTCTGATGATCGGGGCCTATACCGCCCTGACCGTCACGCAAGCGGGGGTTCCCTACATCCTCTCGATCCCGATCGCGGTGGCCGTGACCATGGCCATCGGGGCCCTCGTCGAGGTGCTGATCATCAACCGGCTCTATGGCCGATTGTTCGACACCATGCTGGCGACCTGGGGCCTGAGCATCGTGTTCTACCAACTCGCGGTCCTGATTTTCGGAACCGTGACGCCGGGCATCGGTATGCCGCAGTTCAGCATGGCCATCGGCGAATACAGCCTGGCCGGGTACCCGCTTCTGATGATCGGGGTGGCGGCTGCGATGCTGGTCTTCGTTTACCTTCTGATGACGAGAACGGTCTACGGCATGAAGGCGCGCGCCTCGATCCAGGTGCCGCAAATGGCGCAGGCCATCGGAATTGAATCCTCGCGCACGAACATGCTGACCTTCTCGATCGGCTGCGGTCTGGCGGGGTTTGCAGGCGCGGTTCTTCTCCCGATCGTACCGGCAACGCCCTCTATGGGATTTGCCTTTGTCATCAAGGCGTTCCTGACCGTTGTGGTCGCCGGGCCGGTAACGTTGACCGGCAGTGCGCTGACGGCAATCGGTCTTGGGGGTGGCGCATCCGTAACCGCCAGCTTCATGACCTCCGTCGTCGGCGATGTCTTCTTTTTCGTGATCACCGCACTGCTGCTCTGGCTTTACCCGATGGGGATTTCGGCCAAGTGGCGCCGCAAGCTGTGAGGCCCGCCATGTCACTTTCTGAAAAGCTCTACAAAAACGCAGGCCTGGTATTTCCCGCTGTCGCAATTCTGCTGGCGCTCGCCTTTTCCGGGCAGATTGACCCTTATCTGGCTTTCGTCGCGACCTCCTGGGTGATCTTCGGTCTTCTCGGCCTCAGTCTCGATGTGGTCTGGGGGCGTGGCGGGCTGCTGAGCCTCGGCCAGGCGGCCTTTTACGGGCTGGGCGGCTATTTTGGCAGTGTCGTTGCCATCAACCTCGCACCCGCGACCGGAAACACCCTGATCTGGGCTCTTCCGGCAGGGGCCGCGTTCGGGGCACTGGCTGCGGCGGCTCTCGGCTACATCATATTCTTCGCGCGGATGGGACCGCTGCAAAGCACTATCCTCTCCTATACATTCACCCTTCTGCTCTGGTCCGTGACCCAGACGTTCAAGCTCGATGTCGGAGAAGCTGCCATCGGTGGCGATAACGGGCTGTCGAACATTCCGGGGATCGTCCTGGGGGTGGGCGAAGGCGCGCAGTCGCTTGGACCGAACGCGGCGTTCGCGGCGGCGGTCGTCATCGCGGCACTTCTGTATTTCGTCACGCGCTGGCTGATGCGTGGCACGTTCGGCAGAATTGTGGACTGCATCCGCATCGATGCCGAGAAGACTGAGTTGCTGGGCTATGACGTCAGGAAATACCAGCTTCTGAACTTTGCCTATTCCGGTGCTCTGGCCGGACTCGCGGGCGCGCTGTTCGGTCTGTGGGCCAACTACCTCAACCCGTCGATCTTCTCGGTGCAGGAAGCACTGTTGGTTCCGATCTACGTTCTGGTGGGGGGTCTCGGCACGCTGTCGGGCGCGTTCCTCGGTGCGTTGGCCATCGGTGGGCTGTCCTTCTTTCTTGGCGGCGGAGCGGTCGGGGGGCAGACGACCCTGATCTTGGGTGTCGTGCTCATCCTGCTCGTTCTCTTCCTGCAAAACGGGATCCTCGGCGGATTGGGCAACCTTTGGCGCAAGGCGCTTCCCGATCCCAACGAGGCCGCCCGGAATGCGGGTGCGGTCAAGATCGACAGCGCGGTCCTGGGCGAGATCCTGGAGGACGCCGCCAAGGATGCGGGACCGGCGAAGAACATGGGCACCGTCGAGGCCTTCAAGCAGTTCGGCGGTGTGATCCCGGTCAACAAGGTCACGCAGTCCTTCACCCCTGGGAAGCCCTACTCGCTGATCGGGCCGAACGGTGCGGGCAAAAGCTCGTTCCTGAAGGCCTGTGTGGGCATGTACAGGCCCGAGGGCGGAACGGTCACGCTCGGCGATGAAGACATCACGAAGGCACCGATCTTTGATCGCGTGCGCAAGGGCATGGGCGTCAAGAACCAGAAACCGCAGGTGTTTGGTGAACTGACAGTGGCCGACAACCTGTGGACGGCGGCCTTTGCGCGGACCAAGGACAGGGTCAAGGCAGAAGATGTTGCGGCAAAGATCCTCAACATGCTCGGTCTCGAAGGCCAGTCAGACGTTCAGGCATCTGCCCTGTCGCACGGGCAGCAACAGTGGTTGGATATCGGCATGGTCCTTTGCCTCGCCCCCCGTGTTGTCCTTCTGGATGAACCTGCCGCGGGCATGACCAACGAGGAAACCCGCGAGCTGTCATCGCTCGTTCGGACGCTCGCAAGACACACAACGGTCGTCGTGGTCGAACACGACATGGAATTTGTCCGGACGCTGGAGGGCCATGTGACGGTCCTTCACCAGGGCGAGGTTTTTGCCGAAGGCGACATCGAGGCGTTGCGCGCCGATGACCGTGTTCTCGACATTTACCTGGGGAGAAGCGAGCATGTTTAAGGTTGTGAACGCCACGGGCGGCTATGGCAAAACCACCATCATCCGCAACGTCTCGCTTGAGGTGAAAAGCGGCGAGGTTGTCGCCCTTCTCGGTCGCAATGGCGTCGGGAAATCCACGCTCATGCGGTTTGCGACACACCTCATTCCTCCCATGGAAGGTCATGTCGAGATCGACGGCAAACCCGCGCCGAATTCGCCGGCGAAGCGGGCGAAATCGGGGCTGGGCTATGTGCCGCAAGGGCGCTTCGTCTTTCCCCGGATGACGGTGATCGAGAATATCGCCGTCGCCGCTGCATCCAACGGGCACGATCCGAAGAAGACGGTGGATGAGGCGCTCGCCGACTTCCCCATGCTGCGCCCCAAGGCCCACGATCTGGCCGGGGGACTATCGGGCGGCCAGCAACAGGTTCTGGCGCTGGCCCGAGCGCTGGCGATCATGCCGCGTATCCTGTTGCTCGATGAACCGACCGAAGGTGTCCAGCCCTCCATCATCGACGAGATGGCCGGCATCCTGAAGCGGATCAACCGGGAAAGGGGGATCGCGATCCTCGTCGCCGAACAGAACCTCGATTTCTGCCTGTCCATCGCCGAGCGCGCCTATGTCATGGAGAAGGGGGAAATCCGGACGGAGACGGATCGGGACGCGTTGCTGGCGGACAAGAAACTTCAGCAAGAGTTGCTGGGGGTCTGACATGAACAACCCTGAACACCTGACCGAGGATCAGCAAAAACGCATCAAGGCGACCCTGGCGCGCATCCGCGGCGGATTGGCTGCGATGCCTCAACCGCCCTCTGCTGAGCCTGCCCACGTTTTCCATCCGGAGAGTTTCAATGTCCCCAAAACCTGAGACCGTTACTTCCCAGGCGGACGCGCTCGCAAAGGGATCGACGACATCCGGCGATCTGATCAGAACGGCCTTGAGACGGGCCGAGGAGAGGGCGGACCTCAACGCTTTCGTTTCCCTGGACTCTGACGTTGTGCTGGATCAGGCCAGGGCATCGGATGCGCGCCGGTCTGCCGGGACGACCCTGAGCCCAATCGACGGTGTCCCTGTCGCGATCAAGGACAATTACCTGACGAGGGATTTCCCGACCACGGCCTGTTCCAGGGCTCTGCCGCGTGCTGCAATCGGCGTCGACGCGACAGTCGTGGCCAACCTGCGTGCCGCAGGAGCCATCATCTTCGGCAAAACGAACATGCACGAATGGGCTTTCGGGGCAACAAACACGACTTCCAGCATCGGACCGACACGCAATCCGCACAATACCGACCATATCACAGGCGGCAGCAGCGGCGGATCGGCAGCAGCCGTCGCTGCCGGAATTGTCGGTGCCGCCCTGGGAAGCGACACCGGCGGGTCGGTGCGCATTCCCTCCGCCGCCTGCGGCGTCTATGGTTTCAAGCCGACGTATGGCCGGGCGTCACGACATGGCGTGTTGCCGCTCAGTTGGTCCCTGGATGCGCCAGGCCCCATTGCGCGGAGCCTCGACGACCTGGCGCTCCTGCTCCCGTTTTTCCTGGGATCGGATCCGAACGATACGGCCACCGCGCAGGCGACACCATTCGAGAAACAGTCCGCTCCTGACTCGCCGATCATCCTGAATCTTGTCGGGGAAGGACTGGAACGCTCCGAAGAGGTCGATCTGGCGGTGCGGACGGCGCTGAATCGCGGGGGGGCGTCCATGAAGGACACCACCATCCCCCATCTGCGGAGCTTCTTCGCTGCCTGGGAGGCGATCCTGCATGTGGAGGCGTCGTCCTATCACGAAACCCTTCTGGCGGACGCGCCCGCCGCGTTCACCTCGGTCACGCGCGCGCATCTTGAAGCCGGGCGGCAGATCACCGCATTGCAAGCCATGCAGGCCCAGAAACTGCGCGCTTGCTTCATCGAGTTGCTGCTGAACGGTCTGGGCGAATGGGATGCCCTCGCGCTGCCAACCCTTCCCGTGCCCGCACCCAAGCATGGGCAAGACAGGCAAAGCTTTGGCGGGCGCGATGTGATGACCCAGGACAGCATGACCTGGTTCTGCTGGCCGGGAAACCTTGCCGGTTTGCCCTGTATCAGCCTGCCGGTTGAGACCTCCACAAATGGCCTTCCGATCAGTATGATGCTTATGGGGCGACCCGGAAAGGATGAGAGCCTTCTGGAGATTGCATATCAATTCGACAACGTCAGGTGACAGAAGATGAGCGAACAAAAGGTCAAGGTAGGCGTCCTGTTTTCTCAGTCTGGACCGATGAAGGTTACGGAAGAGGCCCTTCTGAAAGGAACCCTACTGGCCATCGAGGAAATCAATGAAGGCGGAGGGGTCGCGGGCCGTCAGATCGACCCCATCATTCTGGACCCGAAAGGCAATGATCAGCGCTACGCGCAGCTTGCGACCGAACTGCTTCTGAATCACGGCGCGCATGTGATTTTCGGCTGCTGCCTCTCGGCCAGCCGGAAGAGGGTTCTACCCGTTGTCGAGCGTTTCAACGGCCTGCTCTTTTATCCATCGGTCTACGAAGGTTTCGAGTATTCGCCGAACGTGATCTATGGCGGTGCCGTGCCCAATCAGCTTATCCTTCCGCTGATGCAGCACATCTACGCCGAACATGGAAAGCGCATCGCCCTTATTGGCACGGACACCCTCTATGCCGGAGAAATCAACCGTATAGTGGGAGAGTTCGTCGCCGAAAGCGACGGGGAGATCGTCAGCGAAATCTATCTTCCATTCGGGACCGATGCGGAGCTGGCGGCGGCCAGGCTGCGCGAAACCGCAGCGGCGCGACCCGATGTCATACTGTCGACGGTGGTTGGTGAAGAAAGCGTCACGCTTTACTCCGCCTATGCGGAACTGGATGGGCCGGAAAAAAAAGCGCCTATCGCCTCGCTGACAACCACGGAAGCCGAACTCCGACAGATGCCCGAAGCGGCCCGCGCGGGACACATCACGGTGTCGCCATATTTCAGCACGACCGACCGCGCGGCCAACAGCCGGTTTGTCGCCAGGTTTCAGGAGCGGTTCGGAAACGACCAGGTCCCAAGCGTCTATGCCGAGACCACCTACGCCCTGGTCCACTTCTTCGCCGACGCCGCGCGGGTTGCCGGGCAGTTCGACACTGAAAGCCTGATGTCGGCTCTTTCCGGAGCTGTCTTCAAGGCGCCCGGCGGCGATCTGTCGGTCGATCTGGACACGAACCACTTCACGATGCGCCCGCAGGTGGGCAGATCGACCCGAAGCGGAGAATTCGATATCGTGTGGAGCAGCGCGCAAAGCGTCCGGCCCGACCCGTATCTGGTGTCCTACGATCGGTCGATTGGCGAGTTGGAGAGCCCATGAGCATATCCGGCACCAACGATCAGAACCTCCTCCGGAGGTTGCGCCGGAAACGGGTATTGGTCATTCACCCGGATGACGAGGATCGTCGCACGCTGCTTGCGCAGCTTCGAAGGATCGGATGCCAGACCGAAAAGCTCGCGACATCGCCGGACGTTCTTCCCTCCGAGATCGATGTGGTCCTGTTCCTTCTGCTGCGCAACCAGGCCGACAACTCGGTCCAATGGATGGCCGAGGGGTCGGGGATTACCCGGATTGCGATCATTTCCTACGAGACGCCTGAAATCCTCACGGCGCTTGAAAGACTTCACGTCCATGCCGTTGTGTCGAAGCCGATCCGCATTTTCGGAGTCCTGGCGGCTTTGACCACTGCCATTAGCCTGTCGCAGCACGAGGCCCGCCTTCAGCAAAGGGTGCGATCCCTGGACGATACTCTGAAGGCCCGCAGGCGTATCGAAAAGGCCGTTGCCATCCTTTCGAAGCGCCATGATATCACTGAAGAGATTTCCTACAAACGCCTGCGCGAAAAGTCGATGCGGGACAATGTGACAATCTCGGATATAGCAGATGCCGTCATTGCTTCCGATGATGTTTAGACGCATGAGCGGTTGGGGGCGGCGTTTTGCGCGTCAATTCAGAGCGGCATCTTCTGGATGTCCCGTTCGATCTGTTGCATCTAGTGTCAAAACAGGCGGGCCTGGTCCAAGGTGAGCGCAAAAGAGACGACCGATAGGTGCTTTTAAGTGGCTGAAAAATATAGCAGACAAGATGTATCAACGGCAGCCCGCCTGTCCGTTGCGCCGATGATGGACTGGACCGATCGTCATTGCCGGTTCCTGCATCGGCAACTGTCGCGGAACGCCTTGCTTTACACCGAGATGGTGACCGCGCCGGCATTGGTGCGAGGGGGGGCGCTGCACCTGCTGGACCATGCCGCGGAAGAGCATCCGGTCGCGCTGCAACTGGGCGGATCGGAACCCGGCGAACTGGCGCAGGCGGCGGCGCTGGGGGCCGGAGCGGGGTATGACGAGATCAACCTCAACGTCGGATGTCCCAGCGACCGGGTGCAGTCGGGGACCTTCGGGGCGGTGCTGATGAAACAACCGGACCTCGTGGCCGAATGCTGCGCGGCGATGATCGGGGCGGTGGACACCGAGGTGACGGTGAAATGCCGGATCGGGGTGGATGACCAGGATGTCGAGACGGTGCTGCCGGACTTCCTCGAGCGGGTCAGCGCGGTGGGCGTCCGACGGTTCACCATCCATGCGCGCAAGGCGTGGTTGCAAGGGCTGAGCCCCAAGGAAAACAGGGATATTCCGCCCCTGGACTATGCCTTGGTTGCCCGGATGAAGGATCGGTTTCCGGACCTGCACATCTCGCTCAACGGCGGGGTGGAGACGTTGGACGAGGCGGTGGGTCACGTGGAGGCCGGGTTCGATGGGGTGATGCTGGGACGGGCGGCGTATCACCGCCCGGCGGAGATCCTGGGGGCGGCGGATCGGCGTGTCTTCGGTGAAAGCGGCCCGGACGGGACGGGCGAGGACGCGGTGAAGGCCATGCTGCCATACATCGAAAATCATTTGATATCAGGCGGTAAGCTGCACCAGGTGACGCGGCATATGCTGGGCCTGTTCGCCGGTCAGCCGGGCGCGCGGGCGTGGCGGCGGGTGTTGTCGGAAGGCGCGACGAAACCGGGGGCCGGGACGGCGCTGGTGCAGGAGGCGCTGGCGCAGGTGACGGGGGTTGCCGCGTGAAGGATTTCCTGGAGAAAGGCTGGGCGCGGTTCGCGTTCGATCCGGCTGTGTCCGCCTGGGCCGAGGCGGCGTTTTCCGTTGCGAAAGAAAGGGTTAAGGCACCCGAGGAACAGCGCTGGTTGTATTGCCAAGGCACGTGGTTCGTCGGTGTCGATACCCTGCCCAACGCGCCCGACGGGGCGGTGGGCGACGCCGGACCGCTGACAGGGGAGGCCTGGGCGGCGGTGTCGGCCCTTTATGACCCGATGCCGCTACACCGGGGGCAGGTGTCGGTGATGTATCCGGGCTATCCCAAGCCCAAGGACGGCGAGGGCGAGGCGGCCTTTGGTTACAGGCTGCGGCGGGATGCGGCGCATGTGGATGGGTTGCTGTTGGAAGGGCCGGACAGGCGGCGGTTCCTGAAGGAGCGGCATGCCTATATCCTGGGGCTTCCGCTGACCGAGTGCGGGGCCGGGGCCAGCCCGTTAAGTGTTTGGGAAGGCAGCCATAAAGTGATGCGCGCGGCCTTTGCCGAGGCCTTGCAAGGCGTGTCACCCGAGGCCTGGGACAGGGTCGACCTGACGGATATCTACAAGGCCGCGCGTCGCGAGGTTTTCGACACTTGCGAGAGGGTTCTGCTGCCGGCGAAACCGGGGGAGGCTTATGTCGTGCACAGGCTGGCCTTGCATGGCGTGGCGCCGTGGGAGGATGGCGCGGAGGCGCCGGAAGAGGGGCGGATGATCGTCTATTTCAGGCCCGAATGGACGATCTTGGGGGATCAGTGGCTGACCGCGCCGTAAGCGGCGCGACTCAAAGGTTAATTCGGGCCGGGACGGCGAAATCGGCACGTCGGTATCGCGTCGGTATCCAGGTGGTATTGCGACAGTGCGCGTATCGCCGTTTTCCGGGATGGAAGGACCGCGCGCAGTGTTTGTCCCGGCGCAATCCTCGGCGCGTTATCCTGACAGGTCGCGGGTGTCGTAACGCTTTGGCGAGCGGAATTTTGCAAAAATTCCGGGCCGAAAAATTGCAATTTTTCGATGCGCCGAGGGAGACCGTCCGTGCGGGTGGTTTCAGCCGCGCTTCAACCGGGCGGCGCGGCCGCCGCGGCGCTTGGTCAGGGTGGCGGCGCGGTCGGGCAGGTCGGCCATGATCTCGCGGCGTTCCTGGGGCGTCATCCTGGACCAGCGGCCGATCTCGTCGATGGTGCGATAGCAGCCCGTGCAGATCCGCGCCTCGGGGTGGACGACGCAGATGCGCACGCAGGGGCTTTCGATTTCGTCGCGTTTCCAGACGGGGCTGTCGTTCATGACTCGGCTTTCAGGTGGCGGATTCGGTCCAGCGCTCCTTGCAGGATATACGCCGCCGCGACGGCGTCGATCACCTCTGCGCGACGCTTTCGGGTCAAATCGGCCTCGATCAGTGCTCTTTCTGCCGCAACGGTGGACAGGCGCTCGTCCCAGAAGCCGATGGGCAGATCGGTGCGCGCCGCCAAATTTCGGGCAAACGCGCGGGTGGATTGGCAGCGCGGTCCCTCGGAGCCGTCCATGTTGCGGGGCAGGCCGAGGATGATTCCGGCGGCGGTGCGGTCGGCGGCGATGGCCAGCAGGCGGTCGGCATCGGCGGTGAACTTGGTGCGCTTGACGGTCTCGACCGGGTTGGCCGAGGACAGGAGCGCGTCGGAGGACGCGACGCCGATGGTCTTGGTCCCGAGATCGAGGCCCAGGAGCGCGCGGAAGCCGGGCAGGGCGGCGGCGAATTCGGCGAAATCCTCGACGATCATTCGGAGAAACCGGCCTGCTTGGCGGCGTTGGTGATGGTGTCGATCACGGTGGGATCGTCGAAACGGTCCTGCGCGCGGGCGATGAGGTCGCGCACGGCGTCGAAATCGCCCAGGACGGCGTAGGCATTGGAGAGGCGCACCCATTCGTCCGGCGTGCCGCCGGTCTCGTCGATGCGGGAGGCGAGGCGGTCGACCATGCCGCGGATCATGGCGGCGCGGTCCTCGGCGCTCATGTCGCCGGCGGCGTCGATGTCGCCCTGCGAGGGGCCGGGGGCGGCGTTTTGCGCGGGCGGCTCGTAGCGGTTGACGCCGGCGCGCCAGGCCAGTTCCTCGATCCGGGGGCGGATGAGGGCGGTCCAGGGCGCGTCGGGGGCGCTTTCGCGCAGGAGGCCGTCCCAGGTGCGGAAGGCGATGTCGGGGCGGTCGACCTGGATCATGTAAAGGCCCATATAGTAGCGCGCGCGCGGCTCCTTGGGATCGCGGGCGAGGGCGGCGCGGATGGCCTCGGCAGCTTCCTCCGAGACATAGCCGCCGGCGGCGGAGACCATCATGTCCGAAAGCTCGGCATAGTCGGCGGCGGTGGCGGCGTTGCCCTTGAGCTCGATCACGCGGGTCTTGGCCTTGGCGGCGGCGGAGAGATTGCCGAGCGCGGCCTCGTTCCGGGCGAGCAGGATGTAGCCCTGGAGTTCGTCCGGGCGTTTCTCGACGGCCTCGCGCAGGCGGTCCATCAGGTCGAGATATCGCGGGTCGGCCTCGCCCATGTCCGGGGTGACGGGCTGGGACGCGTTGAAGCGCGCCTCGGCCTCGGCCTGGGGCAGGCGGTTGGCGCGGGCCGCGTCGGAGGCGGCCAGGCGGGCGGTGCGGGGCAGGTCGGTGTAGCCGGGCGTGCCCATCTGCAAATAGAGCCAGCCGGCCCCGCCGACGAGGCCGAGAAGAGCGAGGGCGGCGAAGAGCTTGCCCGCCAGCGCGGGCTGGGCGCCGGCGGCGCCCGTGGCCTGAAGCTGGGCGTCGGCGGCGAGGATGCGGCGGGAGACTTCCGAGCGGGTGCGCTCGGCGTCCTCGGGGGTGATGACGCCGCGGGCGAGGTCGCGGTCGACCTCCCGTAGCTGGTCGCGGTAGACTTGGAGGTCGTAGGCGGCAGGCGGCGCGTCGCCGACGCGGCCACGGATCAGCACCAGCCCGAGGATGGCGGCGCAGGCGAGGCCCAAGGCGATGGCGAGCACCCAGAATGTCATGTGATCTCCTTGTCTTCGGGGCTGATTTAACGATTGGGCGGGCAAACCGAAAGAGGCAAGTGGTCGCCCGTGGTGTCGCAGGGGCGGATCGTCGGCGGCGTGTCGCAAATCACGCCATTCGTGCCGCATGAGGTGTCGGCGATACGCCCTGTCTGATACATACGGGAGCAATGACGAGGGCCGGGGGCGAATCCCCCCGGGCCCGACACTGTGCAAGCCATGAGCGAGACCCGCCTGATGAAACGTTATTCCGCCTTTGCCGTCGCGAAAGAAGCGCTGAAATATCACATGGGATGGGAGCGGGCCTGGGCCTCGCCGGAGCCCAAGAAGAAATACGACGCGATCATCATCGGCGCGGGCGGGCACGGGTTGGCGACGGCCTATTACCTGGGCAAGAACCACGGGATCCGGAACGTGGCGATCCTGGAAAAGGGCTGGCTGGGCGGTGGCAACACGGGCCGGAACACGACGATCATCCGGTCGAACTACCTGCAGGATGCCTCGGCCGCGATGTACGAGAAATCGCGCAGCCTTTACGAGACGCTGAGCCAGGACCTGAACTACAACATCATGTTCAGCCCGCGCGGCGTGATCATGCTGGCGCAGACCCAGCACGAGGTGCGCGGATACGAGCGGACGGCCCATGCCAACGCGTTGCAGGGCGTGAAGACCGAGTTCATCAGCCCCAGCCGGGTCAAGGAATTGTGCCCGATCATCAACCTCGATGGCCCGCGCTATCCGGTGCTGGGCGGGCTGTGGCAGGCGCGCGGCGGCACGGCGCGGCACGACGCGGTGGCCTGGGGCTATGCGCGGGCGTGCTCGGCCATGGGCATGGACGTGATCCAGAAATGCGAAGTGACGGGTATCCGCAGCGAGGGCGGCAAGGTCACGGGGGTGAGCACCAACCGGGGCGATATCGCCTGTGACAAGCTGGGCATCGTGGTGGCGGGGCATTCGGGGCATCTGGCCGACATGGCCGGCTTCCGCCTGCCGATCGAGAGCGTGGCGCTGCAGGCGCTGGTGAGCGAGCCGATCAAGCCCTGCATGGACGTGGTGGTGATGGCCAACACGGTGCATGGCTACATGAGCCAGTCGGACAAGGGCGAGATGGTGATCGGCGGCGGGGCTGACGGCTACAACAACTATACCCAGCGGGGCAGCTTCCATCATATCGAGGAGACCGTGCGCGCGCTGATCGAGACCTTCCCGATGATTTCGCGGCTGAAGATGCTGCGGCAATGGGGCGGGATCGTGGACATGACCGGCGACCGCTCGCCCATCCTGTCGAAGACGCCGGTCGACAATGTGTTCATCAACTGCGGCTGGGGCACGGGCGGGTTCAAGGCGATACCGGGCAGTGGCTGGGGCTTTGCCGAGCTGATGGCGAAGGGCTATTCGCCGCTGACGGCCGAGTTCGGGCTGGAGCGGTTCTACGAGGGCCGGTTCATCGACGAGAGCGTCGCCGCGGGGGTCGCGCACTGATGGGGAACCGCCTTGGCATATCGGGCGTTGGGGTGTCGGATTCCAGAAGCAACGGAGAACCGACATGTCCGATTACAACAACAATAACCACACCCCGCCGCCCCAGCATTCCGGCGGTGGCGGAGGCGGCGCAACGATGGCTTTCATCATCGGCGGGCTGGTCGTCGCGGTGGGCGTCATCGCCTGGGTCATGTTCGGTGACAGCGGCGGCGGCGGCGATGACATCATCGGCGGCTCGGATCCGTCGGACGTCAATGTCTCTGTCGAGACGTCCGATGACGCGGCCGATGACGTGGCCGACGCTGCCGAAGACACGGCCGACGCCGTCGAGGGCGCTGCCGAGGACGTCGAAGGGGCTGCCCAGGACGTCGAGGACGCGGCTGACAACGTCGAAGGCGAAACTCAGCAATAACGCATACGGGGCCGCAGTCGGCCTCGCGCCTGCAACATGGCGGAACGCAGGGGCGTGTGACGCCCCTGTGTCGTCGCGTGCACACGTGGCGGAAAGCGGCCCACGCAATCGCGCCGAAGTTGCGGGAACCGGCCCAAACCCTGCGCGGGGTTTTGCCGGTGCTTCCGCGCGTGCCTCGAGGGGCGCATTGTCGAACTTCCACCATGAGGAGTTCGAGAGATGTCTGACCAAGAACAATGGCAGCAAAGGCGTGGCTACGGCATGCCTGTCCATGACGCGGGCAGTGCGGGCCTCTTCTGGGTCCTCGTCGTCGTCGTCGCCCTGGGGGCGCTGGTCTTTGCCGGATCGCTGGGCAACGGCACCGCGCCGGACCTGTCCGACGTACCGGAAGGTTTCATCGTGCCCGACACGTCCGAGGACGGCGTGGCAGGCACGGCTGCTGTCGAAGAATAACACGCCCCGCTTCGGCGGAGGTGATCGCAACGTTATGGGCGGGTGCCAATCGGCGCCCGCCCTTGTCGTGCGTCAGGTGTGCTAAGATGGTTTCTCCGATGCTACATATGGAAATCTGGGCAGTTCGATTTGTCAGATTATTCCTGTTGATTTTTTGCATCGTGCAAGCTGTGACGCTGGTCTGGGTGTCACCTGACGCTTATCAACGACTTGGTAGTTTTTGGGTTGCCGTACTTCTCGTCTTGTTCGGTGCTACACGCCTTGTAGTGAGCGAAATGCAGAAAGCATTTGAGGGCCACGGAGCTTTTGCGGAGCAATTCAAAGCAAAGCTCGATGAGATCACGTACTCGGATGGAAAAGGCTGGAAGAATAATATGGCGGAGGATGGCACGCCATATGAGCGCAGGCTTCTTACTGAAGAAGAAATTCAAAAAATCATGAAGGACTTCGAGGCCAGGATCGTTTGGATATTCTTGTCCAATGAACTTTTTCTGGCGGCAGTAGCAACTTTGCAGTGGGGATATGGAGATATGTTCCATTGCTTCGTACACGGACAAGGATTCAAATCATGTTGATATTGCAATGTCCCTATTGCGGGGTGAAGGGCGAGGAAACCGAGTTCGCGGGCGGCGGCGAGGCGCATCTGAAGCGTTTCGGGCCGGACTCGAGTGACGATGATTTCCACGCCTACCTGTTCAAGCGCGAGAACCCCAAGGGCGTGCATCTGGAGCGCTGGCGGCACACCAACGGCTGCGGCAAGTGGTTTCACGCCGCGCGCAACACGGTGACGCTGGAGGTCTACGGGACCTATTCGGCGCAGACCACCGAGCCGCCGAAGGACATCAAGGACAAGATCTCGGCGAAGGTGCCGGGCTGGAGCTGGAGAGAGTTTTCATGAGCACGCGTCTGTCGAATGGCGGGCGTCTTGTTAACAAGGCGCACGCGATGGAATTCACCTTCAACGGCAAGCGCTTGAAGGGCTACGAGGGCGACACGCTGGCGTCGGCCCTGCTGGCCAACGACCAGATGCTGGTGGGCCGGTCGTTCAAGTATCACCGCCCGCGCGGGATCGTGGCGTCGGGCGGGGAAGAGCCCAACGGCCTGGTCAACATGGGCCGGGGCGAGACGTTCGAGCCGAACCAGCGGGTGACGACGACCGAGCTTTTCGACGGGCTGGAGGCGACGAGCCAGAACCACTGGCCGAGCCTGGAGTTCGACGTGGGCGCGATCAACGCCAAGTTCTCGCGGTTTCTGCCCGCCGGGTTCTATTACAAGATGTTCATCCATCCGCGCCCCTTGTGGAAGCATGTCTACGAGCCGTTCATCCGCCAGTCGGCGGGGCTGGGCAAGGCGCCCAAGGACAAGGACGGCGACAAGTACGAGCATCTTTACGCGTTCTACGACGTGGTGGTGATCGGCGGTGGTGTCGCGGGGCTGATGGCGGCCCGCGCGGCGGGGGCTGCGGGCGCGAAGGTGCTGTTGATGGAACAGACCGCCGCCTGGGGCGGACGGACGCCTGTGGATGGGCCGCTTTACAGCGCGACTGTCAATGACGGGCCTGTGGATAAGTTCGTGGATGAACTGGTCGCCGAGCTGGGCGAAATGTCCAATGTCGACATGCGGCTGCGTATGATGGGGGCCGGCGTTTACGACCACGGCTACCTTCTTGGCTATGAGCGGGTGAACGATCACACGCCCAAAGCCAAGGGCCCGCGGCACCGTTTGTGGCGGATTCGTGCAGGCCAGATCGTGACCGCGACAGGCGCGATCGAGCGGCCCCTGAGCTTTGCCGGGAACGATGTGCCGGGCGTGATGCTGGCCTCTGCGGTGCGCGATTACGTCGTAAATTATGGGGTTTCCGTCGGGGACCGTACGGTCGTGGTGACCAACAACGACGACGCCTATCTGACCGCGCTGGCGCTGAAGGCGGCGGGGCTCGACGTGCCTGCAATCATTGACGCGCGGGCGGCGGGCGCGGGCGTGCTGGCCGAGAAGGCCAAGGCGGCGGGCATCCGCGTGGAGACCGGCAAGGGCATCGCGAAGGTCAAGGGCGGCAAGCGCGTGACGGGTGTGGGTATCTGTGCACAAGCCGGCGAAGGCTCGGCCCTGGAAGAGATCGCCTGCGACGCGGTGGCGATGTCCGGTGGCTGGTCCCCGGTGGTGCATTTGTGGTCGCATTGCGGCGGCAAACTGCTGTGGGACGAGACGCAGGCGATGTTCCGGCCCGACCCGGAAAAGGCCCCTACGGGGGCGGCGGGTGAGGCCTATGTCTCGACCGCCGGCACGGCTAGCGGCGAGCTGGACCTGGGGGCTGTCCTGGCCGATGCCGAGGAGGCCGGCCGTGCGGCGGCCAAGGCCGTGGGCAAGACGCCGAAGAAGGCCGAGAAACCGACGGCGGAGGGCGTGCAGACCAACGTCATTCAGCCGATCTGGATGATGCCGCAGGGCGCCAACGTGAAGCTGCGGATGAAGTCGTGGCTGGATTACCAGAACGACGTGAAGGTCAGCGACGTGCAGCTGGCGGCGCGCGAAGGCTATGAAAGCGTGGAGCACGCCAAGCGCTATACCACGCTGGGCATGGCGACGGACCAGGGCAAGCTGAGCAACATCAACGGGCTGGCGATCCTGTCGGACGCGTTGAACCAGCCCATTCCGCAGACCGGGACGACCACGTTCCGCCCGCCCTATACGCCGATTTCCATGGCGTCGATCGCGGGCGAGGCGCGGGGCGAGATCTTTCAGCCGCTGCGCAAGACGCCGATGCATGACTGGCACGAGGCGAACGGCGCCTACTGGGAGCCGGTGGGCCATTGGCGGCGTCCCTATACCTTCCGGCAGAACCCGGGCGAGGAGATTTCGGCCGCCGTCAAGCGCGAGATCAACCAGACGCGGGGGAGCCTTGGGCTGCTGGACGCGTCGACGTTGGGCAAGCTGATCGTGAAGGGGCCGGATGCGGGGAAGTTCCTCGACATGCTCTATACCAACATGATGAGCACGCTGAAGCCGGGGCGGTGCCGCTATGGGTTGATGTGCAACGAGAACGGGTTCCTGATGGATGACGGCGTGGTGGCGCGGCTGGATGAGGACACGTTCCTGTGCCACACCACCACGGGCGGCGCGGACAGCATCCATGCCCACATGGAAGAGTGGTTGCAGACCGAGTGGTGGGACTGGAAAGTCTATGTCGCCAACGTGACCGAGCAATACGCGCAGATCGGCGTGGTCGGGCCGAAAGCCCGCAAGACGCTGGAGAAACTGACCGATGCGGACCTGAGCGCCGAGGCGCTGCCGTTCATGGCGTGGCAGGACATCGACTTTGGCGACGTCAAGGCGCGGGTGTTCCGCATCTCGTTCTCGGGTGAATTGTCCTACGAGATCGCGGTGCCGGCGAGCCAGGGCCGGGCGTTCTGGGATCAACTGCTGGAGGCCGGCAAGGAGTTCGGCGTGATGCCCTACGGCACCGAAGGGCTGCACGTGATGCGGGCCGAGAAGGGGTTCATCATGATCGGGGACGAGACGGATGGCACGGTCATCCCGCAGGACCTGGGGATGCAGTGGGCCATCTCGAAGAAGAAGGACGACTATATCGGCAAGCGGGCTCAAGCGCGCAGCCATATGGCCGACCCCGAGCGGTGGCAGCTGGTGGGCTTGCAGACGGTCGACGGATCGGTCCTGCCCGACGGGGCCTATTGCGTGGCCGAGGGCGACAATGCCAACGGGCAGCGCAACGTGCAGGGGCGGGTGACCTCGACCTATTATTCGCCGACGCTGGATCGCGGGATTGCCATGGGCCTGGTCAGGCATGGCGCGGACCGGATGGACGAGGTGATCGAGTTCGCCAAGGTGGACGGCACCACGGTGCCCACCCGGATCGTGAGCGCGGTCTTTTACGACCCTGAAGGGGAGAAGCAGAATGTCTAAGGCTGTCAGTGCGTTGCAAGGCGCAGTTTACCAAGGCTACGTGGAGGTCCGGGAGATGGGTCTGCAGGGCATGATCACGCTGCGCGGGGATCTGTCCTCGGCCAAGATGAAGAAGGCCGTGAAGGACGCGTGTGGCGTGGACCTGCCCGGTCAGCGCGAGATCGCGGTCGCGGGCGACAAGGGGGCGGCGTGGATGTCGCCGGACGAGCTGTTGCTGATGTTGCCGTACGAGGGCGTTGCGGATGCGCTGGCGGCGGTCGAGAAGGCGTTGTCAGGCGAGCATTTCCTGGCCGTCAACGTGTCGGACGCGCGGGCGGTGTTCCAGGTGCAGGGCGGGGCGGCGCGCGAGATCATCGCCAAGCTGTGCCCGGTGGACATGGCCCCGGGCGCGTTCGAGCCGGGGCAGATCCGGCGGACGCGCATGGCGCAGATCGCGGCGGCGTTCTGGATGGTGGATGCCGAGACGATCCGGGTGGTGTGCTTCCGCTCGGTGGCGGAATACGCGTTCAACCTGTTGAAGGATGCGGCGGAGCCGGGCGGCGAGACGGGGCTTTTCGCGTAAGGGTTCGCGTACCATAGGTGGGTTGGACAAGGGTGGGTTGAAAACCCACCCTACGAGGGTTCGGGGCGGGCCGTGGACGGCGTGGGCCGCGCGATGGCCAGACCGCGGGGTGGCGACCCGAGGCGAATTCAATACTCTTTATGGTTGCGGTGTCCGCATTCCCTCAGTTCGAGGAGCTTACGTTAACCAATCGCCAGCCCGATGGGGCGGTCTGGCGATCGCGCGGCAGCGCGGCAGAGCCGCGCTTTGATTCCGCGCGGTTGAGCCTTGTTCTGCACCCCTGCACAGCCCGCCCGCAGGGCAGGAACAAAACAACAGCCTTGACGTTGATCCCCTAACGCTACCATGTAGTCGCGAAATATCACCTCAAAGAAAAGGGGGCCCGAAATGGCTTTTGAACTTCCCGACCTTCCTTACGCACATGACGCGCTTGCCGGCAAAGGCATGTCGAAGGAGACGCTGGAATATCACCACGACATCCACCACAACGCCTATGTCACCAATGGCAACAAGGCGATCGAGGGGACTGAGTGGGACGGCAAGTCCCTGGAAGAGATCATCAAGGGCACCTACGATCCCAACGCGGTGGCCCAGTCGGGCATCTTCAACAACATCAGCCAGCTGTGGAACCACAACCAGTTCTGGGAGATGATGACCCCCGAGGACAGCAAGATGCCGGGCGAGCTGGAGAAGGCGATCACCGACAGCTTCGGTTCGGTCGACAAGTTCAAGGACGAGTTCAAGGCCGCCGGCGGCGGTCAGTTCGGCTCGGGCTGGGCGTGGCTGGTCAAGGACACCGATGGCAGCCTGAAGGTCACCAAGACCGAGAACGGCGTGAACCCGGTGTGCTTCAACCAGACGGCGCTTTTGGGCTGTGACGTGTGGGAGCATTCCTACTACATCGACTTCCGCAACAAGCGGCCCGACTACCTGTCGAACTTCCTGGATAAGCTCGTGAACTGGGAAAACGTCGCGAGCCGCATGTAATTGCGGGCGACAGTCCAGGAAATCTGATTTCAGCCCCCGGCCGTTTGGCCGGGGGTTTTCTTGTCGGAGCCATCCCGCATGACCGAAACCGCCAAGGGCGTCGCCGCCATCATCCTGGCCTGTTCCATCTGGGGGCTTTCGGGCCTGTTCTACAAGCTGCTGGCCGGGTTGCCGGTGCTGGACGTGCTGGCGCATCGCACCATCTGGGGGGCGGTTTTCTTCCTGTTGATCCTGGGCGTGCAGGGCCGGGTGGCGGTGCCGTTCCGGGCCTTGCGCGCGGGACGCACGCTGCGGGTTCTGGCGGCGGCGTCGGTGCTGATCGGGTTCAACTGGATGCTGTTCGTCTGGGCCATCAAGTCGGACCAGGCGCTGGAGGCGTCGCTGGGCTATTACATCTTCCCGCTGGTCGTGGTGCTGTTCGGGCTGATGTTCTTTGGCGAACGGCTGGGCCGGGGCGAGACACTGGCGGTGCTCTTGGCGGCGCTGGCGGTGATCGTGCTGACCGCGGGGCTGGGCGTGGCGCCGTGGATCGCACTGGGGATCGCGCTGAGTTTCGGGGCTTACGGCGCGGTGAAGAAGCGGCTGGACATGGGGCCGGTCGTGTCGGTCACGGCGGAGTCGCTGTTGCTGGTCGGCCCGGCGCTGGCCTGGCTGGCGTGGCAGGCGGCGCAGGGCGGGGCGGTGATGGGCGGGTCCTGGCCGCTGGCGCTGACCCTGATGCTGGCGGGGCCGATGACGGCGACGCCGCTGATCCTGTTCAGCTATGGCGCGCGGCGGATCGACCTGGCGAGCGTGGGCGTGCTCTCGTACCTCAACCCCAGCCTGCAATTCGCCGTGGCGGTGGTGATCTTTGCCGAGCCCTTCACGGGCTGGCACATGATCGCCTTTGCCATGATCTGGGGCGCGCTGGCGCTCTACAGCGTGGCGCGCTGGCGTTACCGGGCCGTCGCGCCGAGGCCGTCCATCAGGTCCTGAACGGTATCGATGACCTGGGTGTAGTCGCGCAGGGAGGCGTCGGCGAAGCCTTCATCGATGACATGGTCGATCAGCTGGATGAGCTTTGTCCAGTAACCTTCGGTATCAAGAAGGAAAACCGGCTTTTCGTGCAGGCCGATCTGGCGCCAGGTCAGGACCTCGAAATACTCGTCGAGGGACCCCGCGCCGCCCGGCAGGACCACCACCGCATCGCAGTTCATGAACATGACTTTCTTGCGCTCGTGCATGGTCTCGGTGACGATGTAGCGGGTGAGGTCGGTCTTGCCGACCTCCCATTTCACCAGGTGATCGGGGATGACGCCGAAGGTCTCGCCCCCCGCCGCCTGGGCCGCGCGCGCGACGGCGCCCATGAGGCCCACGTCGCCGGCGCCGTAGACAAGCCGCATGTCGTGCTCCGCGAGGGCCGTGCCAAGCGCCGTCGCCGCGGCCTCGTAGGCCGGGTTGCGCCCCTTGCGTGAGCCACAAAAGACACAGACGGAACGCTTGGGCATGAAAATCACCAATGGCTGACGGGGCTTCTTTTGACCGTTCTAGCCGGTGTTGCTAAACTCCTGCAACCGCAGAGCTGTCCTGCGGCCCGGGGGACGAAAACCATGAGCAAACTGTCTGGCCTGACCGGAGGATACGGCACCGCGATCGCGGCGGCGGTCGGGACGCTGGCTGTGGTGATCGGCCTTTTCGCCGGGGGGGTGTTCGACCGGGAGATGGACGCGCCGACACCGGAGACCGGCGCTTCCCGAGAGAGCGCTGCCGGGGCCGAGGCCGGGGCAGGAGCGGGCGAAACCGGGACGGACCAGGCCCCCGAGGCCGGGAGCGAGGCGGCGACCGACACGGCCGAAACCGATGCGGCGGAGACGCCGGATGCCGAGACCGCCGACACTGCCGACACCGCGCCCGGGACGCCGGCACCGCCCAGGGTCAGCACCTTTCGGCTGGATCCCGATGGCCGGATGCTGGTGGCCGGGCGGGCCGAGCCGGGCTGGGAAACCGCGATCCGGCTGGACCGCGACGTGCTGCGCAGTTTCGTGCCCGAGGGCGATGGCCAGTTCGTGGAATTCGTGACCGTCGACCCGAGCGAAGAGCCGCGGGTTCTGTCGCTGAGCATGACTTCGCCCGAGACCGGGGAGGATATTGAAAGCCAAGGGGAAATCATCATTGCGCCGCTGCGGGGGCCGGCCTCGCCGGAGGTGGCCGAGGCGGACGTGGCAGAGGCCGCGCCGGGCGATACGGTTGCGGCGCTGGAGACCACCGGGACGAGTGAAGCGGAGAGCGGGACGCCTGACGACGCGGAGCGGCACGCGGGCGCTGGCGATCGGTCCGTGACGCAGGCGGCGGAGGCGGTCGAGGCGGTTGCGCCCGAGGGGGCAGGCACGGAGCGCGCGGCGGAGGAGGCTGAGGGCGGGGTCGAGACGGCCGTGCTGTCGGATACGGCGGAGCCGGCGCAGGAGGATCAGCAGGGCGTGCCGGAGAGCGGGGCCGAAGGCTCGGACGTGGCGCGGACGGCCGCGCCCGAGCAGGTCGACGGCGGCGAGTCTGACGGAGGCTCCGAGAGTGTCGGGGCCGCTGGCGAGGGCGCCGGAGCGGATGAGGCAGGCACGCGGCAGGCCACCGCGCGGGATGCAGGGGACGACCGCGTTGCGCATGAGGACGACACCGGGCCTTCCGCCGCGGGGACCGGACGCGATGAGGGCGCGTCAGCCCGGACCGACTCAGAACAGGCCGCCACGGGGGGGGGAGGCGACGACGCCGAGACCGCCCGGGCGACAGGCGAGGCGGCTACGGGGCAGGGGACGGACACCGCGAGCGGTGGCCAGAGTGCCGACAGCGCGACGCCCGGGGGTGTGGGCGGCGGGACGGGCGATGACACGACCGATCAGCCCGATCCTGCGCCGGGGGCCGCGGTGCTGATGTCGGACGCGGATGGGGTGCGGGTGATCCAGCCCGCGCCGGGCGATGCCAGCCCCGACGTGATGGCGGTGGTGGCGCTGGATGCGATCAGCTATTCCGACACCGGCGCGGTGGAACTGTCGGGGCGAGGCGCCAGCGACGGGTTCGTGCGGGTCTACCTGGACAACACGCCGGTCACGACCTCGCGCATTGCCACCGATGGCAGCTGGCAATCGGACCTGCCGGAGGTGGATACCGGCGTCTATACCCTGCGGATCGACGAGGTGGATGCCGACGGTAATGTCACCAGCCGGGTCGAGACCCCGTTCAAGCGCGAGGACGAGGCGCTGTTGGCGGACGCCACGCAGGCGGGCAAGCTGGTGCAGGCGGTGACGGTGCAGCCGGGATACACGCTGTGGGGGATTTCACGGCGCAATTACGGCGAGGGGATAGAATATGTGCGGATCTTCGAGGCCAATCGCGACCGGATCCGCGACCCGGACCTGATCTATCCGGGCCAGGTCTTTACCATTCCCGACCATGTGGCGGTGGAATAGGCCCGCAAAAGGAAAACCCCGACGCGGTGTGCGCGCCGGGGCCTTGCAACTTTCCTTACGGACATCGTGACGAAGTTTGGATCGGGGGCCACGACGCCGCGTAAAAGAGGGCTCAATCGTTTTCTTCAGCCTCTTCCTCGATGTTGTCACCGAGATTGGACAGGTCGCGCCCGAACCCTTCGGTCGTCTCGCACGCGGCGAGGGCGAAGAGGGCGGTGAGTGCTGCGATGAAACGCATGATTTCTCTCCATTTATCCGGGCACGTTGCCTGCCGTTGGCGGTGAAACGCGGTGGGGCGGGTTTGGTTCCACCGCGATTGCAGAAACTGCGACATAACGGTGCGGCGGCGCGTCTGGCCTTGGGCGCGGGCTTGGCCTATGTCAGCGGAGGGACCAAGGAGACCAGATGCGGCGCAGACCCACGACAGCAACGGAAATGCCGGACAACGCGCTGCAGGTGATCCGGCGCGTGGCGCCGTACCTGTGGCCCGAGGGGCAGACCTGGGCCAAGCGCAGGGTCGTGCTGGCGCTCATGGCGCTGGTGCTGGCCAAGGTCGTGGCGGTGGGCACGCCGTTCTTTTACAAGGCGGCGGTGGATTCGCTGGCCGGAGAGGGCCAGGAGGCGGCGTGGATGCTGGGCGCGGGGGCCATCGGGCTGACCGTGGCCTATGGCATGGCGCGGCTGATGAACGTGGGCTTCCAGCAGCTGCGCGACGCGATATTCGCACCCGTGGCGCAGCGCGGTCTGCGGCGGCTGGCGCTGGAGACGTTCCAGCATATCCACCAGATGTCGATGCGCTTTCACATGACGCGCAAGACCGGGGGGCTGAGCCGGATCATAGAGCGCGGCGTGAAAAGCGTGGAGTTCCTGCTGCGCTTCCTGGTGTTCTCGGTCGGGCCGCTGATCCTGGAACTGCTGATGATCGGCGTGGTGCTGTGGACGCTGTTCGATTTCTCTTATCTGGCGGTGGTGATGGGCGTGATCGCGACCTACGCCGTCTTTACCTTCAAGGTGACGGAATGGCGGGTCAAGCTGCGCCGGCGGATGAACGAGCAGGACACTGATGCCAACCAGAAGGCCATCGACAGCCTGCTGAATTTCGAGACGGTGAAGTATTTCGGTGCCGAGGGCCGCGAGGCGGCGCGGTATGACCGGGCAATGGAAGGCTACGAGAGCGCGGCCTTGCAGACGTCCTATTCGCTGGCTTTCCTGAATGTCGGACAGAGTTTCCTGATCACCGGCGGGCTGGTGGCGGTGATGGTGATGGCGGCGATGGGCGTGCAGAGCGGCGCGTTGACGGTGGGCGATTTCGTGATGGTCAATGCCTACATGATCCAGATCACCATGCCGCTGAATTTTCTGGGCACGGTTTACCGCGAGATCCGGCAGAGCCTGGTCGACATGGCGCAAATGTTCGATTTGTTAGAGCAAACGCCGGATGTGACAGACGATCCGGATGCAAAAGGTTTGAAAATCGAAGGTGGGTCGGTGCGGTTTCGCGACGTTTCCTTCGGGTATGACCCGGAAAGACCGATCCTGCACGATGTGTCGCTGAGCGTTGCGGCGGGCGAGACCGTGGCGCTGGTCGGCCCGTCGGGGTCGGGCAAGTCCACCATCGGACGGCTGCTGTTCCGGTTCTACGACGTGAGCGGCGGCGCGCTGGAGATCGACGGGCAGGACGTGCGCGGCGTGACGCAGGAAAGCCTGCACGCCGCCATCGGCGTGGTGCCGCAGGACACGGTGCTGTTCAACGACACGATCGGCTACAACATCGCCTATGGCCGCGACGGGGCGACGCAGGACGAGATCGAGGCGGCGGCGAAGGCGGCGCAGATCCACGAGTTCATCGAGCGCCTGCCCAAGGGGTACGAGACGCAGGTGGGAGAGCGGGGCCTGAAGCTGTCGGGCGGCGAGAAGCAGCGGGTGGGGATCGCGCGCACCCTGCTGAAGGATCCGCCGATCCTGCTCTTGGACGAGGCGACGAGTGCCCTGGACACCGAGACCGAGCGCGAGATCCAGGACGCGCTGCGCCGGGCGGGCGAGGGGCGCACGGTGATCACCATCGCGCACCGCTTGTCGACGGTGGCGGATGCGGACCGGATCGTGGTGCTGGAAGAAGGGCGGATCGTGGAGGAAGGCACCCATGGCGAGCTGCTGGCGCGGGAGGGGCGCTATGCGGGGCTCTGGGCGCGGCAGGCCAGCGAACGCGAGCGCGCGGCCTGAGGCGGCTTGTGGCGCGCGGGCCGGCGCCGTCGTTGGCTGGGCCTTGCGGGGCGGGTCGGACGCAGCCTGATGGACGGGAGGGACCCGTGGACGGCGCCCTGTTCGGCTTGTGTTCCGGGGGACGGTTTTGCCCGGGATGCGCGGCCTTGATTTCTTTTCTGGATACGTCGCGTCAGGCGTCTATTTCCTTGTGGAAGTGGGTGGGCGACCTGCGTTAAAGCGGTGCTTCCCGGCCCGTTTTTCAAGAGTTCTTTCTGGTTTTGGTGCGAGCGGCCGACGCTGAAGACGCGCAAAGCAAGAGACGACATGTTCCGCGGTACGATCCTGTATTTTTCCGATGACGGAGGCGTCGCGCATATCTGGTGTGCGAAGGCCGGCAACCCCTTGTTCCGGGCGCGGGCGTCCGATTTTCCCGACCTCTGGCCGGACTTGCGGGTCGGTATGGTGGTGACCGTCGTCGGCAGCACCGGGACGGACGAGGCGCAAACGGTCGTGACGTTGGAGATCGCGCCGCAGGACGAGGGGTGAGCGTCGCGCCTTCGGGCGTTGCGCGTGGGTTTTCACCCACCCTACGCGGCCCGCTCGGCGTCGCGCCTCCGGGCGTCATGACGCGTGGGTTTTTACCCACCCAATGCGGGCTTATTCGGCGGCGCGGAGGGATTTGTCCTTGGGCGGTGTGTCGTCGTCGTCATCCGAGCCGGACTGCGCCGCCTTGCGGTCGGCCAGCACGCCCTTGACGTCGTCGAGGGCGAGTTCGGGCTGGGTGGTGTCGTCCTCGTAGGCGGCGATATCGGGGATGCCTTCGGTCCAGATGATCTCGGGCGCGCGGACGCGGGCGGCCTGGCGCGAGAGGGCCCAGTCGCGGGCGGCGCGGCTGGAGCGGCCGAAGGAGAGCTTGGCCAGGAGCTGGGCGCCCCAGAGTACGTAGGTCGTGGCCCAGATGCGCAGCGCCAGCATGGACGGCGTGAAGACCAGCGTCAGCACCGTGGCGATCCCGAGGCCGAAGACGACCGCGGTGGCCAGCTGTTTCCACCACAGCGCGGTGGGGCTGTTGAAGGTGTAGCCGCCGGCGAAGAAATCGAGGCTGAGGCCGAACATCATCGGTGCGAGGCCCGCCATGGTGGTGATCGTGGTCAGCAGGACCGGGCGGATGCGCGCCTCGGCCGTGCGGGTGATCGCCTCGATCCGGGGCATGTAGCGGGAATATTCCTGGTAGGTGTCGATCAGCACGATGTTGTTGTTCACCACGATACCCGCCAGCGCCACGATGCCGGTGCCGGTCATGATGATGGAGAACGGCTGGTTCATCACCAGCATCCCGATCAGCACGCCGGTGGTGGACAGGATCACCGCCAGAAGCACCAGCACGGCGTTGTAGACCGAGTTGAACTGCGCCAGCAGGATGATGAACATGAGGCCCAGGGCGCCCAGGAAGGCCTGTTGCAGGAAGGCGCCGGATTCTTCCTGGTCCTCGGCGTCGCCGGTCCATTCGTAGGAGACGCTGCGCGGCATGTCGGCGCTTTCGAGCCATGCGGTAAGGGTTTCGATGCGTTCGTTGGCGGTGAGGGGCGCTTGGGTTTCCTCGCCGTTTTCGCCGGTGGTGGTGACGGTCAGGCCGTCCACCACGGCGGCCTTGACGTCGAAATAGCGGGTCTGGTCGACGCGGTCGATCTGGGCGAGCTTGGGCACCGGCTGGCGGGTGATGAAGTTGGACAGCGGCACGAGGCCGTCATCGGTGCGCACCTTGAGTTCATCCAGGGTAGACAGAACGCGGTCCTCGGCGGGCAGGCGGACGCGGATGTCGATTTCCTCGTCCGAGGAGGGCACGCGCATGGTGTCGAGCAGGATGCCGCGGGTGACAAGCTGGACCATGGCGCCCACGGTGGCCACGTCGGCGCCGAAGCGGCCGGCCTTTTCCACGTCGACGTCGATCTGCCAGTCGATGCCGGGCAGGGGGAGCGTGTCCTCGACCAGGTCCAGGCCGCGGGTCTCTTCGAATTTTTCGCGGGCGCGGGCGGTGAAGTCCTGAAGCTCCTGCCAGTTGTCGCCCTTGAGCCGCAGGTGCACGGGTTTGGCCGAGGCGGGGCCCTGTTCCAGCGACAGGATCTCGACCTTCATGCCGGGAATCCGTTCAAGCCGGGCGGTCAGCTCGTCGATGGTGCGTTCGCCGCCCGCCACAGGGTCGTTGACGCGGCGCTGCACGTCGTAGCCTAGGACCGGGATGGTGAACCAGGTCTCATAGGTGGTCGGGCGGTCCTCCCACTTGATCAGTTCGAACTGGACCTGGCCGATCGTGTCGAGCGGGGGGGCGGCGCCGCCGGTGTTGTTGTTCAGCCCGCCGTCGCCGGCAAAGGAGAAAGCCGAGAGGACATTGGGATGCTCCAGCACGATCTCTTCGGCCTCGCGCACCAGCGCGTCCTTCTGGCCGATCGACAGGTTGCCGCGGGCGCGGACATAGACGATGGCGTTCTCGGGTTCGCTGTCGACGAAGAACTCGGTGCCGTTGTTGTTGTTGATGTAGAACATCAGCACGGTGCCGACGAAGACGAAGATGGCGCAGAAGGCCACCAGCGGCATGATCGGGTTGGCGGCGATGGCGTGGATCACCCAGCCGAAGGGCGAGCGGCGGTAGCCCGCGTCGATGCGCTGCGCCCGGTGCAGGCGGGTATATTGCCGGATCGCGATGGCGGCGAAGACGATGAGCGCGAGCACGATGGCGGCGGCCCAGCCGATGCCGGTGGCCCAGGCGGCGCCGATGGCGGCCGCCGCGAAGACCAGGCCGCGGGCCATGGGGAAAGGCAGCTTGCGGGCCTGCCAGGCGTCGATGCTTTGCCACAGGAGCGACAGGCGGCGGACAAGCGCCAGCACGCAAAGGAGCGCGGTGAGTGCGCCGGCGAGGGCCACGCCGCCGGCAAGGACCATGCCGAGGCCGAGGCCGAAGGCCGTCAGAAGCGACGGGATGACGGAGCCGAGGATGTCGCCGCCGTCCATGCCCGCGAACTGTGCCCCGGTCTGCCGGGCGAGGGGGCCGATGGCCTGGCCCGCCAGCATGAGGCCGCCGACGGCCAGCACGGCAAGTGCGATATGCAGGTACCAGCGGGTGGTGGCGATGGATTCGATCCGCTGGGTGAACCAGCGCTCGATGCGGCCCGTGACGCCGCCCATGACGGGCAGGTAGACGAGCGCCACCAGCAGCGAGGCCGACAGCACGAAGATGAGCGTGACGGGCAGCATCATCATGAACTGCCCCGGCACGCCGGGCCAGAAGAGCATCGGCAGGAAGGCGCAGAGCGTGGTGGCGGTGGAACTGACCACGGGCCAGAACATGCGCTTGGCGGCGGCCACGTAGGCGTGCATCGGGCCTTCGCCCTCGGCGATCTGCTTGTCGGCGTATTCGACCACCACGATGGCGCCGTCGACCAGCATCCCCACGGCGAGGATCAGGCCGAACATCACGATGTTGGACACCGGCACACCCATCACCGCCAGGAGCGCGAAGCACAGCAGGAACGAGGTGGGGATGGCGAAACCCACCAGAAGGGCGGGGCGGATGCCGAGCGCGGCCAGCGTGACGATCATCACCAGCGCGATGGCGGTCAGAACCGAGCCTTCGAGCTGCGAGACCATGGAGGCGATGATGCGCGACTGGTCGTTGGAGGTGTCGACCTGTACCGCGACCTGAAGTTCGGAGGGCCAGGTGTCCTCAGCCTCGGCCACGGTGTCGCGCACCAGCGCGGCGGTGTCGATGATGTTGAAGCCCTTGCGCTTGACCACCTGCAGGGCAATCGCCGTTTCGCCGTTGAAGCGGGCGGTGCCGGCGCGGTCCTCGAAGGTCAGGTTGATGCGGGCCAGGTCGCCCAGCGTGACGACGCGGTCGCCATTGGTCTTGACCGGGAGGTCGTAGATGTCGCCGGTGTCGTCGAAGGACGAGGGGATCTTGACCGAGAACGCGCCCTGGGCGCTGTCGACCTCGCCCGCCGCGATGAGCTGGTTGTTGTTCTGGACGACGTTCACAAGCTCGTTGGCGGTGACGTTGTAGGCCTCGAGCCGCAGCGGGTCGATGACCACCTCGACCATCTCGTCGCGGTTGCCGGCGATGCCGGCCTCGAGCACCGGCTCCAGCCCTTCGAGCCGGTCCTGCAGGTCCTTGGCGATGCGGGCCAGCGTGCGCTCGGGGACCGGGCCGGAAAGCGACACGATGATGATGGGAAACTCGGAAAAGTTGATCTCGTTGATCGAGTATTGCTCGGCGCCTTCGGGGAAGTCGGCCTCGGCGGCGTTCATGGCGTCGCGCACGTCGGCCATGATCTGGGTCTTGTCCCAGCCGAATTCGAATTCCAGCGCCACGCCGGCATAGTTTTCCGCCGCCGTGCCGGTCATTTCCTTGAGACCGTCGAGATCCGACAGCTCGGTTTCCATGGGCTTGACCAGCAGCTTCTCGGAATCCTCGGCCGAGATGCCGGGGAAGTTGACCGAGACGAAAAGGGCCGGGATCTCGATATCCGGTTCGCCTTCCTTGGGCAGGGAGATGTAGGCGGTGGTGCCCGCGACGATCGACAGGATGATGAAGGCGATCACCATCCGGGCGCGTTGCGAGGCCCAGTCGACGATGCCGGTCATTGGATGGTCTCCCGGAAGGCGGGTTCGACCGGGACGCCGTCGGCGACGAACTCCTGGCCGAGGATGATGACGTCCGAGGTTTCTTCCAGGCCGGCGACGAAGACGCCGGTGGGGCTGTCGCGCAGCAGGGTCACGGGTTTGAACTGTGCCGTCTTGTCGGGGGTGACGATGCGCACGCCCAGGGCGCCGTCATCGTCGAGCGTGAGCGCCGATTGCGGCAGCAGGTGCGCCTTCACGCCCTCCGACTCGATGCGGATCTCGGCGGTCTGGCCGTCGCGCAGGGCGAGATCCTCGTTCGGGACGCGGATGTCGACACGGAAGGTGCGGGTGGTGGGATCGGCGGCGCGGGAGATGAAGGTGACCTCTCCCTCGACCGTGCCGCCGGAGGCGAGCCGCGCGGTTGCGGGCGCGCCGGCGCTGACCTTGGCGATTTCGGTTTCGGGGATGTAGCCCACGAGCATGATCGGATCGAGCTGGATGACCGTGGCGCAGAGCGATCCGGCCTGAAGAAGACTGCCAAGCTCGGCGGTGTCCGATTCCAGCAGGCCCGAGAACGGGGCCTTGATCGTCAGGCGCTCGATTTCCTTGCGGGCGGAGGCGACGGCGGCCTGGGCGCTTTCGACGCCCGAGCGGGCGGCCTCGATGCCCGCGGCGGCGGTTTCCTGGCCGGATTCAGCGGCCTTGAGCGCGGCCTCGGCGCTGGTGATCTGGGCCTTGGCGCCTTCGACGGCGGCCTTGGTCTGGGCCACGCGGGTCTGGGAGGCGAACCCGTCGGTGGAGAGCTTTTCGGCGGCGTTGGCGTTGATCTCGGCCTCGCTGAGCACGGCGCGCGCCTCGACCAGGCGGGCGCGGCTTTCCTCGACGCGGGCGGCGGCCTCGGGGACGGCGGCCTCTGCCTCGGGGATGCGGGACCGGGCCTCGGCCAGGCGGGCCAGCGCCTCGGCCAGGTTGGCCTCGCGCGTGCCGGGGTCGATCTGGCAAAGCGTCTGGTCCTCTTCGACGAAGGCCCCCTTGCGAATGGGTTCCGAGACGATCTGGCCGGGGGTTTCGGCCCGCAGCTCGACCTGGCGGTCGGCCTCGGTCTGGCCGCGCACGGTGACGGCGGTGTCGATCGTGCGCGCGGTGGAGCGCAGGGCGACGACGCCGACGGTGCCTTCGCGTTCCTCGGAGGTTTCGGCCAGCGGGTCGTCGCCCTGATCGGTGTCCGGCGCGACCGCCTCGGCCAGTTCGGTGTCCTCGACCGGCGCGAAGAGCGCCGCGATGCTGTCGCGTTCCATCACGAGCGCGTAAATGGCCGCGCAGACCAGGATGGCGGCGAAGATGGGAAACAGGCGCATGAAATAGCTTTCCGAGAGTCGTTTGCGTGAGTTTACGGGCGCTTGGCGTCGATCGCCATGCGTCTTTAACGCGGTTTACGCTGAACTGTCCGGTTTAGATTAGTCCTTTTGTCGGCATTGTTCAACCCGCCGCGACGCGCGGGCGCGCGGGTGCGCGCGCGATGTGGCGGGGCGCCCCTTGGCAGGGCCGGAGTGACGCGGTAAGAGGGGCGAAATTTCGAAGAAGGGCAATGCGCAGTGAGCCAGTCTGACAGTTTCATCGACGAGGTGACCGAGGAGGTCCGCCGCGACCGGCTGTACCGCAATTTCAAGCGGTATGGCTGGATCGGCATCCTGGCGGTGCTGCTGCTGGTGGGGGGCGCGGCCTTCAACGAGTGGCGCAAGGCGCAGGAGCGTGCCGAGGCCGAGGCGCTGGGCGACGCGATCATCGCGGCGCTGGGCGAGGAGGACGCGGCCGCGCGCAACGCGGCGCTGGACGCGATCCAGCCCGAAACCGGCGGGGCGCGCGCCATCGTGGGTCTGCTGGCGGCGGGCGAGGGCGGGGCCGACAACGCCCCCCGGACCGCCGAGCAGCTTTTGAGCCTGGCCGACTCGGCCGACGTGCCGCTGGTCTATCGGCAGATCGCGACGCTGAAGGCCGTGGCGCTGCCCGGATCGGGCCTGAGCCCCAAGGACAAGCGCGCCCGGCTGGAAGGCATGGCGGCGGGCGGCGGCATCGTGCGGCTTCTGGCCGAGGAGCAGCTGGCGCTGGTCGACCTGGAGGCGGGCGACCGGGACGCGGCGCTGGAGCGGCTGCGCGGTCTCTATGAAAGCGCGGAAGCCACAGCGGGCTTGCGTCGGCGCGTCGAGCAGTTGATTGTTGCCCTGGACGGTGACATTGAAGAGGAGCCGGTCGGCGAGACCGACGGCAACTAAGCGTTCCGGCGGCCCCAGAGGGCAACGCCGGCTGAAAAGTACGGGGGCGATGGCGGTGAAGACGTTAGCGGGAGTGATTGGCCTGAGTGCGCTGTGCCTTGTTGCGGCCTGTGCGAAGAAGGAAAACATCCTGACCGGCGAGCGCGAGGAGATTCGCGACATCCTGCAGACCGAGCCGGGAGAACCGGCGCTGGCGCCGCAGGCGGTCTCGGGCGCGGTGCCGCCACTGGCGCTGCCGGCGGCCCGCAGCAACGCCAGCTGGGCCCAGAGCATTTCCAATTCCCGCACGCGGGTGGCGCATCCGGCGCTGCGCGGCACGCCGCAGCTGGCCTGGACGGCGAATATCGGGCAGGGCGACAGCCGCAAGTCGCGGATCACCGCCGATCCGGTGGTGGGGGGCGGTCGTGTCTACACGCTGGATTCCCGCGCCCAGGTGACGGCGGTCAGCACTTCGGGCCAGGTGATCTGGACCCGCGACCTGGTGCCCGCGAATGACGGCGCCATCGACGGTAGCGGCGGCGGCCTGGCCTATGACAACGGACAACTGTTCGTGTCGTCGGGCTTTGGCCTTTTGACGGCGATCGACGCCGCCACCGGGCAGGTCCAGTGGCAGCAGAACCTGCGGGCCACCGGATCGGGCAGCCCGACCGTGGCCGGGGACCTTGTCTATGCCGTCGCGGGTGACGAGCTGGCCTGGGCGCTGGACCGCACCGACGGGCGCATCGCGTGGCAGCTGGAGGCGACGCCGGACATCCGCAACGTGCTGGGCGCGCCGTCGCCCGCCGTGTCGGACAAGTACGTGGTCTTCGGCTTTGGCTCGGGCGAGGTGCAAGGCGCGTTCCTGAAGGGCGGCCTGCGCCGCTGGACGACGCAGATCGCCGGCAAGCGGCGGGGCTATTCCTCGGGGATCATCGAGGATGTGACCGGCGAGCCCGTGATCGAGGGCAACACGATCTTTGCCGGCAACCACAGCGGCCGGACCGTGGCGCTGAACCTTGGCAATGGCGAGCGGCTGTGGACCGCCGCAGACGGGCCGCTTTATCGGGTGTGGCCCGCGGGCGACTCGATCTTCATGGTGTCGGACCGCAACGAGCTTCTGCGGCTGGCGCAATCCGACGGGCGGCGCCTGTGGGGCGTGAAGCTGCCGTTCTTCACCAAGTCGAAGCCCAAGAAACAGGCGCGGATCTTTGCCCATCACGGGCCGATCATCGCCGGTGGCCGGCTGATCCTGACGTCGAGCGACGGGCTGATGCGGTTCTTCGACCCGACCAATGGCGCATCGCTGGGACAGGTGCAGATGCCGGGCGGGGCGACGACCAACCCGGTGGTGGCCGGAAACACGCTCTATGTCGTGTCGTCGAAGGGCCAGTTGATGGCTTTCCGTTAAGCGGGACTTGGTGTAACAGGGCGCTTTCGCAGGGGCCCTGATGCGCAGGGTCCGCGCGGTTCATCCGATCCGGAGCCTGACAAGATGAGTTTCACACTGGCAATCGTGGGCCGCCCCAACGTGGGCAAATCCACGCTGTTCAACCGGCTTGTGGGCAAGCGGCTGGCGCTGGTCGACGACCAGCCGGGCGTGACGCGCGACCTGCGGGAGGGCGATGCGCGGCTGGCCGACCTGCGGTTCACGGTGATCGACACCGCCGGGCTGGAGGACGCGACCGACGACAGCCTCGAGGGCCGGATGCGCAAGCTGACCGAGCGGGCGGTGGGCATGGCCGATGTGTGCCTGTTCCTGATCGACGCGCGGGCCGGGGTGACGGCGCTGGACGAGATGTTCGCCGAGATCCTGCGCAAGCGGGCGGATCACGTCTTTGTCGCCGCCAACAAGTCCGAGGGCAGCGCCGCCGATGCCGGTGTGCTGGAGGCCTACAGCCTGGGGCTGGGCGAGCCCATTCGCCTGTCGGCCGAGCATGGCGAGGGGATGCACGACCTTTACACCGCGCTGTTGCCGCTGGCCGATGGCTATGCCGAGCGGGCCGAGGCAGAGGCGCCGGAGGTGGACGTGGCCGTCGACGAGGATGGCGAGGCCGATCCCGAGGGCGTGCGCAAGCCGACCAAGGCCCGGCCCCTGCAGGTGGCGGTGGTGGGGCGGCCCAACGCGGGCAAGTCGACGCTGATCAACAAGATCCTGGGCGAGGACCGGCTGTTGACCGGCCCCGAGGCGGGGATCACGCGGGATGCCATTTCGGTCCGGATGGACTGGGACGGGCTGCCGATGCGGATCTTCGACACGGCGGGGATGCGCAAGAAGGCCAAGGTGCAGGAAAAGCTGGAAAAACTGTCGGTGAGCGACGGGTTGCGGGCGGTGAAGTTCGCCGAGGTCGTGGTGGTGCTGCTGGATGCCGCCATTCCGTTCGAGCAGCAGGATCTGCGCATCGCCGACCTTGCCGAGCGCGAGGGGCGCGCGGTGGTCGTGGCGGTGAACAAGTGGGACATCGAGGACGACAAGCAGGGCAAGCTGCGCGACCTGCGCGAGGCGTTCGAGCGGCTGTTGCCGCAGCTGCGCGGCGCGCCGCTGGTGACGGTTTCGGCCAAGACCGGCAAGGGGCTGGACCGGCTGCATGCCGCCGTGGAGAAAGCTTATGACGTGTGGAACCGGCGGGTCAGTACGGCGCGGCTCAATCGCTGGCTGACCGGCGTGCTGGAGGCGCACCCGCCCCCCGCGCCGGGCGGGCGGCGGATCAAGCTGCGCTACATGACCCAGGCCAAGACGCGGCCCCCCGGCTTCGTGGTGATGTGCAGCCATCCCGACAAGATGCCGGCGAGCTATTCGCGCTATCTTGTCAACGGGTTGCGGGAAGACTTCGACATGCCGGGCACGCCCATTCGCCTGACCTTGCGGTCGCAATCGGACAAGAACCCCTACAAGGCCAAGAAGAAGGCCGGGCCGTCGAAGCTGCGCAAGCACATCAAGGGGCGGGGCCCTAGCTGAGGCGGTCGGGCCGGCCGCGCAGCACGAGGAGCGCGAGGGCGACCACCCCCGCGCCGCTGAGCGCGAGCACCGGCCAGTTGACGGGATCGGCGTTGGTGACGGCGATGCCGACCAGCGCCCAGACGACCGCGGCGGCGAATTCCGGCGTGTCGGGGCGCAGGGCCAGCATTGCCGCCGACAGGGCCAGCGCCAGCGCGATCATCAGCAGGGCCGCCGTCGATTGGGACAGGACGCCGTAGCCCGCCAGCAGGAGACCGAGCGCCACGCAGGACGCGGCGGTGAGCCAGCCGGTATAGAGCGCGATCGGCGTGCGCAGCCAGATCCTGTCGCGCGTGCCCGCCCGCATGAGCGCCAGCGCAGCGGTGCCCCACATCAGCCAGATCAGCGCCGTGGCCCAGGCGGGGCTGATATTGGCCACCGGGATCCAGGCCGCGCCGAGGACGAGGCTGACGATGTAGGGCCAGCGCATCGCGTCCCAGGCCGGGTCATCGTAGCGGTTGATCAATCCGAACAGCGCCCCGGCGAGAAGCCAGATATAGATCAGCCCCCAGATGGAGAAGGCATAGCCGGCAGGCTGGACCGGAGGGGTGTCCTGGGGGATCGGGAACTGCCCGGCGCTGAAGCCGTTGAACCCGCTGCTGTAGACCGGGGACATGGCGAAGAGAATAGCGGCCACCAACGCGAAGACTGCCTTGACCTTGTGCATGTTGCCTCCTTGCTTTCGGCGCCGCGACGCGCGCGATGATTTTCCGCGATCAACCCTTGCAAATCACTGAAATAGTTTCAAATTGCACTTGTCCACGGTATCATTCCTG